>NZ_VOBC01000001.1:323821-647643 GCF_008369195.1 Sporosarcina sp. ANT_H38 | reverse complement strand
TTTGCATGCTCGCCGCCAATAACAAAAACAATTTGCGCGTACTTTTCCCCATCATATGTCAGTGTAGTTCTCTCCGCTTTAAGGGAGTCGCGGTGAATGTCGATTATGATGTCATAATCGACTTCTTTCATCGACTTCTGTAAATACGACCGAACTACATTGTAGGCTTTATTATAAGGTATACTCTTCTCACTCATTACTGCCGCAGTATCGATTTCAAGAACTTCAGTTACTATTCCATTGAATTCTAATTGTGCTTTTATCGTTTCATTGAGCTTCATAATATTCGCTTGGGGATGAGTTACCGCAATTTCCCCATCGTATTGTTGCGTGATAGGCTCATATGCTTCATGTGAATGTGTAGAAAATAAAAGTGCACGCATTCCTGTTTGGATTTGTGGTTCCTGTTCTAAAAGATTTGTAGCATACACTAATTGCTGGTTAGTCAGTGGTGCTACTACTGCTACGTCATCTGGTATTTCACTTGGAATCTGTTCTAGGATAATTGGAAATATGAAAAGAAAGAATATGAGTGCACTCCAAACTTTCAACGACTTCTTCATAGGCATTCCTCCGTTCTGCCAATATATGTAGCAGTGTCAGAAATAGAAGTTTCTTTAATGAATTATGGTCTATTTTTACGAGTGCTTTACTTACAATTTTAATGTGTGCTCTTGTTCTGAACTATTTCCATTCAGATTACTATTCGCTGTGCCAATAATAATCGCTAAGTACGTCTGCCAATGCTTCGCTCGTCCGACGTATTTCTTCTATCGTGTTATCGACACCACCAATTTCTACAATAACTGCGTTTGGAGAAACATCTTGGTTATAGACGCCATTCCCTTGACTGCTATCTTTTTTAATGATTCCTTTAGACAGACCGGGATTCTTAGCCGTAAGAAGGTCATTCAAGCCTTCTGTAAACAAAAGATTGCTTTCATAATTTGCATGACCCGTACCAACAACAAATAACAGTCGCGCAAAACCTTTCCCATCTACCACCAATGTGGTGGATTCCTTACGCAACGAATCTCGATGCACATCCAAGAAAATTTCCAAATCTTTGTTTTCAATTCGTGCAGCCCGTACTCGTTCTCCAGACAGCGCATAAGAACTGCCATAGTCCAATCCCCTAAAATCCAATTCTTGGACAATATCAGTTGAATCTACTTCTGTCCCTACGCCTCTATTCTCTAATGCCCTCCCAAGCAATTCGCCAACAAACGTAATATTGGCTCGCGAGTGAAAAGCTTCCTCTGGTTTATCCGTCTCATTCAAGTATGGTAAAAAGGATTCCCTGCTATGACTATGATATATATAAATAACGTCCCTTCCAAAAGTAGAATGCACAGGATCTTTTTCAGTCATTATTGGTGATTTCATATTTTGAAAAACCGCATCGAATCTCGCTTGGTCAAAGACTCTATCTTTTAAGAGATCATTCATAGCAGGTTTGAAGTCGTCTCTATTTAGTCGTTCGATACTACTACCCGGCTCCCCCATTCCAATTGAAGAACCGTCTTTTTCATCTAATGAATTAACAATTGAATCGATTTCAAAGTCAGCTATCGAAAATAGTGTATCCAGTAATGATTTTTCTTTTCTTTCATCAGGCTTAAAAAAGAACGTTAAAAACAAAACAAGAAGCAACCAAATCATGAATAAAGTGGTTGCCACATATAGGAGAAATAGTAGTATTGTTTTTTTCTTATTTTCCTTCTTATTCTTCTCGGCTGTTGGAAACATTGTGTAACCTACCTTTTCGTTGAATCCGATGTCTTACAGGGGTAGCCAAAGCAGTATTCAATGAAATAACATCAGGGTTAATCCAAACAGCCATTGCGAAACACTCCACAATGGCCATTTGAATAATGCGTCATACAAAAATTAGTGTGAATCCTAGACGAACTGAACAGCATTAGTTTTGCGTTTATTCTACTTTTATTTGCCCCATCATTCCATTATCTTCATGTTCAAGAATATGACAATGGAACATGAAGATAATGGAATGATTAAATTTGACAGCAATTTTTACTCTCTCTTCTGGTTTTAAAGAGATACTGTCTTTCCAACCTCGCTCATTTTTATTTGGTTCTTTACCATCAATGGAAATTATTTTAAACTGTGTACCATGAATGTGGAACGGGTGATTCATGCCGCCCATCATATCTGGTTTATTGTAAAGCTCCCATACTTCAGTAACGCCAACTTCTTGGGTAAAATCAATTCTGTTCATATCAAATTTCTTTCCATTTATCGTTACCATTTCCCCCATACCAAACAGTTCGATCCTTTTTGACACTGGTAGATTCATCTCTTCTTCAGTTATTGAAAAGTCATTCATTTTACCAGGCATCTCATTAATCGCACCCGGTTGTTCACTCATTTCAAACGGCAGTAGAATCGAATCCTGGTCGTTTATTAATGCCAGGTCACCGGTTGTATTAATCCGAGAAAAATCAATGATAATTTCTGCTCGTTCTGAAGGTGCAAGCGTAATCTCATTCATAGTGACCGGTTCATTTAGGAAACCACCATCCGTTGCCACTTGGACAAATGAATCCCCAGTAGTTAATTTGAACGTATAATCACGAGCATTTGCTCCATTCAATAAACGTAGCCGTACCTTTTCTTTAGGTACAGTCAGCTTCGGATTAAGTGTTCCATTAATTAATAATGTATCTCCAATTGTTCCGTCCTCGTTCTTCGCTGCTTGATAGTTCAATTGCTTGTCATCGTCAAATGTTCGATCCTGAAAAATCAATGGAATATCATTCACTCCATAATCGTCCGGCAAATCCAGACTTGTAGAATTTTCATCCTCTATATAAACAAGTCCTGCCAATCCGTTATACACCTGTTCAGCAGTATTCCCATCAGGATGTGGATGGAACCACAACGTAGCAGCTTCCTGTGCCACTTCAAATTCAATTAGCTTTTCTTCTCCCGGTTTAAGGGTTTTGTGGGGACTTCCATCTGCTTCTCCTGGTAATTCTAAGCCATGCCAATGGAATGTCGTTTCTTCATATAATTCATTTATGGTATTAATTTTGATTGTCTCGCCTTGTTTAATTCGAATCATTGGTCCTAAGAAAGAGCCATTGTAACCATATGTATCTGTTTCATGCCCGTCAAAAACCTCAGTTTTCCCTTTTTGCGCTCTAACTGTATAATCGATTCCCTCTTCAACCCCACGTTTAAGCACGGATGGAATCTTCAATTCATTTTCCCCTGTAGAGTCATTTAACTTTACTGGGTCGTTATGACTCATATGACCATTCCCCATCGAGTCTGAAGCATCCTGATCAGTATTTTCCATATCCCCGTGTCCCATCTCCGAATGGTCCATAGCTCCATTTGACTGGGAATCTTTTTCACTACAACCTCCAATAATGAGGACACTTGCCAGCAATGCAATAATCCATAATTTCATTTTCATAATCAATAATTCTCCTTTTCTTTGCAGCACGTAGTGGTGATCCTTCAAATTCCCCAATAAGTGATCGTATCTAAAACTCCAAGAATTACGAGTACAACACCAGCAAACCGTTGTATGACTCTCCCTACTTTTATACTGCGCTTCATGATGAGTCGCTTCGCATCGAAAAGCCATATTAACAAGAACAGTAAAAGAAGAGGTAATGAAGTTGCAATTCCAAAAACCGCTGGCAATACAAAACCATATGAAGTTGTCACAACAGCCGACATAAGCCAGAGGAAAAAAATAACGAACATCGTCGGACAGAAGGCTAGGGAAAAACTAGCTCCCAACAAAAAAGAACCCACCTTTCCTTCCCTTAATTGCATAGGAATACGCAATGTAATCCGCTGAAGAATTTCTAGCTTGAGAACACCCAGCAACACAAGACCCGTTGTAATAATAAGTGGCCCAATCACTTTACGGAACAGCGGGAAGTACTCCGTCATTTTTGTTTCAAATGATTGGCCGAGTAGCCATGTCAGTAGCCCAAGTGAACTGAAGACAACCACTTTCCCAATAATGAAGAATAGAACTTCTACCCAATCATTCTTCATTTGTACAGTACGATTCCCGTAAAAAGTAATTGCACTCATATTCCCCGTCAGCTGACAAGGCGCAACTGCCCCTATTATCCCTAAGAGGAGCGTATATATAAGAGGATCATCAGCAAACGAATGGACAAGTATCGTCAGCGGTTCACTTATAATTCCACTGATTTTCGACATCATTCCATACATAATTGAAGCACCGCCTAGTTGGTTATTTTACTAATCCACCGCTATCGGCGATTGTCTCCCAATTAAGTCCATTATCTTTAGTTATATAAATATCATTATTATAGGTAGCAATTGCAATCTCTTCTTGATTTTCAGGATTAACTGCTATAAAGGCGATAGGTTCAATTTGTTGAATGGTTGGAAGTTGAATTTCTATTTCTTCTTCGCTGCCAATAGCAAACGTTCTAAGCTTCGCTACTTCATTTTCAAAACTTGCATATAATCCACCCGATTCTGTCATTGTTACATAAGTAACCATTTTCACGTCATTCAATAAATTGAAATTGTCCCCATGATTTTCTGAGAGATATAATCCATCTTTACTCCCAATCGCAATGACATCCTTTCGTGAAGGATGTGCCGCCAAGTTTGACATCAATTCAGAATTATATCCCTTCATGGATAGTTGGTTCCAAGTTGAACCCTCATCTGTTGAATAATGAAGTCCCTTGCCCATCTCTTTTGTTGGCATTTCGTTGAATACATAAATCGCATTTGAATCATAACCAGCTGCAAGGTAATGGAAATCGATTTCTCCGTAAAATGCTAATTGATCAAAACTTGCACCCTGGTCCGTACTTTTGATAAGTCCCAGAGGATGTTTATAGTTGGTTCCCGGCTCTGGATGGCCGCTCGACAAGAATCCTTCACGAATTGCTTGGAATCCCATATAATCATGTTTTTCGCTCGTTGCTTCTCTCCAACCGTCTTTGCCATATTCATATAGCCCGTCATGTGTCGAAATCACTAATTCGGGTCCACCATTGATATAACCCAATCCATGCAAATGTTCAAATGTATTATTTTCAACCTTGTCAAATGAATAGGATTTTTCCTTATCGGTGCTACAAGCTGACAATAGACCACCCACTATTATTAGCCCTACATAGAGTTTAATTTTCTTTATAACAATCACTCCTTTAGTTCCACTTATATCCGATTCCCCATACTGTCAGTAGAAACTCTTCTATAGGGAACCCGGCCGTTTTTAATTTCTCTCTTAAGTTACGGATGTGCGAGTCCACTGTTCGAATATCTGTATATGTATCATATTCCCATGCAGCATGTAGCAACTGTTCACGCGTAAAGGTCTTTCTTGGTCGTGAAATTAATGCTTCCACAATATAAAATTCTTTTAGCGTAAGTTGCACTTTTGAATCATTGTAATGCAATGAATATGTTTCTTTATCCAGCTCAAAATTCCCGTAAATAATCTTTTCTGCTTTTGATTCATCATCAGGCAGACGACGCAATAGTGCATTTACTCTCGCAACCAGTTCTCCCTCATCAAAAGGTTTCGTTATATAATCGTCCGCACCCGTGTCCAACCCTTTAACCAAATCGATTTTGTCGGACCTAGCTGTTAACATAATGATTGGGACTTCCGAGAATTCACGTATCTTCCTACATACTTCCCATCCATCGATTTCCGGCATCATGATATCCAATAGAACAAGGCTAATCTTTTTTTGGTTAAGTATTTCAATCGCCTTCTGCCCACTTGTCTCTTTAATACATCTAAAGCCATGCGGAATCAAAAATAATTCAATAAGATCCAACATCCGCTGCTCATCATCAACCAGTAAGATTGTCCGCAAACTATCTGACCTCCCCTTAAATTGTAATGGTAAATGTACTTCCTTTGCCAAGACTACTTGCCACTTCAATATTGCCACCGTGGGCTTCGACAAGTTCCTTGACGATGGCCAGACCAATACCTGATCCTCCCGAAGTACGCGAGCGTGACTTCTCGACCCGGTATAGTTTCTCAAAGATAAATTCAATGTCTTCGGGTGGAATTCCGATTCCGACATCCGTAACTGAAATAACTGTTTGCTCCTCTTTTTTAATCACTTCCAACGTGACAGTTGTATCTTCCTTTGAGTATTTAGAGGCATTATCCAGTAAATTCAGGACAATTTGCTCCAATCGTACAGGATCAGCATGGATTTGAAAATCCTCGTCGCATAGCAAGTCAAGTTGGAGTTTCTTTAATTTATAAGAAGGTCCAACTAGCCTGTGGAGATCCTCAAAGAACGGACGCACCCAAAAGGATTTCTTTGATACTGTGAAAGTTGTCTCATCCATTTTCGCTAACTCCAATAAGTTTTTTACAAGGTCCTTCATCCGATTCGACTCTTCCGCAATAATAGCCAGATAGTGTCTGCGCTCCTTGTCGTCTAGCTCCTGTCTCATTGCCACTTTCGAATAGCCAATCAAGTACGTAAGTGGCGTGCTTAGCTCATGAGCAATTGAAGCCAAAAATTCATTACGTTCACTTTTTAACCGTTCCAAATCACTCGCAAGCTTTTGGATTGAGCCCGATAACTCACCTAACTCATCATTACCGACAAAAGGAAGACTTACATCGAACTCTCCTTTGCTTAATTTCTCTGTGGCTTCTTTCATACGGATGAGAGGACGCGTAAGGAATTTAGATAGGATTGCATAAATGATGAACAACACGATTACACTTGCTCCTCCTGCCAATCCGAAGTGTAAATTCAACTTACTAACTAACTGCTCAATCGAACGAGTACTTTGAAACATTACAACGTATCCCGCATAATTTGAATCCACTTTATATGGATGGGCGCTAATAATATATGGCGACTCTTTCCAGTCGGAAGCCAAGATCCTGTCTTCAACTAAATCGAAATCTTTTAAAATGGAATTATATTGTTTGATTGCAGCTATTTTTTCATTTGAACTACTGGCTATGATTCCTTCTCTATCTGTAATAACAACTTCCCGCTCGCCGTCCGTTTCCATCAATGCAATATGCGTTAACGTCATATTTGAATAATTGTCTTCCAACACATCTCGATGATTTGAACCACTCGCCAATAATCGAGCATATTCTTCTTCTACTCTTGTATGAATAATATTCTGATGAAGATAAAACATAAGAATTGTTTCCATTATTAAGACTGAAACAAAAAAGTAAGCGGCCAATTTTATTGACACCTTGTTCATCCTAGAATTAGCCCCTTTCCTATGTAAATTATTATAGAGATTAATTATGAAGAAGATATGCAGAAGACATTGATCCTTACAAAAAGAATCAATGTCTAGAACAATTATGACCGATTTGCGTTCTGTAAGGATTCAATAAAGCGAGCTTTCTAGATCGATTGAATAATGGTTCAGGACATTGGAGATGCCTAAGTCGTGTCCAAATATGCCCCCTATCCTCTACTTCAACATACATAGAAAATACAAAAACGCCACGCCAGAGCGAAAACTCCGTGCGTGACGTTTATTTTATTTATAATAAAGTTAGCAACGAACCACCACTTGCTCCTGCAATCACAATAACCCAAGGTGGAAGCTTCCAATAGGTAAGCATACTAAACAATAGGGCCGCTAAAGCAAAATCAACAGGTACTAAAATCGAACTCGTCCAAATAGGGAAATAAAATGCAGAAATTAAAATACCGATAACTGCTGCATTCACACCCATGATTGCTCCTTTAATTTTCGGATTGCTTCGTAAACTATCCCAAAAAGGTAGTGTACCGAGAATAAGAAGGAATGCAGGTAAGAATACTGCAAACGTAGCTACTAAACCACCTGGCCAACCTTTCATAACAGTTCCTAAATAAGCGGCAAACGTAAATAAAGGGCCCGGTACTGCTTGTGTAGCACCGTAACCAACTAAGAATGATTCTTCGCTTATCCATCCAGTTGGTACAAATTCTTGTTCCAATAAAGGCAAAACGACATAGCCACCACCGAAAACTAACGCACCTGACCGATAAAAACTATCGAACATAGCCACCCAGTAGGATCCGGTTACTTCCCTTATGACGGGTAACAGAAAGAGCAAACCGAAAAATAATAGCAAACAAATCACCGAAACCGTTTTAGAAATTGGAAATCGCGAACCCTCTTCATCATTGACTTTGTCTTGTTTAAACAAAAGGAACCCAGCCAAGGCTGCGACTAAAATAACGCATACTTGGCTAAGAGCTGTTTGCCAAAGTAGTGTAGTTATTAACGCAAATAAAGCAACGGATTTTCTAGTTAAATCAGGTGTTAAGTTTTTCGCCATACCAATAATTGCATGTGCAACTACCGCCACTGCTACAATTTTTAATCCATGTATCCATCCTGCATTTCCAACGTCAAAACTTGTAAGCAATAAGGCAAATAAAATAAGTGCAATAACTGAAGGCATTGTAAACCCAATAAAGGATATAATTCAACCTAAAACGCCTGCCCGCATAACGCCTATACCAATACCCACTTGGCTACTAGCTGGTCCTGGCAGGAACTGAGCCAAAGCAACTAAATCCGCATAACTTTTTTCATCCATCCATTTTCTTCTGCGTACATATTCTTCATGAAAATATCCTAAATGAGCTGTTGGTCCACCAAAAGATATCAACCCAAGTCGTGTTGAAACTAAAAATATTTCTAAAAGTGATTTGAATCTCCTGTTTGTTTTAACTTTCTTCATGTGAACTCCTTCTTGTTTGGCTTTTATTACTTTTAAAAGTAAATAAGCATTTTTTCTCGCTTCATTTAGTTAAGTTGAAGGAATGCTTCCCATGAATACCGTTTAGCGCTTAGGTGATGCCTTCCGCGATAAGCCAGTTTCTGATAAAATTTTTGCCCTTTGAATTGTGGTAGCAACTGGCACCGAATTTAACATATGTATGTGAATAAAACCCATAAATTTTTTCTTAATACTTTATCCTCGATGCAGTAACCCTCTTACTATCGAAAATTGCTATTAGTTTTCTTTATTGATCTTCACCAAGACAAATATACCATTTCAGATTGGATATTCAAGGTATCATTAAGAAAATTTATATACTCTTTACATTATGTAAAGCAAGTGAGTTTTTTGTGATCAGTACTAGGAAGCAGTTTCAAATACCGCTTCATCACTTGATGATGAACTCCCGTAATGAGCCCGCAAGAAAGATCACTGGGGAGGGATAGAACTGCATCCCACCAATCCGTAAATCGATGAGAAATTTTTGTTCGTTTTTTCATGTAGCTGATAAGTAGTTGACGATTACATTATGTGATCCCTAAATAATATTTTGTGTAAACACTCGCTAAATTGTAAATTTTGTTATTTAACTAAATCGATTTCATCATGCGTACTTTTAAAAACACATTGAAAACAGAATTTAAAATAACTTCTTGAAAAAACGAAAGCAATCACCGATTATGCGACGGCAATCTGATTTGGAAATAGTCTATTCACTATGTATTAGGGCTAACCAGCCCGCGTTCCATAGTTTGATTTCCCCTTATAGTTGTATTAAAATGAACTATCCACCTTTCACTCGAAATCATTGTGGAAATCGAACGGTGTATTAAGGAGTTCTTTTATTATGAAAAAATTACTAATCACTTTTCTTGGCATCCTGCTACTTGCAGGCTGTTCGGATGATAAAACGGTGTCATCTGAAAAACCTGAAACGGATTCAACTAGCACTGAAGAAATTTCAGAACCAGTTAAAGAAGAAAACAAAATCGAGACAGAGCAAAATGAAGGGTTAACCGACCTACCTGAGTATGCTATCCTCTCGGAAAAAATCAACTTAGATACCCATAAAGCGATTATTGAAACGGACAATCGTGGTAATCGCATTATTCTTTTTGAAAATGACAATGGCATAAAAGCATTTAAGAGCATTTTCGTAAAAAATGATAATCGTCTGAAAATCATTAAGCTTGACGACGATGGTTTAATTTACAATGACATCTTGAACTAACAGAGAAATGCCCTACGCTGCATCGATTAACTATCGATACGGCGTAGGGCATTTCGTTTTAGCAACAACAACATTTTTTAAAGAATATTGAGTAACCTTGTTTTTCTCCTGTAATAACCTGCCAATTGATACTTTCCTCACTTACCTCCGCACAAGTCGTTAACATCCCGATCCAGACCAAATTCAATTGATCCCAGTCCATTCTCTATATCGTAGACTTTGGAATCGACGATGTAAAAATCATTGTTCGTCAGTTCTTTCTGCATCTGTCCTATTCCCTCAAATAGGGCCTCCAGTTCAACTGCATCGACTTAGCCATTATGGCAAAGAGCGTGTTTATTTCCGTCTCCTTATCGTAATGATATTGAAAGCGCTCTGTAGCACATCACGGATGCTCATGCCCTGTTTCATCGCAACATGCTGATCCAACTATTCGACCCTTCTCCGCGTCTGGCACCAGCTTGAGGGTAATATTACTTCCCCCTCACCATTGGCACCGATCAACCCGATTTGCTCCCCTTCTGATAATCAGATAGAGAAATCTTCTAAAATCGCGCGGTCCCCGAATCCGTTACTTAGATTCGCTACAGTCGACTTATTCAAAATTTTTAATGCAGACGGTAGTTCAACTTTCCTAAAGTCTGATATTACAAAAAAAAGGTTAAAATAATATTATGTGCTATTATTAGGTTAAATTCGATTGCCTTTTTCTTCGTTAAAAACGTTAAAACTGTTGTGTAAATATAAAATTTTAAAGGAGGTTTTTTAGATGAATAATAATGATATATTAATCAGATTAAGATATGCTCTAGATATAAAAAATACAACCATGGTAGAGATATTTAAACTGGGTGGCGTTGAAGTAACTAAAGAAGAAGTGCTAATGCTGCTCAAAAAGTCTAATGACAATTACCATGATGAAGTTGAAAATGAAGGAAGTAAAAAATGTTCTAATAATATGTTGGATTCATTTTTAAATGGATTGATTATTTTTAAAAGAGGACAACAAGATCCAAAACCGGGACAATCCGAAAGACCGGCACTGTCTATAAAGAATTATGAAAGTGTTAATAATATCCTTCTGAAAAAAGTGAAAATAGCACTAGCACTAACGACTGACGATATGCTTGAAATATTAGAAGAAGCAGGAGTCGTTATAACAAAAGGTGAATTAGGTGCTGTATTAAGAAAAGAAGGACACAAGAATTATAAAGAGTGCCTCGATAGATATGCAAGGAATTTCTTAAAAGGATTAGCTTTAAGATATAGAGTATAAGGGACCGTGGAATTAAAAAACTGCACCTCTAATTATTAATTTGGTATGCAGTTCATTAGGCGGGTTTTGTTTATTATGGTCTGTAATTCAACTGAACCAAGTATTAATAAACTTACAAATCCTTTTCTACCGGCACAGGCTATGCAATTCTTAATTTTTATTGACGAATAGTATCGACAATAAAAATAACACCACTCAAATTTGAATGGTGTTATTTTTATATTTGATTAGTTGATAGCGGCTATTTCTTTAACCACTCTTTTACTAATTGATTGAATCGTTCTGGGTGGGCGAATGAAAAACCATGCCCCACTTCCGGAATAATTTCCAGCGCTGATGTTGGATAGTATGCTGCAATCTTAAGCGCTGATTTCCTCATAACACTTCTCTCTTTTTCACCTACAGTTACCAATATTCGGGTAGTCGTATCGATGGCTTTTACCGGTAATCTATAGGATAAGTTCTCCTGCAGGACATCAATTAAAGTCTTGGATTTCATTTTGATGCTGTCTTGGTAATATCTTTCGAAATAGTGGTCGTCTATATATAATTGTTTCGCTTGTAGTTTAGAAAATGCTCTATTTTTAATCAGAGGCGCGGTCAATCGTACTGATGGGGCAATAAAAAAATTGGTGACTTTCATTGGTTTAACAAGTGCACTATTAATAATAGCCCTATTAACAAGATTCGGAGCTAGAGTGAGAATTTCAAGCGTAATTTGGGCTCCTATGGAAAATCCTACTATGTTTACCTCTCGCCCATTCTTTTTCCTATTAATTAGTTCTATAATTTCCTGTGCATTTTCAGTTATAGTAAAAGTAGATTCTTCTCCGCGGTCTCCATGACCCTGCAGTGTCGGAATCAAGCAATGATAGTCCGTAAAATAGTCTACCTGTTTATCCCACATCCAACCACACACACCACCTCCATGCAAAAACACTAAAAGTGCGCCTTCCATATTACCATGTTCGGTATAGTGTATAACCACTATATCATTCCCTCTCCCGTAGATTTTGGAATGTATGTTTCACTTTATATTTTTGGCACGACAAAAATGTAGTATTTAAGCAGCAGTTTACTGCACTAGTTACGGACGTTTTACTCAAACTTCTTCTTGACCACGGAGGTAAAGAATAGAACTGTAAACTCTTGCCTTCCATAGGTTCCCTCGCCCACTTCTTTGTGATGACTTACCAATCAAATTTTGCATCGGCGTAAAAAATAAAATGGAACACTAAGAGCTGATTTCCAAGTTAGAGCTACCTAATTATGGTTAATAAACATGCAGGGAAGAAATAGTTTAATAATGTCCATATTCAATGTATATCCATTATACTTCCACAACATGAATTAGTCTCCTTATAAGTACCTCTGCAGCTTCCATTGTAATCTCACCCAAAGTTGGATGAGCATGAATTGTTAAAGCGATATCTTCTGCAGTCATGCCCGCTTCGATCGCAAGAGCCATTTCAGCGATCATATCAGATGCACCAACACCTACAATTTGAGCACCGATTATTAAGCCGTCTTCTTTACGCGCAACAAGTTTTACAAAACCATCTGTTGCATTTAAAGCTAATGCACGACCGTTTGCCGCGAATGGGAATTTCGCTACTCTCACTTCGATACCATCTGATTTTGCTTGATTTTCATTGTAACCAACAGTTGCAAGTTCTGGATCTGTGAAGCATACAGCTGGGATTGCTAAATAATCTACGATGGATTTTTCTCCAGCGATTGCTTCTGCAGCTACTTTACCTTCATAAGAAGCTTTATGTGCAAGTTGTGGACCAGTTACAACATCACCAACTGCATAAATGTTTGGTACCGAAGTACGACATTGATTATCTACTTTTAATAAACCGTGTTCTGCGAGTTCTATACCTAGTGCTTCAAGACCCATTTCATCTGTATTTGGACGACGACCTACGGTTACTAATACATAGTTAGCTTCAACTATTTTTTCCTCTCCGCCAGCTTCATACGTTACAACTACGCCGTTGTCATGTTCTTCTACGCCTTTAGCCGATGCGCCAACAACAACCTTTACGCCTTTTTTCACAACCTGAGTCATTTGCTTTTCGAAACCAGCTAAGATGTCTTTGCCACCTTCAATGATTATTACCTGAGTACCTAAGTTAGCGTAGGCAGAACCTAGCTCAGTACCGATGTAACCACCACCGATGACAACTAACTTTTCTGGTACTTCTGGTAAAGACAGTGCACCAGTGGAGTTGATAATGCGTTCAGTGAATTTGAATGTTGGAATTTCAACAGGACGAGAACCCGTTGCAAGGATTGCATTTTTGAATGTGTAGGTTTGCGCGTTGTCGCCATCGATTACACGTACAGTGTTTGCATCTACGAAGTATGCTTCCCCCTTCACGGTGTCGATTTTATTGCCCTTTAATAGACCTTCAACACCGCCTACTAATTTAGTAACTACCCCTTTTTTGAATTCTTGCATTTTTGTCCAGTCAAGTTTCACTTCTTTTACAACAACACCCATATCATCTGAATGCTTTGCTTGCTCAAAACGGTGACCAACTGAGATCAGCACTTTTGATGGTATACAACCGACATTTGCACAAACTCCACCTAAATACTCTCTCTCTACAAGCGTTACATTTTGCCCTATTTGAGCAGCGCGAATTGCCGCCACATATCCTCCTGGACCTGCACCAATCACAAGCGTATCAATATATTTCATCTACTATATCCCCCTTATTGCTTGCTATAAAATGAAAAATGTTATCCCAAAAATGTTCATCTTTCACACAATTATGGTGACCATTTGTCGCAACCTTAATTACTTGTTCAAAGTTGCTATCATTTAATAGGACATCCACATTTGAAATCGGCACTTTCTTGTCCTGAATAGAGTGTATGGCAAGAGCTGGGGACTTTTGGTTTTTCAATATATTTTCTAGACACCATTCTCTTCTAGCTTTTAAAAAAACACCTCCTCGTAATAAAAACCAACTGACAAATAGCCAACCAACAGGAATATAAGGTAGCGTTATTTTCTCAGCCATTGATTTGCTAATACTATTTAATGATGTAGGCATTGAATCGGTAATAAGTGCTTGTATCCTCAAGTCTGTGGAATTCACAATACTTGCAGCTATCCCTCCCATTGAATGCCCTAACACATAGATCGCATGACTATTAATATCTGGCCTTTCACACACATAATCAATCGTTGAAGTTATACTTCGGACAAACGATTCAATACTCACTTGTTTTTGTATAGAATCACTTTGCCCATGACCAAGAACATCCACAATTATTACGTCATACCCGCTAGCTAAAAGGGGATCGGCATATCGTAACATGTCTGATTTAGTAGAGTTCCAACCGTGTACCAATAGAAAGCAACCTCTTGCCTTCTCACTTTTAATAAGCCATCCTCGAATTGTCCCAATACCAAGCTTAATTTCAATGTCTTCATAAGCCGAATTCGGGTATTTTTTATCCTCTTTCAGTTTCGGAGTAAAAATATGACGAATGATATAGTTCCTCAATAATAAAATTATTACTAAGAAAGCGATGAATATTAAATATTTCATAATAAGCCCCCCTAAAAGATACCGATCAGTCTCTTTTATGTTGTAAAAAAGACGGCTTTACCGCCGCTCAGTAGCAATCATTGAAATATATTGCTTCAAATTATTTATTATGATCTTCGTTAATTGCCCATCATTCTTTAATCGATCTAATACGAGTCCACCTTCAAGTGTTGACACAATATATATCGCAGAATCATATGCCTGTAAGGACTGCTTCAACTCCTGATGCCTAATACCATCCTCTATAATCTTCACCATCCAATTTATCATCAGATCCATTGCCTCATTAATCGATGGCAATAATGCACTTCCTTCTAAATCATCCATTTCTATGGCTGCATTAAAAATAGGACACCCACCTACTATCGGTTTTCCTTCACTTAATTGGAAAAAAGCCTCCACAAATGCGTTTAATTTGTCTGTTGCACGCTCGTGTTGTGAAACACTCGTCATTAAATGATTCCTCATTATTTCAGTAGAAAAATGAAAGGACTCGACCATCAGCTGCTCTTTATCCTTAAAGTGTCGATATATCCCCCCCTTTTGAATATTCGTTTCTTGAATAATGTCACTCATCGATGTTGTCATATACCCTTTTTTATTAAAAATCGCGGCTGATTTCCGAATAATAGTACGCCTTGTTAATTCACCTTTTTTCATTTTCACCCTCCAAAAAAGATACCGTTCAGTCTCTTTTAATATAAATGAAGTCTGGTTTAAAAGCAAGAATTTATTAACAGATATTTATAACAAGGCTGCGGCAAAACCGATGAGTCTACATTACAGAGGCTTCATCGGAGCAGCACCATATACCCCAAAGAGATCGTTTTTTTTGAGAGAAGCAGTTCAAATATCACCCTTCTAAAGTTTTGTTTCTGTTTCTGTTTCTGCTTCAATTTCATCCAATCTCTTTTCCCAATCAAAGTATATGTCTGAACGAAATACATATCGGGATTTCTTATCGACATAAGCCACTATATACGTCGGCAGCTGTTTGTCTTCAATCAACATCCTCGATTTGTTCTAAAGATACCGGTGACCTGCACTCCACTTTATACACACAAATTCTATGCTAGCTTAACAATAGATGGTTTCCCGACCCAGCCTCTTTACAAAATTCTAGCGAACATTAAATACATTTCTACCAAGGATGGAGGCTTACAAGTTTATTTTTGGAAGCGATTTAAATCCTATTCAACACTCTTCAACGATTCAATCATATCGATTCGATTTACTTTTCTTCTAAGTAATAAATTCGATATAATCGTCAATACAAATGTAAGGACGATCGCCAACCCTATCGTAACGAATCCCAACCTTTCCGGAATCTGTTGATTGGTGCTGGATAATGCTTGGACAACTAGTCTGTACATATAACCACTTATTGGTAGCGCAACAATTACTGCAAATGTCGTTAGGATGTTATTTTCCACAAAAATAATTCTGTTTATCTTATTCTTCTGATAGCCTAACACCTTTAATGTCGCAAGCTCACGTGTACGCTCATATATATTAATTGAGGATATGGTAAACATGGCACCAAAAGATAATATAACTGCACAAACAATAAACATGATGAAGACGGGATTATTTTGTTCAATCATATTGTCCACTGCTTTATTTAAGTCACCCCTGTCAGAAATCGCATCCACAAGCGGGTCCTCTTCAAAATATTTTTGCACACGGCTTCTATCTGCCTCACTGTTTAATTGAACCAATAGGGAAGTTGGTTTGTAATCAACACCAAGACTATTTATATACGCTGGTGTACTGTAAAAGGATGGATTGGTATATTGTGTCGATATTTCTGCAACCTTCATGTCAATTGTTTGTCCTTTCAGTTCGGGAGCAATTAACTTCATTTTAATGGTATCTCCTACTGATATACCGTATTCATCTGCATAGGACTGTGGAACGAACACTCCCGTATTATCTAAAGCTATTGGGTTATTCTGTTCATCAAAAAATTCAATAAGCTTATTTTCCTTTTCCGTAACAATTAAAGATGCATTATTCTCGTCAGGGAAGTCGACAAACTCAATGGGAATAGTAGATTGTGAATAATACGCTTCAACCTCAGCTGGGACGTTGATATTGTCCCCGGCTAACGCTTCTTTATAGTCCACTTTTAAATCGTATTTATAAACGTTATTAATCTGAGAAGCAATGGTTTGCATCGAGGTTTCAAAGCCAAAAGCTGTGATTAAAAGGATCACACAAACAATCACCCCAACTGAACTTGCCATTGCCTTTTTCGGTTTTAGAAAAATATTTCTTAAGATCAGCTTATCGCCGTATGTTAATTTCCTCCATAAACCAGGAATTCTTTCTACGAGTGTTTTCTTCATTTTCTTTGGAGGTTTTGGACGTAATGCCTGTGCTGCTCGTTCCTTCAATATACTTCTTCCACTAAACAAGCATGCAATTACCCCGAAAACGATCGAAACTACAACCGGCGGAAAGATGGTATAAAATGAAATGGACAAGCTAAAGTTTGGCAAGGAATAGGTTTGTTCGATAACCGAATTGAGTAGGTTAACAAGTGTGACAGCTGTAATGCCCCATCCTAAAACCGACCCAATAATACCTACCAAAACAGGATATCCCATATAATGTAGTAAAATTTTACTGTCTTTTACACCCAATGCCTTCATAATACCAATTTGATTTCTTTGGGAGTCGATCACCCTTGACATGGTAAGAAAAATAATCACAGCCGCAACCATAAACAGGATTAGAGGAGAAACAGTACTCATCAATCTATTATTATTTATGGTTACATTTACGGCAGAATAACTGACCGATCTATCTTTATTTACTTGGTACAGATAAGCAAGCTCCTGTGAGTAATCTTCAATGGCCTCACTAATTACACCGCTATTATGTCCTTCTTCTGCGTCTACAAGCAATTCATTGTAATAAAAGCCATCAGCAATTTCCGCTATTCTATCCTCATGAATATAAGCTATACCATAGGTTTGATGGTCAGGTAAGACAAGCGATGGGTCCTCAATGTTAAATGCATGTTCCACGTTCTCACCGAAACCACTAATAACAAAATCAAAACTGCCTTCATTTGTATCTACGCTAATGTGATCGCCAACCGTATATTGATGCACTTCCCCGTAGCGGGTATCTAACAGAATTTCTTCCTTATTTGATGGTATACTACCATCTGTAACAGCAATGGTGTTGATTTCGTTATTTTGTGGAATGGTATGTATTGTTAAGGACGCTTTATAGTCATCAAACGCCTGATTCGCATCAAATGTATATCTTGCTTCTACTTTATTAATCCCTTCAATCTCTTCGAGGTTAGATAATTCACTGTCTGTAATCTCGCTGTAATGGACATTGAAATCCGCTAAATTATGTTCTTCGAAATAATCTTCCATATAAGCACTTAGGTCACTGCTTATCGTAATCAGTCCAGCATAAAAGAAGGCACCTACTGCGATAACGAGGATAATGGCTAAAAACTGCCCCTTTGATTCCCGAATATCCCTTAACAATTTTAAATACAATTTCTTCATTACCATTCAAGCCCCTCTATGCTTTGTGTTTCAGCATTGGTAATGATTTCATCTATTTTCCCACTTTTCACTTTAATAACCCGATTAGCAATTGGGGCGATGGCGGTGTTATGGGTAATTAAGACAATACATTTCTGCGTTTCTTTGTTCAAATCTTGTAGAAGTTTCAGTACTGATTTTCCAGTATTATAGTCCAATGCACCGGTCGGCTCATCACAAAGTAAGAGTAAGGGATTCTTAGCAACAGCACGAGCGATCGCAACTCTTTGTTGTTCTCCTCCAGAAAGCTGTGAAGGAAAGTTATTCTTACGTTCACCAAGTCCAACCTTTTCCAATACTTCTTTTGCATTTAGATGATCCTTACACACTTCAGAAGCAAATTCTACATTTTCCAGTGCAGTTAGGTTAGGAATTAAATTATAAAATTGAAATACAAAGCCTACTTCTTCCGCTCGAAATGTCGTTAATTTTTTGTCATCATATTGGGTAATGTTATTTCCATTTACAAATACTTCTCCTGATGAGGCAAGGTCCATCCCTCCAAGGATATTTAAAATGGTACTTTTTCCAGCACCACTTGCCCCTAGAATAACGACGAATTCTCCCTCGTAGATGGAAAAATCCACACCATCTAACGCTTTAATGGATACGTCACCTAACTTGTATTCCTTCGTCACATTCTTGAATTCTATTAATTTTTTTGTCATCATAACCCACTCCTTAAAATGAAGTTGCTAGTAAAAGTTACGTACAACTCCACTCTAAACCTGTGGGTTACCCCTAGCTCAAGGCCTTATTTATTATTTTATTGGCGCATACATTTCTAAAAACACACGTTCCAGGGTCTCTTCATATGTAGTCAACAGTATGTTAATATAAGCCTTACCTATTAATTCATATCCATTTTCCTTTGCTATCTTTAAAAGACTGTCCCCTACTTCATGATCAATATCTTTCTCACCATTAACAAATCTACCATCTTCTATTACCGTATAAATACACTTGGGATGTGCTAGGACTTCCCCTTCAATATCTTTGTCGGTATCTTCTATATTTCTTACAACGATAAATCTATTCGCTTTCATACCCTCTTCATCAAAATCGATAACACGGCTGGCGCTCATTAATGTAACAGCTTTCTTTAAACTATCCGTATTATTTCTTATCGTTTCATACTCCTCGTAAGCAGCATATCCCGTTATTTCACCTTTTACCTCTAACGGCTTCATCTCTGTAACCGTAAATTTACCTAAGTATTCTTTAACCTTATAATAATCCTCTTTCACAGATTTCACTTTCTCTAAAAGATGTTTTTTATATGCAATTTCCTCGAGTATTTTCGCTTCTTGCTGCGTTAATACTTGTTCTAAATCCGCTACACTTTTACTCTGCCTTATCTCCTGAATCTTCTTAATCTCAAAATCTAGTTCTCTATAGAAATTCGTAGTAATTACATCATGAATATCATATGCATTATATTTTCTATAACCATTTTCAGCATCATGCTTTGGTCTGACCAATTCCTTTTCCTCATAATACTTTAATGTATCTCTTGATACGCCTAAAAAACTTGCTACTTGCCCGATGGTGTACATAGTCTTCCCCCTTGTAATTTCCATAGAATTATTACTTCATTCAAATCATAATATCAGGTTTGTTATTCATCTAAGTGGTGGGTCAGTCCCTCACGATATTAGTGATGGTTTTTGCTTAAGCATACCGTTCCGGAAAGACACTTTGCTTTTCTCGAGTGGCCGAGGCCGTGCCAATGGTAAGCGAAGTATTTTGCCGAATCGAACCCAAACACATAACACTCTTAAGAGTAAGTGAAAGCTTTGCAAACTGATTTTCACTAGTCCACAGTTTAAATATTTTGTAAAACAACAATGTATTAGAAAACAATCTTTCTTTTAGTATACCTAAAGAACTCGAAACACATTAACAATGTTTGCCAAAATCTTATGTGAAATATTTAGTGATTACGGACATCGAGATGTACCAGTAGTGCCATCATTTTACCAACGAGTCATAGGGAATTTACCACTCTTCGCCAAACTGTTTTACCAATACATATAAAGCTCCAACATACCATCTTTGGTATGTTGGAGCTTTATATTATCCATTCTTGAAATGTCGTTAATCTTGATATTTCTGCCCATTAGTAAGACAGATTATATTTCTGATTCTAATCCATGACGTTCACGCATAGAAATTTCTCCATCAATCATAATTTGGTAGGAATCGTGAATTATTCTAACTAAGATTGCTTCTGCAATCGTCTCATTGCCCAATCTCAAATGCCATCCACTTGGATCAATCTGCGAACAGAAGATTGTAGAGACTGACTTGTGGCGTGATTCTGTGATTTCTAATAGGATTGTGGCTTCACCTGTTGAAAGATCTGTAAGTAACCATTCATCCAATATAAGTAGGTCTGCTTTTGTGTATTTTTTAATCAGTTTACGATAACTTCCATCCGCTGTTAATTTAGAGAGTGTTAATTCATCTAACAATTCTGGTAACCATATATATTTTACTTTATAGGATTGACGACAAGCAGCTACTCCAAACATTAATCTAGTTGAAGCCTTGATTCTTGCGCTACTAGTTAAATCAACTCTCCCCTTTAGTTCATCAAATACATCCAGATTACTAGTGGATTCATTCTTTGCAATGTGCAATACAATTTATCGCGCTTTCCATTAATTAATTATTCAAACTTATTTTTTGGCACAATAAAAGAGCACCCATAATTAAATGAGTGCTCTAGAGGAAATTAATTGTCAATGGCTAACCAACCATAGTATGCTAATAACATTAATATTCCTATAAGAAGAATAGCATAATTTTAGTTGTAAATGGGCGATAATAGTGACATAATTCGTAATGTAAAATATTCCATTAAATTTTACTTTAAAAGTATTTCAAAAGCATCCATCATAACCGCTCTGCTGGTTATGCACAAGTGTCAAATAAGACAATAAATGACACTCTAAACCCCTTTTCTACCTACTTCTCATTATGGTTTATTTCTCTATCATTGCTTTTCTTCTAACACTCTCACGCTTCATTTTACTTATTAATAAACCCGCTCCTATATATGGAATTTTTAAGTTAAAATATTCATATTTATCCTAATTAAGATTAAAGGTAGATCATCTTAATTTACAAACATTTTAAATCATATATTTTACTATTGAACATCATAGATGAAGTCATTATGACCTCTCGTTAAGACCATAGTCTCTGCATAGAAATATCTGTATATAATGACATACTTAAAAGATAAACCATCTTGACCTATGAACCGCTTAACTATGATCCGTTATCCAGTTAGAGCAATCTGTACGAATTTTTAAGTATGTTTCATCATGGATTATCAGCGAACAGAATTCTTAGGCTATTGGACTTGCACGTCTCGTTGAAATAACTAGTAAATAAATGTGCTAAACTATACCAAACGACTGATTATTCAGTTGTCCAATAAAAAGACAGGACAGTGAAAGATGGAATAGACATATCACTCAAATAAATAGTTAGGATGAAAAAGGTGAAGGATAAAAAGGTACGTTTAAGAGAGTTGTTAGACAAGCAAAAACAAAAAGAAATAGAAGAAGTGGAAAAAAGAGAATACGAAACTGTTTTAGAGGAAGTTAATGATTTATTTCCGAATATTGATTCTGAAGAGGAAGTAGAAATTTTATCAAAAGAAGATTCTGTAATAATCACAGATAAATTGTTTTTAGAATTTCCATTTTGTGAGAGTGGAATTGAATGGCCACTTATGTTTCACAAAACTATATTTTCTAACTTTATTGACTATGAACGTACATTAGCAGAACTAGTACTTAAAAATCATAAAGTAAATAATGAAATATGTTATATTATTGATCTTAAATTTCAACATGTTATTAAAACAAAGCTGATTAAAATTATTTACAGAATTGAGGAAGTCAGAAATTGGGATAGATATATTTATTCACCCCAAATTAAATTAGTTATTGAATTCCCCTCCAATGATATAGCAGTGGGATGGAAGGAATAGGTGTCTACAACCTAAGAATGAGAAGGTTTACACTTAAACTAACTGGTTTAGTTAAACAACCGAAGCTTCTTAGACGACTCTTTTTTCTTATTGTACTAACGCAGCAATTGAGTTGAAGAATGAAGTGTTTTAACAAATCCAAATTTCAATAAGGGGTACTTTAAGATGGAATCTTTGGTCAAATCTCAGTTAAACGATTTAGATGAAATAGTGAATATTGATAGAGAAGTAATAGGTAGTGAAAGCAGACGAAAATACATAAAAAAAGCTATTGAGGAAGAAAGATGTATAGCTATTAAAAACGAGTTCTCATTTATAGGATTTTTAATTTTTGATATTCATTTTTTTGATTGTAGCTTTGTATCCCTGATAATAGTTAAACCAACTGAAAGACGAAAAGGATATGCAACATCCCTTTTGGAGTATTTTATAAGCATATCGCCTACTAAGAAAATATTCTCTTCAACCAATCAATCAAATAAAAGAATGCAAGAAGTATTTAGAGCAAATGGATTTATACAAAGTGGATTTGTTGAAAATTTAGACGAAGGTGATCCAGAGATAATTTACTTTAAATTAGTTTAAGAAGATAGGACCTGCGTATATCGTTAAATCCCATATATGCAAGTCCTATTGTTACTCCTTCACACACTCACAGGCTAGTTAAACGCTTCTAAGTGCTTTATACGGTTGTTCATGTAAACGAAGTGGTATAAAGTCTTTACCTCGATTGAAGCGGTCAATCTCTTCCGCTGTGCATTTATCATTGTACTACTAACCAAAAATTCACTATGGGATGATTCTTTGTAAATAAGCAAAATACAGTTTAATAGAGGTGTAATTTATGTTAAGGAAATGGGGTTTATTGATTGGTGGGTCTGTAATATTTTTTATAATGCTTAGTATGTTTTTTGTTAATAGAGCTAGTGAAGATACGGTACTTGCTCAGAAGATTTTAGAGCAGGCGGAAAAAGGTACAACAGAAATCTCTTTGTCTACTTTAACTGATTTTGACTGGGAGAAGGCATCGGTCTATGGACCATATACAACTATAGATGTCATAGAAGAATCATTGAATGTTGAATTTAAAGGAAGTATCAATGGAATTGATAGTAGAGATGATATATTTCTACTCGTATTTGCAAAGGGAAACCATGCGATAAAAACGGTGGAGCTTTCAAGAAAAGCAGGTGATTATTATGAAAAGAACGGTACGCTGACACCAAAAAATGATATATTAATTATTAATTAATAGCTGCTACCAGATATTATTGACTATTCGACAATCTTACAACATCAATCTAGGAGCTTGTGTGTAAGAGTATATCTAATATGGCAAGTCCTTTTGTAATGGTTTGTGATTGATTTAATTTTATCCCTTGGAGGACGTTTTTAAGAGCCTTTAAACCCTTAAACACCATCGTTTCTTCTATTCAATGTGTTTAAACTATTCAAACTGAAAAATGTTATAAAGACTTATTTTTTCGAGTTGGTTTACCCATTATTCTTGCACTGACAACATTATACATCTTAATGTATTTTATAACTTCAAATACTCTTATTCTAATTCATTTGTCTGGCATAGAATAGCTTTACTTATTGAATGGGAATAGACACAAACAAGATACCATAAAAGACCAGATAGACTGCAAATCCCGATCACTGAGTTCCTGGCATTCAACATAATGTTTCTTATTCATCCAATTTCTCAATTCAACAATATGCTCCAGCAACATCATTGCCGTCAATTCAATACTTCCGCGGTCTCGAATCATGCTATACCTCCCATTACTTATGTCCGCCAACCAATTTAGAGCGTCCGATTGCGGTCCCGTCATCCGTTAGAAACACAGCCACTAATATAGCTGTGGATCAAGACTTATTCCAAATACTATCCATAACTGCGCCTAACTCACTGTTTCTCAACTTATTCCCATCGAATAAACTCAACTCCGCTGTTGTGATTTCTCTTATTGTTGGTGAATACTGATTTTTAGCGACATATCCTTAAACGAAATCATAAATTTCTAGTTGTCGACTACTCATTAAATAACCACCTTTTATGTTCGAATGACAGGAACAAGCGCCAGCACGTTATCAATTGTAAAAATTCTTCTGGACCCACGAAGATGACAATAGGCTCCCAATGATGCCTCACCCACTTGCAGTACCTTGATTCTACGTTTGCTTATTGCACCGTCTTTTGACATGTGCATTATATCTAAGATGTGATTCCGATCCATCGACATAATCAATCGAAAACGATCGCGCGTTCCCCACTTTTTCACTCAGTATTTGGAGTGTACGTTCGTATTGTAACAACAAATAAACACTCAACAAGAGTTACCAGAAGCGCCCTCTTTGTTATATGTTGGACTGTTTCATTTTTTATTCCTTTATTAATTTTTTCGTTCACTACATCTACTTTTGATAATCAGTCACATGTAAACAAAATAAGAAACGTTAATCGGATTGTATGTATTGTTCTCGACAGTGGTGAATGTCTTGCGTGCCCTTCAAGTCAACCCTCTTGAGAATTACAGCTATCTTTACTACTCTATACTTTTCGTTCTTTGCCTTAAATTTTTTTAAAAATAGCTTTTATCAAAACAAAAAAAGCGTCAAAACCTTATCAAAAGGTTTTGACGTCTTAACGTGAATACTTTTGGAATTAGCACAGTACCTTGACAATCTACAGTTGAGATTGCAAAGGACCAAATCTCTCCACCTTACTCAATAAGAGAGTTTGCTATTCGGGTAGTTATTCATATTGTTCATTCTATAATTTAAAAGGTTACTAGATATTGAATAGTAAGCTCTATCTTTTTACGCCCGAATCCATTTCCAGATTTCGCCCGGTGTGGCGTTCTTACCATACATCAGGATGCCAATCTTGAAGATTTTGCCGGCAAGTTTCATGAAGACCCAGACGCTGGCAACAAGAATTCCGATGGCGATAATGATTTCCACCCACGGCCATTCTTCAAGAAGTGACAGTCGTAGAATGAGAACGCCAGGTGATGTAAACGGGATATAGCTTCCAAGCTGCGCCCAGAATCCGCTTGGATCGCTGAACACTGGCGCAATGAATAGGAATGGACTGAAAGGCAACATCATCACCATGCCTTGGAAATTCCCCGCTGTCGAGATATCGGCCATTGTCGCACCGATTCCGACGAACAGTGCCGCATAGAGCAGGTATCCGAGGATAGCAATGAATAATAGCACTAGAAGTTCGGGCACTAGCAGATACTCTATGACAGGAAAATCGATTTTCCAGATGAGCATCGGCAGCGCGATGACAATATAGACAACGACCTGGATGATACCAAGGACAAAATAACCGATGATCTTGCCTTGCATCAGTTCTGCAGGCGTTAAAGACGACAGAATAATCTCTGCAATCTTGTCTTTCTTCTCCTGGGACGCGCTTTGGAAGATCGCCATTCCGGTGAAGACGATTGACAGCATGACGACTGCGGCAAATGTTCCTGGAATCACACGTTCCAGCATATTTTCACTGAACAGGCCGTCTTCTTCCGTTTCTTCAGAAGCATCTTCAAAGACGACTCCCTGCGCGATAACTGCCGCTTCTTCCGGTGTCAGGCCGAGCTGTTTGATTTGCACCATCTGCAGCGGACCTCCGAGGATCTGGACTTCATCCATGAAGGCCGAACTTGTGTCTTCATGCGTGTAAACTGCGACTTTGCCAGTTTCAACAGCCTGTTCGTCGATGAAAATATACGCAGCGTCTTCTTCCCCTTCAAGCGCCGCAGTGGCTTCCTGTTCTGTGGTGTCTGTCTGTTCCATCTGCCATTCGGGATTTGCTGCCGCTGCTTCCAATTGTCCGTAGACCCCGAGCTGGTCGTTGACATAGACTGTCGTTGTCGCTGCTTCATCATCCGAACTGAACAGTTCCGGCAGCAGGAAAAATGCTAGGAAGATGATCGGTGTCAGGAATAGGCCGATGATGAACGACTTGCTTTTCATATTGCGTTTAATTTCCCATTTGGCGACTTTCATCGTATTACGCATGCAACTCACCCACTTCCTTCAAAAGATTCTTATCCGTGGCGATATCAATGAAGATTTCATGGAGCGAAATCCGGTCGATTGATAGTTCCTGGATGTCGAGTTCTACTGGAAGATTTTTCAGCCAGAAAGCGGGCTGCACATGTTTTGAGAGATAAAGTACAGCCGTTTCTCCGTTCTGTTCGACCCGCTCGACTTCTGGCAGGCTTTCAAGCAGGCTGCGGCTGTTGCTGCCGTTAATCGTGCATTTGAAATTAGCATATTCCTTTTTGACATCACTCAAGGTCCCATAGATCACTTTCCTGCCGCGGTGAATCAGGAACAGCCGGTCCGCCATTTCTTCGACAAGGTTCATCTGATGCGAAGACAATAGAATCGCCGTGCCTTTTTCGGCCAGTGAACGGATTTCTTCTTTAAACAGCTCCTGGCTGACCGGATCAAGACCTGAGAACGGCTCATCCAAGATCAGGAGTTCCGGTTCATGAAGAATGGAGGCGATAAACTGGACTTTCTGACCCATCCCTTTCGACAACTCTTCGACCGACACTTTATCCTTGCCTTCTAGGCCGAACTTTTTCAAGTACTCGAGCGCGCGTTCTTTAGCCTGGTCCAGCGGATAATCCTTCAGGTCCGCAAGATACAGCAGGATGTCCATGACCTTGACGTTTTTGTAGAGCCCTCGCTCTTCCGGCAGATAGCCAATTTTATCGCGTGGGATATCTTTCGTAGAGCGGTTCCAGAAAGAGATCGTGCCTTCATCGGGATACAAGATACCCATGATGTTGCGTATTGTCGTCGATTTCCCCGCCCCGTTCGGTCCGAGCAGCGCCATAATCTCACCTTTTTTCACTTCGAAGGAAATATTTGAGACAATCTTCTTGTCCTTGAAGGATTTGCCCAATCCTTCTACGGTAAGCATTGTTTCCATTTCTCTCATCCTCTCTTATTTCTCTACTTCAGCAGAAGGCTGATGATTTCTTCCAGTTCCAAGGCTTTGACGTCAATGACACTATTTTCGTGTTGCGTGAAATACTGCTCCGTTGAGTCAGGATTATCTGATATCAGTTCGTTTCCGGAACGGGAAAGTTCACCCGGTACTGGCACCGCCGGCATTTCCTTGAGCCAGTAGCGGCGGAATCCCGCAGCGAGTATATCTTTCTCATACCGGCCGACCCCCTGGCCGTCCTTCATCAGGAACAAGTAATCTGCCAGTTTTTGGAGATCCTCCGGCTGATGAGTTGTCAGGATGACAGCACGGTCTTCCCTTTCCATCCATTCGACAAGCAAATCCATGAATTGTTTTTTTGATGGGATGTCGAGTGACACGGTCGGTTCATCGAGAATCAGGATATCAGTATTCCGCGGCAATGCGAGCGACAGGCTGAGCTTCTGTTGGAGACCTGGCGATAATTTGCCGAATCGCTTATCGAGCGGGATGTCGAGCAGTTGGATCATGCGTTCGAAAAGTTTCTCATCCCATTTCGTATATAAAGGGGCAATCAGCCTTTTCAGGTCCTCTCCTGTATAGGCGTTCCAGCCGACAGTTTTTTGCGATTGGAACGTGACATGCCTTTTCCAACTTTCGTCTTTCCCGTCGACAGATTTGCCGAAGACCCTGATCTCTCCTCCGTCCAGATTCGCCAGATTCATGATCAGCTTCAGCAAGGTACTTTTGCCAGAGCCGTTATTGCCGACCAGCGCCGTAATGGTCCCCGGCTCAATCGCTAGGCTGACAGGTCCGAGCTGAAAATCATCAATCTTTTTATGTGCGTCTATTAGTTCAATCCATGGCTGCATTTGTCATTCCCCTTTCCTGAGTTTTTCTAAAGTCTCTTCAAAAACCGTTTTGATTTCATCGACAGTATAGTCGTAATCCATCGCGTTGCGGATGGCCCGTTCGAATTCCGCTTGGACGGAAGCCGTCATCGTTTCCTGTTTCATGGAGTTCTGTATCTCCGCGACAAAAGTCCCTTTGCCATGGACTGTTTCGATAAAGCCCTGTGACTCCAGGTCCTGATAGGCGCGACGTATCGTGATGACGCTAATCTCCAGGTCTTTCGACAGCACCCTAATTGATGGAAGCGGCGTCCCTGCAGGCAAATGGCCTCCCGCAATCAGTGCCTTCAGCTGCTTTTCAATCTGATGATAAATCGGTTCACGAGAATCTTTGGATAAGCGTATCGGCAGCAAAATCCAGCCCCCCTCTCACAGATATTCCGTTTTCTTCATGGTTTTTCTCATATCCGCTTGCCAGTATTTACAGCCCGCAATGCTCAAAACAATAGCCACGATGACTGACAGCAGTGTCCATTCAGTTGCAAGCGACATCGTCCAGTGGATAAAGCCGTTCTCTGATAAAAGCGGGAACATGAGATAAAGTGCAACGGCGCCAATCACCAAGAAAATAAACGATTTTACGATGGCACTCGTATTGAAATTTCCTCCCGCTTCGCTCGCCGCCATGATAAAGCCGACTGAAATCGATAAAC
Source organism: Sporosarcina sp. ANT_H38 (assembly GCF_008369195.1). Lineage (GTDB taxonomy): Bacteria > Bacillota > Bacilli > Bacillales_A > Planococcaceae > Sporosarcina. The sequence goes on along the minus strand of NZ_VOBC01000001.1, from coordinate 618,704 downwards.
CCAGCCAAATCAGCAGGAATGCGATGTAAGCGATAGGCGTCATCATGTCCCGGAAATTCTCCGACATCAGTGGCATCGCGATGAACAGAACCAACTGGAACGGAAATGAACAGAATGCATGAATGATGAAGCGGCTTTTGACGATGATGTTTTTTGAGATCGGCAGTTGCTGCAGCATGATGATTGAGGGCGCTGTCCATAAATCCCCATCCATCTTCTGCATTTGGAATTCCTTACCTTTCATCCAGGTCGGGAACATGAAGAAAATCAGCATGAACATAAAATCAAAGAATTTGAATTCGCCTTCCAGGTAAACATCGAACGACAGCATGAAAATCAGGCTCATCGCGATATAGAAAATCAGAATCAGTAGAAAGCTTTTTATTGAAGCCTTTATTTCAAAAGTTGCGAGCCTGTATGCTTGTTTCCATTCATTCATATATAAACACCCCTTCTTAACTGTTATACTGTTTATACTCATATACACAGTACCATATTCTTTTTAGATTGGTCAATTCATTTTGTGAGGTAAATAAAAATTTTTATTTTGAGGTGGAGTAACTGTTCAGAAAACTAATAGAAGAGAAGAAACTTTACTCCAAGTTTCTTCTCTCCCGATAAGTATTGATATATAAACTAGTGTTCTCTGTATCTCACACTTTTTACTGATGTGGTTTCACTTCTATGGTTTCTTTTATGAATTCTTTGAACTTATCTTATTCATCGGGAAAAGATGATGATTGATAATCACAACCATAATAACGTATGACCCAGGAACAACATCTCCGTACCAATTCCAATGAGTATCCTAGCTGCTGCAAATACGATGATTTTCCTTTTGCTAAAGATGTCTTTATTTTCACCCATCCATAAAATTACTATGGTCTTAATAATAATTTCAGAGAAAAGTATTTACATCCTATTAATTGGTTTAGTTGAAGAACTTCGAGCCGATTAAATGGCTTTTCTTCTTCAATTAAAGAACCAGAACACTTCAAATTGCGGGCTGTTTCGTTTACCTTTTTGGGATTAGCGTAGGTAGAAAAATTTGTTTTGGAATAGTAGTTTTCTCATTTGAACCTAGCCGCTACTTCCTTCAAGACTAAGAACTCCTTTCTGATTAAATACGGAAATTTATGACACACTAAAAAAAGCTGTCCAAAAAACTTCTTGGACAGCTTTACTTTTATTAAGAAGGCATTCCCATAATCGCCTTTGGCTCAAGAAATTCTTCGATTCCATAATCTCCCCATTCACGACCAATACCGGATTGCTTAAAGCCGCCAAATGGTGCCGACATATCTGCTTCACTATTATTGATCGTTATTTGTCCTGCTCGAATATTTAAAGCCACTTTCTTCAGTTCTTCTTTATCATTTCCGAATACATAACCAGCAAGGCCATAAACGGTATCGTTGGCAATTTCGATTGCTTCATCAATATCTTTATACGTGATAACCGACATGACAGGTCCAAAGATTTCCTCCTGCGCAATAGTCATATCGTTCTGCACATCCGTGAAAACTGTTATTTTAGAAAAGAATCCTTTATCAATTCCATCTGGTCTACCAGGACCGCCGATAACAAGGGTGGCTCCTTCTTCCTCACCCTTCTTGATGTAGGATTGAACGGTTTCCCACTGGTCTTCGGAAACCTGTGGACCCATAAATGTATTTTTGTCCTGTGGATCACCAACAGGGAACTCCGTTACTAATTCCTTCATTGCTTCAATGAAATCATCATGCATTTCTTCCGGTACAATCACTCGTGTAGCCGCTGAACATACCTGACCTGTATTCGTAGCAATTTGAGCTAAAGCAGTTCTCGCTGCTTTTTTTACATCCGCATCTTTTAAAATGACTAAAGGAGATTTTCCTCCAAGTTCCAATGAGACATTTTTAAAATCATCTGCAGCATTCTTCATTAAACTGCTTCCAACTGCACCCGATCCAGTAAAGGATACAAAATCGACATCCGGATGAGAGCTGATTGCGTCCCCAACGGTTGAACCTGAACCATTTACAAGGTTAAAGACACCTTTAGGAACACCAACTTTGTCAAAAATCTCCGCTAGAATAATAGATGCAAATGGTGTTTTAGATGCAGGCTTCACAACTAAGGTGCTACCGGCTGCCAATGCACTGGCCAGCTTTGTGGAAATCTGATTCGTAGGGAAATTCCATGGTGTGATCAGTCCTGATACACCAATTGGTTCCTTCTGGATATAAGAGTTCTCTCTTTCCTCCGTAAACTCGAAATTTTTCAATTCCTCTGCTGCCTGCTTAAAGTGTGCAAGCCCCATTTGATAATGGATTTCCTCCGATTTTGTTATTGGAGCTCCTAGCTCTTCGGTCATTATTTTTATTAAATCATCTTTGCGATTTTCATATTCTTTTGCAATATTCTCCAGAAGCTTTACCCGGTCGTCCACTGACATTTTAGAAAAGGAAGGAAACGCCTCTTTTGCTGCCTGGACAGCCCGGTTCACGTCTTCTTTCGTTCCGCTGCTAATCTTACCAATCACTTCTTCTGTTGCTGGGTTTACTACTTCAATTGTGTCTGAACCAGTAGAGTCAACCCATTCACCATTGATGTATTGTTTTCTATGATTAAACATAATCGAACTCCTTTTTAAATAGACTTATATAAAAAAGTTCCCTTTTTGATTATTGTTAAACATATGGAGAATAAGGTTTTTTACTCCGGGTACGATTACCTGGCGAAATAGGTAGTGAAACGCTATATTACTATAAAGCGTCCGCCTTGATTGCTGATGCCTTTTTAAATGATTCAATGAAGCAGTTTAGAATTGAATTAAAAAATGTTTCCAATTTGTTTTAATATCTTTATTGCTTTGAGTTTATTAGTTCATTCTATTTTTGTTGCATTTGACTATTCTTTCCTCCACTAACTAGTGGCGTTGAAAGCCATTTATAAATACTCGACTAGCTACCTGAAAACATTTTGAATAACAAAAAAGTCGTTTCCTAGTATTTTAAGGAATCGACTTTCTTATTTGTTCTTCTTAAACTAAACACCCGATAGTTGCATAAGTTCCTTATCTTTTAGTACTCATTACATTCGTACTGCTACATTATTCTGTAACTTCTACTAACTTACCGTCAACTACTTTCAATACGGGACTTTCAAATGCTTTACGCATATACTCGTAATCATCTTTTAATTCATCTAATGATTCGGCAGGCATTATTTCACCCCATATATGAGGAACATGGTTTTCATCATAATGAACCTCGCATATTCCAAAGCAAGATTTACTACTTTTAGGATATTTATCCTCCACAACTCTATAATCCCAGTACATAATAATTCCCTTCCTTGCTACGCCTAATGTGTGAAATGCGACATATCTTTTAAACGTCAAAACTGGGATTTACTTTTCTCATATAACTGAACTCTAGTAAATTACAACCTATTTTAGCAATTCTTTTACTTTGTCTATCGAATAAGAATATTGCTTACTACTTTGAATCTTGGAACGGATAAGACTTTCTTCTATACCTATTTCTTTGAATAAAATTAGTGTAGTAAATGCTTTAACCATATTACAGAATAATACAATTTATCACTAGTATCTAAAACATTTTTTGTTCCTTATCATAGTGAGTCAAGTAATTTCGAGTGTCTACCAAGTTGCATTACATATTTTTTCTATTATCACTATTACCAAATAAATATATTTTTGTATCAGGTTCTAGGTTGTTACTCGTTCTTTTAGTCTGTTGCTTAGTGAAAATTCATTACCCGATTGCAGCGTTCCATTTATCTTCAGTGCTAGTTTTTCTGGCAACTCTCTTTCAGCAAATTCAATCAGTGACAATGAATGTTCTAAAAAAGAGTGTATACGTTGTTTAGCTTGTACATTAGTTCTTCAAACCAATTGAATCCCTGACAATCATCAGGTATAATCCTCTCGATTTTTATGACACGTGTAGTCGAAATAAGTTTTTCTCTGACTCATTTTCCCTACCGCTGTAACACCACTATTCAGCTTTTCAATATACACCATTTTCAGAATCTTTATACTCAGCAATAAGAAATCCAACTTTAGATGTTTGATGGTTTCGACCTTTAAAGTCTCTTCCATCAATACCATAGGCTGACCATCCTTCTTTCCCAATGTAAAAAGTCAGTATGTTCTTGTATGCGAACTTTTTAGCTACTTTATCTTCACTGATGAATTTTAACTTGTTTTGAGTTAGAAACTTACAGATTCTCTCTTGTGAATTATCCATTTTTACTCATCCTCTCATTTTCAAATGAAATGTTTCTTTTATTGATTGGTGGAAAAAGAGTAGCGGATTGGCTACCCTTCTACATTTATCTTCTTCAATTCAACATAAAAACTTGCTTTTGGGATATCATTCAATTTTAAAATATTTGATAATCTCATTCCGTTTTCTTGGCGGTTGTGATACTGCTCAATTGCTTTCTTCATGGCTTTAAGGGTGTAACTTGCTCTCCTTCCCATATGTTTACCTTGTGCTACAGCTCACTCTCGTCCCTCGGTTGTGCGTTCAACAATTAAATCCCTCTCAAACTGTGCAAACGATCCTAGGATTTTAAACATTAATGACTGCATACTATTTTGCCTATTTGGTTCGTTGTCGTTATTCGGTTTAAATTCCATGTTCTCATTCAAGAACTCTACAGTTACGCCTTTATCCAATAATCCGCCTATAATCTTATTTAAGTCGAATATTGAACGGGCTCGTCTATCTATTTTAGTAACCACTATTGTATCACCTTTGTTTGCTGATTTGATTGCATTGGCAAGTTCTATCCTTTTCTTGGTACTTGTTCCAGTGACCTTTTCACTGTTTTGGATATCAACACCTTGTAGAAGTGTTATTACTGTAGATCCATCAATGGCTTTTATAGTCGCGTGCACCCGTTAGCCATACATGTAGTGCTAACGGGTGCGCTACATCCTAGAGGATAAAAATTTGTGCAGAACGGCGGATGGCGAAGCAGGTCAATCAACTATACTGGCCACTAACAAAGTTTGTTGATTTCGTATTTAACGATGTCCCCTTTGTTGAAACGAATATATTGGTATTGCTTTCCCCATAAAATTCTCTTACTTATATATTCTGTTTGATTAGCACCCTATAAAGTTGTATTAGTTGGTCGTTGAGCGGCAATTTTAGTAGTTGGTGATTTTTCAATATCGCTTCATTTAGAACAAGTACTTTATTTTCAAAGTCAATATGCTTTTTTTTAGCTGCCCCAAAGTATTAATACGAATACCCGTTTTGTACATAGTTAAAATAGCCGTCACATCCCTAATACCAATAAAAGTATTTTTATCAATCATTGAGATAAGGATAGCAATATCATTTGGTTTAGCACCCTTCTTCACCTTTTTATCTACTTTTACGTTGATAGAGTGCCAAAAGTTCACTTTCAACCAACCATTGTTAATGCACTTACCTAAGTACGACTTCACAATCTTTAAACGTGTTAACTTTGTTTGATTTACTACCTCCATGGAATCTAACCACGATTAGATAGTATCTACCGTAACTTCTTCTAAATAGGTAATCCCTGTACTCTTTATAAAGTTATTAAGGAATGTATCGTAATCCTTCATAGTACGAGGGCGATAGCCGCTCACCTGCATTTGGGTCACAATATTTCGAAAAGAGCTTGTAGAGAGCGGTGGTTGCCTTCTCCCCTTTAATAGGAGTAGTAAGCGCTTTGGTTGTCAGTGTGAAATCCACATCAAATAATCCTGTCTTTTTCGTCATAAAAAAAATCCTCCATTCAGTTGAATTGGAAGATAGTTTCGTGTCTTATTATACGTAAATGTTAGGGTACAAACAAGGGATTCTGCACCAGTGACCGAATCCCTTGTTTCTCACAAATCCAAAGGTATCAATGGTTTGTGACTGATTTAATTATGTCCCAGGAGGGATTCGAACCCCCGACCGACGGCTTAGAAGGCCGTTGCTCTATCCAGCTGAGCTACTGAGACGTGCGTTTCCAAAGTTGGGGTTTAAGGTTATTTTTGATGAATTAGGGATTCGTTCATTTTACGTTTTTAGACCGAAACTACCTACATTCATATGTTATCACTAAAACCGACTAATTGGAATCTATATTTACAGGCTATAGGGTACAGTTGCTTTAAACTCTATTCCTGTCATATTCACATAAATAGACTTCCAACTAAATCTGATGTCTTTCCACGAGAGCCATTTATCTTTTTTTTGAAAATTTTTGTCCCATTTGCATCATCGTTCGGTAGCATGCGTTTTTAAAGGATTGTCGCCAACTGTACTGAACACTTTCCCAATATGTAAAAACCACAATCCGATGGGTTCTCTAAATTTATTAATGGATAATTTTCCCTGAATTTTTAGAAACTACGCACATTCTAGGTGTACAAAAAGACGATTTCATCTACAATCAGATGAAATCGTCTTTGTTTTATATATTGTTGCCACACAAAGCTTAAACATTGCTGTGACAACATATATGGTGACGGCGGGAGTCGAACCCGCGTCCAAAGGCCCTAACACTTAAGCATCTACGCGTGTAGATTGTCTATTAGGTTTCGCGCATCAGTATGCCGAAACCAAGAGCCACTTGGCTTTGAGCCATCTCCATACCTATTTATTTGACGGTTTTAATCACTAGGGAGTATTACATATTTACGAACTTGGTTCAAAGACCTTCTGATTCCATTGTATATCAATTGGCTTTCAAATGGAACTCTTCATTCTCTACTTTCATACATGACCAAATGGTAGAATTTGATGTCTACTTTAATAATACTACACACCATTTTTATCCATCAGTTAAATTTTTCTCGAAATAAAACACACACTTAATATATTTTGGTTTCCAGCTAATTAAACTGGATTTTATCACATCTAAAATGTAGTCTGACGCTCTTCAGCTGAAATTGCTTTACCTGTGATTAAGTGGTCAGAGATTGCTTACCTGAGTGTAGATGTTTTTTCATTCCAAGATAAATTAAAGTAATCAATAATTTGTTTCTCAACAAACTTATGTTCTATAGGAACAATAGTTGAGGCTTTATTTCCCATAGAGTTTATTGAGCAACCAAATAAATAAACTTTTTCCTCATCAAGTATTAAGTATCTATCATGATTGTCTTTGGACTTTCTAACCTCTAAATTTCCTCGTTCTTTTTTTAATGCTTTATACTGTATTTCAGAATCTCCTTGTAACTTATCCGTTATCACCTGAATATTTATATTTGGGTCTAGCTCTTGAATTAAAGTAAGTAGTACTTCATTTATATATGGATCGATCAATTGAATGCTCTTTTTAGCCCCACAAAATAGTTCTTTAACTTTCATATAGCCTGTGTAAGGTTTATTGTTTTGAAAAAACACAGGATTATCTTCCTTTTCCTCTACTTCGCCTATTGAACCCCATATTTCCTCAAACCATTTACCATCAATTGATGACCATTTAGGATTAACAATTCCTTCTTCTACCTCAACTTTATCGTAAATCAAGTGATCTTTATCAATTTGAATATCTTTATAAAAAATACCTATTTTATCCTTATCGACTTCATATCCAACATCTACTAAATAATTATTTTGAATTTCTTCTAAAACAATCTCTATGAAATTGGTAATACTTCCATATCCGAAAATATGTTTAATTAATAAAATAGGTTCATTGTTAATCACCTTGAACTTAAATTCTATAAACATTTTTCTAATATCAAATTCAGCATATATAAATAAGTCCTTCTCAATAAATAACTCTTTTCTTGAGGGTGAGTCTAATCCTTTTTTTGCTTTGTAAAAATTACTTAATATATAATGCTTTGAAGATTTATCAAATAGTCCCTTTCTATTTGTTAGTTCAAAAGAAGCTCTAGTTATAAAATCTAACGCTTTGATTAATTCAACCTTTGACAACTGATTTAATATGAAATCATTACCAGCAAATTTATAATTAATCAGTTGAACTAATCTAGTCATCTCTTTATTTGTTACTTGTTTATAGTCCTTCTCTATTTTAGAAAAAATTATATCTAACTCTTTTTGTTCAGTCACATCAACACTTCCTTTAATGTACATTATATATATAATTATATATTTTGATCATAAAAAAACGATATAATTTTTTTATATCGTTCATAGTAAAAGGATGATTTTACTGGATAATTATTTTTCGTAAACGTTTTTTTAGAAATTCTTCAATATAACCATTATTCTCTTCCCTAATTTGATTCAACATTTCTTTAAAATCCTTATCTTCTAGAGGTAAAATACATCCTCTTGAGTCGTGATATGCATCTGCACATTTTTTAATTATATAATCCATGTTTTCTGTACTCCTAAATACGATAATTCCAAACCTCCCTCTGTTAGGTGAAAATCTACCAGCAATCTGGTCTAATTCAGGATTCTTAATTTCTTTTCCGTAATTTTTACACTCGACAAAAATATACGGCGATTGGATTCCTTTTGTTTGATGAAGCTCATGGAAAAAACCTTCCTTAGCAGAATTATCAAAAGAAATATCTATTCTTTTTCTACCATCATGTATCTCATCTTCTACTGTTGGTCTTGTTAACTGTGGATAAAAGATGTATTCCATAACTCCTGTAATCAATTTATGAAAATCATTTGCTTGTTTATTCCCAACATCGATTTCATCAAATTTATTAATTAGATAATCGATTATATCGATTTGTTCTTGTTCAAGAATTACATCCAGTTCTTCATTAGTAAGTGGTCTCATTTTCTTTTTGTATTTTCTTTTAAAGTCTTGAAAAATTTCAGGGTGCTTAGCTGTAAAATCCACAAGATATTCTTTTCTGTAAGCTCCCTCATGTTTAGCAACTTCATCCTTTACTACCCATCGCTTGGTTGCCCCATTTTTAAGAACTCTAGACTTAACTAGACTAGTATTTAGCCTTAAATGTTCGTTTTTTAAAAAGTTCAATACAAAATGTCTACAATATTGATCTGAAGTGTAAGCAGATGTATAACTTACACACCATTTTGGAACTAAAATTATCACTCTCCCCTCAACTACTAGACCTCTATTATATTCATTGATCCAATTTTTTCTAGATCCATCCCAGTAATTCCCTGTTGGTACATCTCGTTGTAAAGGAATTTTATGTAGTTCACATTGAGATATTGTATACTCTATTAAATGTTTTCTTATAATGTTAGTAGCTAAATCAGAAATTTTATCCTTCCCTACGTTTTTAACAAAGATGACCATATCTTCAAATCGTTTCACTACTCCACTTTCAATTACATGACTATCTATTAAATTATCGAAAATTGTTTCTGCCTCTCCGACACCTACTCCACGACCATTTGGCATATTCTCAGAGATACCTAAACACGTTTCATTAGACTCCCCTAGATTTTCAAACAACATTTTGGCTTCGGTTTTCAAGTCACTTTTATACAGCTCTAATATGTATTGGAAAAAACTCTCTATAGTACGATGTGCATTTCTAGACCATTCATCTTCCCTATTTCCAATTAAGTAGGGATCTAAAAACAAAGGTGTATCTCGTCCAATATCTATATCTACAAAATCTAATTCATGCTGTGACTTATTTAAGTTGAAAATCTCACTAATTCTCACTGATAAATCCCTCCATTTAAAAAAGTCTCTTATCTATAATGATATCAGAGGCTTACTATATGTAAACAATACCTTTTTATGGTTTCCCTTGGATTGAATAATAACCTCTTCAAACCCAGCTACGATAGCCAATCTATCAAACACGTTCTTAAATAAATCTCTTTATTAATTCATGGTAGACTATCTAAAAAGAGGGATTTCAACATAGGTGTCAGAATACCTTCAATAGGGAGGTGTTAATTTTTGAAATCTTAAAAACTATTAGTCAGATAAAAAAGGAGATTGCGGAACTCAGTGCTTACATGGAATTAGCTGAATCATTTCAACCAGAAACACTTAATGACCAAATCATCAAAGAATATGCATACATAGGCAGTCTAGAAAAGGTCGCTGCTGAAGTTAATGAGATGGGTTATTCCAATGATGGTGTGCCATTTGAGAAAGAGGATATATCAGCAATCATTAGAATTAACCCTACAAATGAGCTTCACAAAGTGATTAGGTCAGGATTATTTTTAAAAAAAACTAGACACACTCGTCGCAAAACAGAACAGTATACTTGGTAGATTATATTGATAGTATTTATATCAAATCAAGGTATTAACAATAGTCGTTTGTATCATTTCCTTTTTCAACTAATGAGATCAACCCAGAAAACCCTCCTAGGTAATATTAGAGGGTTTTTTCTATAATAATTCGATCCACAAGTTTGCTATCGTATCGCTTCATTTTACTTTTGGTGTGCGTGTAGTAGGTAGCTCCAATTCTTCATTCACCAACATCTAAATATCGGAAAGTACCCCCTACCGCCTGTTCACAACAAGCTTAGTATGCTTCCAAAGTTACACAACAAGCAGATTAAAGACGTTCCTAAAGCTCCACAGAAGACCTGTACGGCTTACATGATCTATAGCTTAATACTGGTATATAACCTTGTGCCAATCGCTATTTCTTTTATTGAACATATTTGTAAGTGCATTTTGCTTCACGGATTGCTCCTTTCTTTCAAATCTTAGTAGCTTAGTTTTCCTCGTCCCACATTGATGAAAATCCAGATACAACTCTAACCAAGAAGTCGTACGAAATACCTCTAGTACTGCCATTAGGGTAGATTGCTTTATTAGCCACTTCTTTCAAATCTAAATGCAACTGACTTCCATTAGGCATTCGTTCTTTAATTTTTTCAATTTCAGACTCAGTAGCTCCTTTTGCAAATACATCCCATTCAATTCTGAACGAATTTTCAAGCAAGAACTTAATTGGGTCTTGGTCATATTTAAAATCCTTAATATGGTATAAGGATTGTCTATTTCCCTCTAAGTTTTCTTCCTCAAAATTAATATCTTCTCCAACAATGGTCAGAATTTTTTCTTTATAACTTTCCCTTCTTCCAAAGTTAGGGAGGCTTTCAACTTTAATAATTTCACTTGCTGCCTCGTAAAAAGAAGCAAGGGCTTCCCAAATGTTATTAGAATCGCAATAAAACTTTATAGTCTGCTTATTACTTCCGTTTTTTGCTTCATCACCGAATCGATTAATAGATATTGACACTTGATTCTTACGCAAATAAAACTCCTCTTCTCTACTTAAAAAGTGATATTTTTTTACAAATGAAACCATGAAACAATCCTCATGGTTTCCTATTTAGTTCTTTACGACGTTTTAAGCATTCAACAGCATAGGAACTCTTAGATTCAAGAACTGAAATCATAGAATCTAATTCTTCTTCTGTATATGAATAATGAGCTGTTGATAAATTAGAGATTTTCTCTAAGGTACGACACGCTTGAACTATTCTTTTCTCCATCAAACGAAGGGATTTTTCTCTCTTCGTCTCTTTTTCCCTCTGTATACCCATCATTTTATTCACCTCCTATTTTCTATAACAAATACTTACAAACCTTAAATAACATGTTATACTTAATAAGTAAATCGTATTTAAGGTAAAACTCATTTTACTACTCTAAAACTTAGATATCAATATATATTTAAATAATTATAGCATTTAAGTTTTTTTGGTATTATTAATTATGGAATGAACTATTAGGAGGCTATAATATGAGTATAGAAACTAGACAAGAAAAGTTTAGAAGGATAGCCGAAAAACGCATGACACGAATTTTTTTAGATATGAACCTAATTGCAAATTTATCTAACAGAAATAATTATATGTACAGTAATCAAGAAGTAGAGGGATTTTTTCGAGCATATAAAGCTAAGGGGAAAGAAGTCAGAGCATATTTTGAATCGGAGACTTCAGTAAAGCAACCACTCAGTACCAGTTTTAGTTTTTCATATAATAATGAAAATAGTGGAAATAATAATTTGAGAGAAGTAAAAAATACTAAATTTAAAAGTATTGCCGAAAAACGCATGACACGAATTTTTTTAGATATGAACCTAATTGCAAACCTATCAAATAAAAAGAATTATAATTACACTGCACAAGAAATTGATGAACTTTTCCAAGCATATGAAAATAAAGGCAAAGAAATAAAAAAATATTTTGATCCTCTAAAAGAAGAATTCACCTTTTTAAACTAAAAAAAACCCACCAAGAAATTTTTGGTGGGTAACTATTTATTCTTTTGCCCTTTTCAATGATTAGCACTTACTATAAGCATTAATAAATAGGCATTCCCAAATCAAATTGTTCTATACTCTTATTCCCACTCAAAAATTCTCCTTTATAAGCTAAACAAAAAAGCCTTAGTTTATTTGGGTTTTATTAACCTCATATATAACTAATCCTTCTTATTTTAAATTGGATTGGTATCAAAAATGGTATCAACTTTAAAACCATTTCACAAATTTTACAAGCTATATATTATACTTTAATAAAAGGAGGGTTATTATGGGGATAATTGGTTCGGCAGCTATCAGTTTTGGAGTAAATATACTAACTAATATTAGTGTATCTATTAGCTCATTTGCTTCAAATAAAATGAAACAAAAAAAGCTTTTTAATCTTATCAGCGATTATAATTCGAAATATGAAAATACAGTAATCGATACTAAAACCTTTGCAAGTATTATTGAATCAGAAGAATTTTCAGAAGATATTTACAACTATATATTTAGAAATACTTCAAAAACCGTTTCAACAGATCATTTTATTGCCCAAAAAACAAACGAAATAGTCGATAATTTCAATCAAAAAAACTCGATTTATGGTCGACCGACTTTCGAAGGAAATGAAGTAGTCATTTCATATTTAACAGAGTTAATAGACAAATTAACTGAATTTAAAAATAAGGATTTTAATCCTGATGAACTGGCACTTCTAAGTTCTATTAACACTTTAATCACTGAAAATAGAGAAATAATTGTTCAGGAAGTTAAAGAGCAGTTTAAATTAAATCAAATGGATAATGAATTTGCCGAAAATGTTATTGATAATTTAGTAACTAGTAATTCAAACTTTGAATTCGAAGTGGCTGACAATATTTACAATCAACTAATTAAAAATAAAGAGCAAATAAGCAATTCTCAACTTTTAAGAATCTCAGTAGAATATTCCAAAACCTGTGCTTATAGAGATCAATTCAAAAAAATCTCTGACATTATTGAACAAATAAATTCACTACCTAATAGTGAAAAATATATTTATGAAATTAACTATATTAAGTCAATAAGATTACGTGAACTAGATTCTTCAAATGAATGTATTGAATATTTTGAGTCACAAAACTACTCAAAAGAAGTTATTGCTTTAAGAAGATGTGAAGTTCAATCTTCAATTGGGAATTTCGAACAGATTCAACAAGAAATTTTAGATCAAGATAATAATTTACAAATTAATTTCGGAGAATTTCCTGAAGCTCATTATTACAGAGGCCTATATTTGTGTATTCAAAAAGAGTTTTTAGATGTTACGGATTTTGCTACTGCTTTATCTTTAAAAAAATCAACTTTATATGAGTTTTACAATCTTCTAATCACTATAAGAAAACAGATTCATACTAATCAGTTCGAAAATTTAAAAGATATTTATAAAGATTTTTTTGAGTTTGAAAATTATTTAAACTACTTTACTAAACAGGAACAGTTAAACTACTGGTCAAATTACTTCCAACTTAATTCCATCTTTAGGATAAACAAATTGAACTATATAGAAAATAAATTGGTTGAGAATGATTTTTATAATATCCCTATTTTAAAACTAGCCTTAGCTGAAGCTTTAGCTGTACAAGGAAACAATTTAAAAGCACTCGAAATAGTTGATTCAGTGTTGCCTAAAACAAATGAGAGCCAAATTTTGCTTTTTAATTTCTTATTCGAATTAGAATTTTGGGATAGAATCATTACGGAATATGAAAAGTTGGAATCTCTAACTGAACAAGCTGACATAAGACTAATATATTTATTTGCTCACTTTAAAATCGAAGGTATAGAAAATAAACTGGAAGAAATAGTAGAGTATTGCAAAAAACAGAACAGTCTATCTTGTTATTACAAAGCAATCATATTTTTCACCAAATATTCATCAGAACATTTTATATCGTTACTGAATATTATAGAAGTTAATATATCTATTTTTAACATTGAAGATCAGTCATTCTTGATTCATTTAATTTATCAAAATAATTATCCAAATGAAGTTCAAAGAATAATATTATCTTTATCAGAGCTTAATGATTCTTTAATATCCATGCTATTATCTACTATGCCATTGAGCGAAGAAAGTATTGAGGAAATCCAAAATTATAAGCCTACCATCGATGATTTAGCTAAAAAATATAACAACGTTGAATTGATCGTTTACTCTATTGAACTAGACTTAGCTTTAAAAATTATAACGAGTGATACTTTTAACAACATAAATAAATTGAACAACTTTAATGTTGATCCCTCAATGATTGCTTATTTCAACCTATCTGCAAAATATTTGATAGAAGATTTTAGTGATATAGATAGAGAAATTCAAATATTATCTAAATCTAATAAATCTCACGAAAGAATTTTAGCTGCGACTATATTAATTAATACTAATCAAATAGAAGCAGGAAATAAATTAGCTATTAAAACTATTTATACTAATATAGATAAAATTGACGACCATCTTTCAAGAAACTTTTTATCGCTTATTAATGAACAATTAGGTAGTGTACATGACTCTTCTGTCAAAGCAACGTTTGATACACCTAACATCGTTATTAGACTTAAAAATAATAACGAAATAATTTCTTTAGCTATAATTGAGGAAAATATGTTAAAAGTTAATGACGATCAATACTTTTTTGATGCATATCATTTAAACAGCAATTCAAATAAAGCCATTAGAATAGCTGCTAAATATAAAATTAGCAAAATAATTAACTATAATAGTCTTGATTATGAGGTTGAAGAAATAATCACTCTTAAAACTCACTTGTATCGTTATTTCTTAGATTTCGTTATTAAAAATTCACCTAATAGTAAAATAGAACTTATTTCAACTGAAAGCCCTGAAGATTTAATTAAGCAGATACAACAGAAACTATCTGATTCACAAAAAAACGGACAGTTATTACTAGATAATTATAATTTCAAAGAAAACATAGTTGGCTTACCTATTTCAGGTCTATCTCAAAATAAAAGTGACCTTTCTGATTATGAAACAGTATTTTCGTACTTATTATTTAATCGGGATCAGTATTTATTTGTACCGAAGCCTAATGATTTAATATCTGATAAATATGTTCTGTCATTAAGTTCCCTATTACTATTAAATAAGTTGAATCTCTTTAGCAAATTAGAAAATATTATAGATAAAATATCAATACCGAAATATATCTTTGATAGGATTAATAATACTATTTCTAAAATTACTATTGAAAAAGACGGAGCTAAAGGAACATTAAACTTACATCAAGATAAAATATATTCTCAAATGCGTAGTTTAAGCGATATAGAAATAGAACTCGCTGGATGGATAAGCATTTTAGAATTTATTGAAAAAATCTCACTTGAAGAGTGCGAATTAACATCCGATCCATTATTAAATACCTTAAATTACTTGTTGATTAATGAAGATAAATTTTCAATAGATCTAGCACATAAAAATGAATCCTGCCTTATTATTGATGATTTTTTCATTTCAAGAGCATTAACATTAACCAAATATAATAATTTCAATATTAATTCTACCTATGGTTTAATTTATAGTGAGAAACTCTTGAATATAGAACAAACCTTAGATTTATTAGATGATTTAGTTAGTAAAAAATATTATGCTGCCGTTACAGCTAATCTTCTTTATGAATTAGTAATGAATATTGTTTCAACTCAAGAAAATATCGATAAGTACTATTCAAAGTTCTATACATTACTTAGAACAAAAATTTGTCTAGATTCCTATTACAGTGAAATTATTAAAGAATTTATCGAATTACTATATAGAAATAACCGATTTACCGAATTAAATCATTTATTTATTAGATAATAGTTCACTCTACGAAAAATCCCCTATGTCTTCAATAAACATAGGGGATTAATATATTATTATAATTTAGGATTACACTCAGAATATTTATTTTTTATTCTGATTAGGTCAGGTTGCATCGCTTTAAAAACCTCAATTATTTCATCCATTTCCTCTGAACCTATATCATAATTTAAATTTTTTTGAAGAACAATTAAAGAAATATTCTTTTTTGCGCCTTCATTTGTATATAAACAATCGATAAAATAATCTAATAGTTTATTCTTTTGATTATTATCAGCTTTGTGAGCCTGATATAAATTTATGCGTTATTAAATTCTGCTTGAGCTATTTGCGAAATTTGTTCTACAATATATTCTGGAGCCCACTTTCTCTTACTAATGGTGCAATATCGGAAATAGGGGGTATACCCGCCTTCGATAGACTCCTGACACCAAACCTGTCAGATAGCTCTGTACGGTCATCTAGTCCACACAATTTTTATGTTACACTGTTAATTATTTTATAAACCGTCGCTCTACCAATACCGTATTCCTTAGCAATATCCGTTGCACTCTCGCCTGTCTCAAACAAGGTTCGAACACGCTTCTTCGTTTTCTCATCAATAGATGGTCGTCCACCAATTCTACCTCGTTTCCTAGCGCTCTCTAAGCCTGCTTTTGTCCTCTGCTGAATAATGTCCCGTTCAAACTCAGCAAAGACAGCCAACATCCCAAACATTGCTTTCCCTGTTGGTGTTGTCGTATCAAATGAATCATGGATTGAAACAAACTCGACTCCCTTATCTTGTAACTCTTCTGTCAGTGTAAATAGCTCTTTAGTACTTCTGGCTAATCGATCCAATTTATAGACAACAAACAAATCTTCATTAGTTGATGCTTTCATTGCATGTTCTAATTCGACGCGCTTTTCTTTACGGCTAGAAATCTTTTCAACATACATGATTAATTCTAATCCTCTTTCTTTAGCATATTTTTCAATTGCTTGCTCCTGCATATCTAAATTTTGATCTTCCGTACTTACACGACAATAACCAATAACTCTCCCCATCTATTTATCCACTTCCTATTTCTTTATGTATACACCCTTGTTGTAAATTGCTAATTCAAAATGTTGTAGTAAACCACCTAACGTTGTGAAGTTGCATGGTGAGCTTTTGGATTGCTTTGGATACTTCTCAACAAACCACGTTCTTTTTAGAATACCGTTTTTCATCAATTCATTATAAGCAGCTTCCATTACATCAAAACCAACTTTTTTATATCTACCATTTTTACCGATTGAATACGATATTCCAATTTCATCAACATTCAAAATTCCTCTGCTAACATTTGGCTTTTGGAAAACTAATCCTTCAATCTATGACAGTTTTATAGTTTCATAACTAAAATTAATTCCCCTCCTAGTCTATTTACTTATACGTTTTATATACCTTTAATAATAGACGAGTTTATAGACAATTACAACACAAAAAGAGAATACAAACCTTGATTTGTACTCTCGATGATTTTTGTCTATATAACGATGGTTAAATAGACAATATTAGACTAAAGATTATTGCTCATTTAATCGTTTAAAATAAGCTTTCACATTAGGATTTTCAATATACATACAAGCACCATGAATACCTAGTTTCAGTAAAATATAGTAAACACTTTTGATATATTAGCTAAACTAATACCATCATCATCAGTTTCTTTAATAAGGATAGCATTTTTATCATAGTTGTTATCTGGACTTTCTATAAGAACTATATTACCTTCTCGATCTACCGCAATTTTTTCTTCTAGAATTAATTCAATAGCTAATCTTAATGACGGAAAATCTTCCCGTCATTTTTCATCCTATAATTCATATATACCAAAACTCATAATTGAATATGTCATTCTTTAAAAATTTGATTTTCAAATACTCGTCTTTGATACACAAATGAGCTAGCCATCCGAACTAACGTTGCAAATATTGTGTTCTTAAATTTGAAAAAGCATTTTTCATTAGTTGTATTCTCAACTTCTTCAATTTTGTTAAATCAGTAGGGGTATCTATTCCTTTTAAATCTTCAATATTCAATTCAACCGATGTGCAGATTTGTTGCATGATATACTTACTACTGTTATCTGTATCAATTGTTGAAATTAAAAAGGCTAATGTCTTCTTCCGTTTAGAATTATTGATTTCAGACTCTAGTAGGCACAAATTAGCTAGGTTATCTTTATTTAAGCTTGGATCAATTCCTAGCCCTTTCTTAAATAGATCTTGAGGAATAATATGATCTACTTCAGACTTTATTTCGAACCCAGGCCCAGAATTTGTTGATAACATATAATAATGATATAAAACCGCTTTTGTTTCACCCGCATTAGGAATAACACCATCTATTTTATCCTTATTAACAAGTTCCTCTATCAACTCAATCCACTCTTCTTGATCAATTGGAATGAATGAGGTCTGTGTATTAAAGTTGTTTACATTGTTGGCAATTTTAGAATCACTAGAACCTCTCCATTTTCGAGTGACATATTGATAGATACTCTTATCGAATAAAGATATAGCTTTTTTGATAAATCCTCCTTCAGAATACATTCCTTTTTCTTTACTATCATGCCATTCATGATACATTAATATTGCAAAGTTTAAAGCTAAAGCCTCACTAGTAATCCCCATTAATGTATTGTTCCACGATCTTAAAGTTTTGAAGAATGGACTTTTTAATAAAGTTTTCCCCATCTCATTCATATCAGCTATAAGTAGATCTATATTATCCCAATCAATATCTTTATTTTTTGAAAGGTTACTTAAATCTTCTTTATTTATGCCCTCTTCAAAAATCCCAGCTAATAGTTTAAAACCTAAAGTGATTTTAGTTTTAAAATCTGCTGATATTGAGTAGTTTAGTGGTTTGAATATAAAATCTAAGCCAGATAAACGATCAATAAATGTTGCAGCTATATCCCATTTCACTACACCTTCAGTTTTAACATCAAGCACTGAGTACAAAGCATTTATCGCTTTTTCTAGATCTTTTGTGACTACCTTAATGTTACGATTCCAACTAGGTTTAGCTGACAATATTTCTACAGCTGATAACGGCGTTCCTTGCGAATTTATAAACTTAAATATGTTTTGTGCATCGCTACTTTTCACATTATTCAACCTAATTAACGGCATTTTACCATGTTCAAATCGAGAAGTTAGATCCCAAATTGAATTTATTGTTTGATTTATTTTCTTCCAGTCATAAGAGACCTTTCTTGCAAATGCATCTTTTTTTTCTGGTAGAATAATAAGCTCCTCTTCACAAAACTTTATAAAATCCTCCATACCAAATTCTCTATCTCTTAAAGCGTCTATAAAGTTACGTATAAATTTACTTAATTTTTCGGGATTTACACTTTCATCCGATTCTATAAAAGAAACACTTTTGAAGTAAGAACTATAATTAAATGGTTTAATATAGCCTGTGCCATTTTTTGTTTTCTTATGGCACATAAGAATGATCTCAAGTAGCATATTCAATCCAATATCTTGTCTAAAACTAAGATTTAATAATGCTTCTTCTGCTGATATGTTACCGTTTTCATCAACAATGTATTCATCAAACTCGGCATCATCAAGTTCTTCTAACATATCTCCGTCAAATTCAATGTCTACTAGGTCGTCATTATTATTTTCAAAATTATTATCTTCTACTAGTTGTACATTCTCTTCACCTTGTTCTAGATAATTCTCAAGTTTTCTCCAAAACAAATCTCTTACTTCTTCTGGTTGTGAATTATTAGAAAACTTAATGAACTTCTTTCCCCATTCATAAATAACTTCTGGATTGTTATATGCATTAACAAGAGTCGTTCTGCGTTGTCTACCATCCAAAAGCCACGAAGTAGTAATTAATCCTTTACGTTTGTGCAAAGCCTTTTCTTCATTTAAAACTACTACCCCAATCGGATACCCCTTAAAAAGGCTAATTAACAATGCAAATTGTTTTTCGTAATTCCACACATCTTTCCTTTGGAATCGAGGTAACCTAATATCTCTTCCTTGTGAATAGTTTAAATATGAGACGCTATCTACTTCATACAACGAATGAACCATAATATCTTCCTCCATCAAAGCATTTTTTAAAATCGATCAATGCGTTAAACTATTTTTCCCGCTTATTGTTTTCTATATTACTTTAATGAAATCCAAAAATCAAGGGTATTTGATTAGATCTTTCAAAAATCCATCATTTTTTCGTGTTTAGCGTTTAAAAATGGATATGATCATTTTTCAATTAATTCCATTGCTAGCTCTCAAATTGTATAAAATAAAAAAAGTGTGATCAATATCGACTAACACACCTTATAAATCACTACACTATATAATATTAAAACTACTGACCTACTGACAGAACTTCGTTCTCGCCAAAACAATATTTTATCTTAAGCAAAACATCTTGGTTTAATAGGAATAAGGTAAGTAGTTTTTTCAAGCATTCAATTTCATTACCAAACATTTTGTAACAGGTCATCAAAACGAGCTTATCACATCATCTTACAACGATTATTCGAATTATTCAGTATTACCGCTGTCTTATGGCAAACAACGTAAATCGCAACGAAATTCCAAATAATATCAAATCCTACCTCTGAAAGTAATTCAATATTACGACATTCTAAATACGGATTATCATTAAATTGATCAGGCTGCTCACAAATACCATTTGCTCTTCTCTTTACATGTACACTAACAAATGGATTTTATTATAGCTTTCAATAGAAGATCTTCTTTTGGTGTTATTCGTTGTTTCTCTAGCCCTGGCGGTAAGCTCCTTTACAAATTTCTATAATACCCCATAAGCATGTCGTCTCGTTAAATATAACAAAACCACACGAATGATACTCATGTGGTCAATTTTGGTGTCCCTATATAATACCTGTCACAACATTTTCATCCCAACTCATAGAATTAAAGACCTTGGGGACGCTGCGGTTTTTGAATTGTTTTATCTCCCGCTTCGCTCCCGATAAATTCAATTCGAAAAACACGCTTTTCGTCCGTCCCCAAACCCCTGGACGACCGTTTTTTTCTTTTTTTTGATTGTGGTCAATTTTGGTGTCCGTATATAATAAGTCCCACAACATTTTCATCCACTCATTTTGGCATTTGACCGATTTTCCATGCAGTTTTATAACGTTTCCCACCTTTTCTAGTATCATGGGGGAAAATACGGTAAGATGCTTCTTTAATAGTTAGCAAACCATTAATTTTTCGAAATCCCGTTACAAGCCTACCATTGGACTTCAAACCTAATTGCTCTGCAAAAGTTCGCTTCTCCTCTTGGCTATAAAATACTAGCTCCTTAGAATAAGCTTCTTCTAGTGCTGTTCGAGTATTATCTGGTAAGTATGCATCCATAGATATGCTACTTTCTTTCCCAAATAGCTCAATAATATATTGCCGATACCCACCAGCCATTCCCTGAATAGTTATGAGGCGATTATACTTGTACTTATAGCTATCATAAAGAAGCTCATTTACAACTATCTTATATCCATGATTAGGGAGGGGCTCAAAATAAACAAGTTGATATGGATCTGGTTCACGATAAAACTTTTGATCATATTCCTCTTGGGTATATTCCTCTAGAAACTTGGCATGTTTCATACGTGTGGTCAAGTTTCCTTTATCATAGCCTAATCGCCCATTTGAACGGTTTTTCACCACTAAATGTACGTAATCCTCTTCATACTGTATTCGCTTTCTGCCTACACACTGAACCAGCACATCAGGATCAGCTATATCTACTATAATAAAATGCAAGTCATCATCAATAATGTTCAATCCTGCATCAAGTGTTTGCGTAGTAAATAAGAATAAATCCTCAAAGCGTTGGTTCTTTAAAAGTTGCTCCCGCTTCTCTTCATCTACATACTTATATTTTCTATGGCTTTTGCCACAAATGAACATACTATGTTCCTCAAATTGCTTGAATAGCTCATAGCAATCAGTAGCGGATTCAATAAAGATGAGAGCCTTTTCACCTTTCTCTACTCGTTTTTTTAATCCATCAATGATAAGCTGATCATCTTCATAAAACTCCAATGTTTTAACATAATCATAGTTAGCTGGAAGTACATATTCTTTTGGAGTAATCGATTTACGATTATACAAATATTCTTTAATGAACTCATTTGTAGCACTCATAAGCACTACAATTCTTTCATCCGCCCCCTCAATAATTTCATTGAGTGACACATCAGTATATTTATTGAAAGAAGAATCATTACCAAAATAATGATATTCATCGCAAATGATATATTCATATATCCCTAGGTCAATTTGATTTTGATGGATTATCGCCTTCTCAAAGCTTTGGTATGTAATCAAATCAATTACATCAGATTTCCCTTCAGCTGCAATTTCGGCTTTAAACTGCTCGAGCGTATTACTACGATGAAGAAAGAACAAAATTCTCTTCCCTATGCTTTTTACATGGTCATATAGCTTGTTTTTCACAAAATGGCTTTTTCCTTTACCTGTGCCTGCAGAAAAAGCAATTATGTCTCCCCGTTGCCATTCTAAGTAATCTTGTTGAATACATTCCGTAACATTCATCTTACTTTCCTCCAAAGTAAAGAAGAGCTATTTCTAGCTCCCCTCTATAGTAGTAACTTAATTAAACATATTTAAAAATCTACTGCACCGATTAAAGCAGAAACCTATAATACATAATATTCAATCTTACCGAGCTGCTTTAGTTCCTTTAGTTTTCACTAAAATACAGTATTCTTCAAATTCATAATCATACCTTTTCAAATCTTTAAGGATATTATCAATGCGAATTATTTCGGTAGTTATCTTAAAGAACAGCTCATAATCAATTCTCCTTTCTTCTGTGAACAAATCAACTGGTTCATCTTTGATGAGCTTCAAAACAGCTTTCTTTTGGTTTTGATACTGCTCTTTTAGGCTTCTCGCAATATCATTCCAAGCTTCATCAGGATTGACACCTTTTAACTTAGCCACATTTTGTTTGTGAAGCTCATCTTGTCTAATGAGCCTGTTATACTGCCTTAATTCTTTTTGTTCAAGCTTTATTTGTTGCTCAAGTGCTTTCTTCTCAGTTAAATCGGAAGTTTTTTCTAATGATCTCGTTAGACTTCTAATAAAATCTTGTGTACTTTCTTTATGTTTTTCAAAAGAAGGTTCAACACTTGAAGGAATGATTTTGATTTGTATGCGTTTATTTTCGTGCATAAAATAACGCTCACATAAGCCAACATCTAATTCCTCTTTGGAAAGTCTATATGCTTTTCCTAACGCACCCTTAGAATTAAACTTCTGAGGATAAAAACAACCATCAATGAATTCAAGTGTTACATACTTTACAGCATGAACAGCTATATGATCTTCTTTTAAGATAGCTACTACGCTATCAGCACTATAATTCTCACCCATACGATGAATATCTACATTTTCTTCGCCATAAGTCTTAATTAGATACTTAAAGCGTGTAAAGAAATGATTGAAATTTTCTACTAGATAGGCATATGCTGTTTTAAAAGGTGTACCATACACATACATTTCTTCTGTATACGTCTCATCTTCCTTACCTTTTGTTCTGTTGTACTCACCGATTGTTCGCTTTGCAAGTACTGTTGCATATTTAAGCTCCGACTTCTGTATAACACCCATTAAGCAGAGTCTAACGGCAATATTGCGTGATATGCGATCAAATGTAATTTTACTTCCGTCTACAAAGACAAATAAGTCTTTATCCATGTGTTCCAACTGAAATTTCATTTTCATTCTCCTCTAATTCTATAAGTTTATTTTGAAGTAAAATGGATATTTTACTCTCCACTTCACAAAATTTAAGTTTAGCTTTTTCCTTAGTTATTAAGGAAATTGTGTTGCGGCTTCAAATAGATGATTGGATTAATCTTCATCTTCCATATCATCATCTTCATCCTGTGCATCTTCTAAATACATTCTAAAAATCTCTTCGTCAGATGCCTCAATTACCTTAATTTTGGTAGGTAATATCAATAGAGATTCCGAAACCTCCAATTCATCAACAATCTGTTCTGCTGAATTTACATTAATCATTTTTTCCATACAATTCCCTCACTTTTAACCTACTTAATGAATTGAAATAGTAGGTTTTATATTTGAAATACCTTGTTGTTTCCTACTTTTAATTACAATACTTTATGGTAGGAACTAAATTTACGCTTGGATAATACAAGATCAAACGCAGCTTTAGCATAACTCATCTCTTCTTCATGAAACCGTTCATCAGCTGATTCAATTAAACCATCTAATAATTTAACTTTTGAAGCTAGTTCGTAATAATTACGTTCATCCATTAACTTAGAGATTCTTTCATCTAAAAACTCATCTCTAGTTTCTGTCAGTATCAATCTATTGATCTTATTTTCAATATCAACAATTGCATAAGCTTGAAACTTTCGAATTAACCCATCAATAAACGAGTTAGCTGGTATTTCATAATAAACTTTCGACATTGTTTACACCTCCGTCCTTACCAAAAATTGATTATTTCATCGAATATTATTTTAATATATATTCGAATTACTAAATCCCTTTGTCATACTCTAAATTAGATTAAACCTCTTTTTTAGAATATGAAAAAAGAATTTATAAATCTATAAGGAGAAATTCTCCCTATAGATCTGAATTACTTAACTACTAAATTCATATTTTGTAGTCTTTAAATAATGCTCTCAAATTACTTGTGATTTCTTTATTTTCATCTTTATTTCTTAATACATGATCAATTTTCTCCAATAAATTGTAATCTTCCACCGATTCAATACTATAGTCCTCTTCTCCAATATTCCCAACTTTATCTATCAACATTTCTAGTCTATTTAACAATTTTTTATTTTCAATAAGAGCAGCAATTCTTCTAATCATTTTATTGTTGACCCAGTATTTATATGGTCTATTCATAGGATCATCTATAAATTCATTTGTTTTCTTTAAGTAACTCATTTTCACTTCTAATCGATCCACCTCCGTATATTCATGCTCATCTTTCAAAAAATAATCTTTTGATAAATTAAATACAGTAGTTAATTGTTCTAACCTAGCTGGAGGTATTTTCCTTTTAAATTTCAGCCAATCATTTAATGACTGTGGCTTTATCTCCAATATTTCAGCTAGCTCTTTATTCGTCATGTTAAACTCCCTAATCACTAAGGCTAATCCACACATAGTTTCAACTCCTTATAATAATAGTCAAAACAATTATACCAAAGCCTTATTTATAAGGCAACTATACAACAGCCTTATAAATAAGGCAAGCTTTTTATAAAAATATTCTTAAATCCTTAGCTACTTCCTCAACATCTAAGTACAGATATTGTGTCCTAACTGCTAAATCACTATGTCCGAGTGCTTTCGAAATTAATGCAACACTAGCTCCATTGTCATGTAGGTTCTTTGCATGTGCCCTCTAATATCGTGTGCGTTTATGCCTTGAATACTAAAATGCTTTGCATAATTTTTAAGTTAATTCAAAACATCCTTATTAGTAAATTTACATGTATCAATTCACAATCTATTTTGTCAAACAAAAAAAGAGCAGCATTTCGCCGCCCTCTGATTTATATATCCAAGCTATTCAATGGATTATGTATGTCATTTTGATCTTTAAGCTCATTACTTCACATTGTCACATTAATGTTCTTATGTCGCATCATCTTCTGTATTGCAAATGCAGACACACCAAAAGCTTTTGGACTCCCACTTATACATACCTAAAGTTCATTTGGATCGTTTCATTTCTACTACTAGATAAATTAATGATAATTGGATACAAAAAAGAATCCCATCTAGTAAAAGACGGGGTTCATTAATTTTAAGAGTTCAAGCTATGCCTATTACTTTTTATTAGTTCCACTATTGCAGCATCAAGATAAACTATTATAGGTATTCCCTTAAATCAGATGCGACCTCTTCCACATCCAAATCGAGATAAACTGTCGTGGTTGCTAGATCTGAATGTCCGAGTGCCTTTGAAATTAGAGCAATGCTTGCCCCTTTGTCTAATAGACTCTTGGCGTACCCTCTCCGTATAGCGTGTGCATTGATATTCTCAAGTCCATAGCGCTTAGCATATTTGTTAAGCTGCTTAGAGATTGCACAGTTCGATGATTTACTTGTGTTCATTTGCAAACCGTTCTGCGTGATAAAAACATTGCGGTTATCTGTTCCAAAGTGGGAGCGGATACCATTATTTAATTTGATAAGCATTTTAAGTATATCTGCAAGCTCCTCATCAATCGGCAGCTTTAGGAACTTATGATTTTTCAAAGTTGAGCCATCAAGGTTCAGACATAGATTTTCAAAGTCGATATGACGCTCCCTAAGCTCGCCTAACGTCCGAATACGAATACCTGTCTTGTACATTAGCTTAATCGCCCCTGCATCCCTAAAGCCAACGAACGAGGTCTGGTCGATGAGTCCTAGGAGCTTGTCAATGTCAGATTCCTTCACTCCCTTTTTGACCTCTTTATCAATTTTGATATGAATGCTATTCCAAAATTTTTCCTTAATCCAACCATTGTTAAAAAACTTGCTGAGAACTGCCTTGGTGGACTTTAAGCGAATCAATTTTGTTGCAGGACTAACCTCTAGTACATCGAGGTAATGATAGAGAGCATCCAATGTAATATCCTCTACATACCTAAGCTTGCAAGTTGTGGAAAACTGCACAAAGATGTACTGATAGCTTTCAATTGTGCGTTGTCTGTTCCCTGCAATCCTCATTTGCTGAAATACTGTATCAAGTGCCTCCTCGATTAACATTCCTTCTCGTTCTAATACCTTCGCCTTCGTTGGCATGACCACAACATCACCACTCACCGCAAACACTCCATTTTTTCTACCTCTAGACATACAAAAAACCTCCCAATCATTTTGATTAGCAGGTCTATGAACCATGAAATATGATAATTTACCATAGGGAGCAGAAAAGGGATATTCAACAAGAGTTCAACTCCCGTTCAATATCCCTAACTCTCAAAACCATTGATACGACTGCATTTGCACCATATCTTACTATGGAAGCGGCGGGAGTCGAACCCGCGTCCAGAAACTTTAAAGTTATCTACACGCATACCTCGCTTTTTCTTTTATAAAAATTCTCTCAAACTCACTACTACCTCTTCTACACCCAAGTCCAAACACTGTGTTGTAACCTCCAGATTTGAATGACCTAACGCCTTGGAGATAAGAGCGCTATTTGCCCCTTTGTTCAAAAGATTCTTCGCATAAGCCCTTCTAAGCGCATGTGCATTGATGTTTGTTAAGCCAAATCACTTACTATACTTTGTCAGTTGCTTTGAGATTGCGTTATTCGTTGATTTTGTATTTAACGATGTTCCTTTAGTTGAAATGAAAACATATTTATTCTTCTCACTATAGTGACTACGAATCTTTTGGTTTTGCTGAATTAGTATTTGTAGCATCTTAATTAATTGATTATCTAGTGGCAACTTTAATAACTGATGATTTTTTAGAATAGCCCCATCGATGTTAATAACCATGTTACTAAAATCGATATGCTTCTCCTCTAGTTGCCTTAAGGTATTGATTCAAATGCCTGTTTTGTACATTGTAAATATTGCCACTGCATCATGTAAGCCTATGAACTTATTTAAATCTATCAGTGACAATAAGATTTAGATATCTTGTTCATCTGCTCCATTTTTAACCTGCTTATCTACTTTTACCGTTATCGTTTGCCAAAACTTTGACTCATACCATCCATTATTGAAACACTTGCTCAAAAATGATTTTAATACCTTAAGTCTAGTCAGCTTTGTTTGGTTTGACACTGGCATTTGTTCAAGCCATCCATAGATTGTATTAAGCGTAATATCTGATAAGTATTGAACATCTTGAACCTTCTTGAAGTTCCTAAGGATGGTTTCATAATCTTTGATTGTACGAGGTCTGTAGCCACTCGCAGTCATCTGCTGAATAATGATTACCGATGCTTCATCAATCGTTTTTGAATTATTCCTCTGCGTAACCGCTTGCTCGGAAATTACAATAATACTATCTAAGTCAATATTCACGTCGAACAGCCCTGTTTTCTTTGTCATAACAAAAAATCCTCCATTCAATTGAATTGGAAGATAGTTTCGTGTCTTATTATACGTAAATGTTAGGGTACAAAAAAGGGTTTCTGCACCAGTGACCGAAGCCCTGACCGAATCCCTAGTTTCTCACAAATCCAATTGTATCAATGGTTTGTGACTGTTTTAATTATGTCCCAGGAGGGATTCGAACCCCCGACCGACGGCTTAGAAGGCCGTTGCTCTATCCAGCTGAGCTACTGAGACGTGCGTTTCAAACTTTCGTTCATTCCCTAAGGACAATACTTAGTATATATTGCCTTAGGAATAAAGTCAACGCTTTTTAAAATCTTTTTTTAAACATTTTTTAATTCCATAAAATCGATTGTTTCATGTGCATTATTCTTGAACGAAACTCGTAGTATTTCATCCCACTCCACAACAGCATACGTCGCTTCTTTCCCGCCCCGCGGCTGCATTGTACTCCCCGGATTCAAGAACAGAATTCCGTCTTTCATCTCAGCACCATACAAATGCGAATGGCCAAACAGAACGATATCTGCCTCACATTCTTTTGCATAATAATAAAGCCCCATCAACGATTGTTTCACATCGTGTTCATGGCCGTGTACAGCTAGGACCGTCTTCCCTTCTACCTCCACCACAACGGACGCAGGGAACCTAGCATCCATGTCACAGTTTCCACGGACTTTATGCATTGTATGTAAAACTGGATCATCGAATGACAGTTCACTATCGCCACAATGGAAAGTCGCATTCGCAGAAAGTGCAGAAACGGCTTTCACCGTTTCCTTATCTCCATGCGAATCACTCATAATAACAATTTTCATTCTGAATCACCTGCAACCGTCATATAGTCTGCTAATCCGAATTTCAACTGAGCTAACGCTGCTCCACGATGTGAAATTTTGTTTTTCTCTTCAGCTGACAACTCTGCCATTGTTCGATTTAATGCTGGCACAAAAAAGATTGGATCATAGCCGAAACCATTTGCCCCTTGCCGTTTAGTATGAATCAATCCTTCACAACTGCCTGAAAACGTTTCTGTAACCAAACCGGGTCCAGCCACTGCTAGCACACAACGGAACCGAGCAGCACGAGCATCCTCAGGAGTCGTTTCTAGCTCTTGTAGCACTTTATCGATATTTGCATCATCATTCTTCTCATGGCCCGCATAACGCGCGGAGTAGACACCTGGTGCGCCTTCAAGTGCATCAATTTCAAGCCCACTGTCATCCGCGATAACGATTTTACCAAGCAAACGTGCAACCGTTTCTGCTTTTAGAATCGCATTTGCTTCGAATGTGTCACCCGTTTCTTCAACATCGATATCCCCTTCGATATCATTCAATGTGAGAACTCGTACTCCCAGTGGCTTAAACAGTGTTTCAAAATCTTTTGCCTTACCCACATTATTAGTGGCAATCAAGACTTCCTTCATAGTTCATTTTGATCTTTCGGTTTGATCAGCTGTGCAATCAGTCCAAGTGCTTCTTTTTGAACTTCGACTAATTGGTTAATCCCTATTTCAGCAAGTTCTACTAGTCCGTTCATCTCCGCCCTTGTGAATGTCGATTCTTCTCCCGTCCCCTGAAGCTCCACGAAAGCGCCTGCTCCAGTCATAACGACATTCATATCGACAGCAGCTGATGAATCTTCGACGTAGTCAAGATCAAGAATGAGTTCGCCTTCAACTGTTTTCCCTACACTTGTTGCTGCTAGGAAATCAGAAATCGGGAACTTTGGTAATCCTTTTTCGAGATGCAATTTAGAAATCGCCATTGCTGTCGCGACGAATGCACCCGTAATGGATGCTGTACGTGTACCTCCATCTGCTTGGATAACGTCACAGTCGATCCAGACCGTCCGTTCACCTAATGCCTCCAAATCGATGACAGCACGTAGAGCACGGCCGATTAAGCGCTGTATTTCCATCGTACGTCCGCCAACTTTACCTTTGGAAGCTTCACGTTGCGTCCTTTGACCAGTTGCACGAGGCAACATGGAATATTCTGCTGTTATCCAGCCTTTTCCACTGTTTCGCAAAAAGTGTGGAACCCGTTCTTCTATAGAAGCTGTGCAAATCACTTTCGTATTCCCAACCGAAATTAGAACTGATCCTTCGGGGTGAATTAAATAATCCGTTTCTATTGTTACCGGCCTAATCATTTCGGCCATTCTACCATCATGTCTCATATGTTGTACCCTCCATCATTAAGATTGCGCATTTATCTTATCATATCCCATTTCATATACGCAAAAACCCGAAATGTCCAAATCGGGACATTTCGGGTTTTTCACAATTCAATATTGCTTACATTAGGCTTTTCAATCGCTAACCAGTCTTCAATAATTGCTTGGAAACTTTCTGATTCTCCTGTTGTATAGAACACTGGCGCCACTTCGTTATCAGCAGCTCGTCCAATGCCGTTAGAAAGTAGGATGCGTTCAACATCGCATACCGTTTCTACCGCGGATGAAATGATTTTCACACTATCCGGCAAAGAAGTTGTAATATAATGTTCCAATAGAGGGTAATGCGTACACCCTAATATCGCTGCATCAAAATCTTTATCTGCAAGCTCACGCAACGTACGGTCAACAATGACTCTTGCATTTTCCGACTTATATTGACCACTTTCGACAATTGGAACAAATTCTGGACATGCAAGTGAGTAAACCATCGCATCCGGTGAAAGAACATGGATTGCGTCGTCATAAGCTCCACTTTTTATCGTTCCAGCAGTTCCAAGCACGGCGATTTTTCCCGCTTCGGACGCATTAACTGCAGCCCGCGCTCCTGGTACGATAACGCCGATGACTGGAAATGAAAATTGTGCTCGGATATCATCGAGCGCAACAGCTGTAGCTGTATTACAAGCGATGACAAGCATTTTTATCCCCATTTTGGAAAGTGCTGACGCCATCTCCATCGTGAACTCCCGGACTTCGTCTATCGGCCGAGGCCCATACGGACAACGGGCATCATCTCCTATGTAAACAATAGGCTCATGCGGCAGTCGATTGAGCATCTCTTTAACCACGGTTAGTCCGCCGACGCCCGAATCAATTACGCCAATTGGTGCTTCCACAAAAACCCCTCAATCCTTTTTCATCTCATGATGTAATTTACTAAGCAAGTCTGAGAAATCCTTAACCTGTTGTTCATCAAAATCTGTTAACACCGAATTCAAATAATGACGTCGTTTATCGATTACTTCTTCGATTACGCGTTCTCCTTCGCTAAGAAGATGAATTCGAACAACACGGCGATCTTGATCATTTCGCACACGCTTCACAAGCGAGTTCTTTTCCATACGATCGACCAAATCAGTCGTAGTGCTGAATGCCAGGAACATTTTGTTCGACAGATCCCCGATTGTCATATCTCCGTGCTCAAATAGCCACTGCAAAGCAACGAATTGAGGCGGTGTAATTGTATAATTACTAAGGATTTGACGGCCTTGCTGCTTGATAATCGCGGCAACATAACGTAATTCCTTCTCCATATGTGCAACTTCATCTGTATATTGAATTTTTGGTAGGTTATTTTCCGTCAATTAAACCAGCTCCCTGAAAACAAATACTGTTTCCCTATTGTCCACCTTTTCTGCGCTTATGGCAACACCTAATAAGTTGATGGTGAAAAACAGAAGTAAAATAGCTGTTTGAGGACTGCATGACGCAGATCAAACAGCTACTTTTTAAGGTCATTCTGATATCGGCCATGAAAACTTCACTTAGTCTCTTTCTGACTGCCCTTTAATAGTTAAACTACTTTTAACGCAATTGCAATTCTCCCAACCGTAACAATTCGATTACCGCTTGTGCTCTGCCAGATACACCCAGCTTTTGAATTGTGTTCGAAATATGGTTGCGAACAGTCTTTTCGCTGATCCCGAGCCGCCCCGCGATATCTTTTGTCGTTTGATCTTCAACGAGCAGATTAAAAATTTCTCGTTCTCTTGCCGTAAGCAAAGAACGGTTTTTAGAGTCTTCTATCAAGACGCGCCCTCCTATCCACTTTCACTTTAAAATATGTGAAGGAGCGGCGAGCTGTGCCGGCTATATTGTGATTTAGTTAACAAAGAGTATTTTCTCCTCTTCAGACCACGGAACGCCCTTGCCTGTCTGTCTGCCAACTTGAACCATAGTACCCCGTCCAGTGAAAACGATGTCGCCTTTTTCGTTCTTCCCCATGTAGTGAATATCAACAGAGCTGTTGCCAACTGTAGCAGCTTTAACAAATATTTTCAGCTTTTCATCAAAAAAAACTTGCTTCATAAAATCACATTGTAAATCCGCAACGACTGGGAAATTTTCACCCTTTGGATCAAGCCAGTTATTCATAAGCTTGATTTCTTTTAAAAACTCAATCCTTGCATGCTCAAAATAAATAAATGGTATTGTGTTGTTCAAATGACCAAACATGTCCGTCTCTGAGAACCGAACGGTCACAGGTACAGAAAACTCGAATTCCGATTCCCAAGTCGACAACTCTTTTATGTATACAGTTTTCATTCAACAAACATCCCCTCTCCCATAATGAATACTCATTCACTCTTCTATTCTATCAAATTCTTACTAATAAATGAAGCGTACAAGATAAAAACCAAAAAAGCCCCACCAAGGCATAATGCCATAGCGGGGCTAGAGACTGAAATCAGTCTACCATTTGGTCACTTCCGAAGAAGTTTTTGAACATTTGTACGTTCGTTGCACGGTTCATCGCTGCAATCGAAGTAGTAAGAGGAATCCCTTTTGGACATGCAACTACACAGTTTTGTGAGTTACCGCATTCGCCAATTCCACCGTCTGTCATAATCGTCGCCAGACGCTCGTCTTTGTTCATTGCACCTGTAGGGTGCGTATTGAACAGGCGGACTTGTGACATAAGTGCAGGTCCCATGAAGTTTGAATTATCGTTAACGTTCGGGCATGCTTCAAGACATACGCCGCACGTCATACATTTTGAAAGTTCATATGCCCATTGGCGTTTACGCTCAGGCATACGAGGTCCTTCACCAAGGTCATATGTGCCATCAATCGGAACCCATGCCTTAATTTTTTTCAATGAATCAAACATGAATTCTCTGTCAACAATTAAGTCACGAACGACTGGGAATGTCTTCATCGGTTCAAGTTTAATTGGTTGTGTAAACTGATCAACAAGTGCTGTACAAGACTGACGCGGACGTCCGTTGATAACCATTGAACATGCTCCACAAACCTCTTCCAAACAGCTCATTTCCCAGTTAACAGGTGTCGTTTTAGTACCTTCTGCGTTGACCGGGTTACGACGAATTTCCATTAAAGCAGAAATGACGTTCATATTCGGTCTATAATCTAAGACAAAACTTTCCCAATAAGGTTGCGAATCAGCAGTGTCCTGGCGGCGAATTTCAAAACGGACAGTTTTCTGTGCAGTCTGTTGTTCACGGTCTTGTACTGCTGTATTGTTTTCACTCATTTAAGTCATTCTCCTTTCTTCGTGGAGTAATCGCGTGTACGTGGCGGAATCAAGGAAACATCTACTTCTTCATAATGGAAGATTGGTGCAGAATGTCCATCGAATTTTGCCATCGTTGTTTTCAAGAAGTTCTCATCATCACGATTAGGGAAGTCTGGTTTGTAATGGGCTCCACGGCTTTCATTACGGTTCAGTGCACCTAGAGTGATAACACGTGCCAAGTATAGCATGTTTTTCAACTGGCGCGTAAATGTTGCACCTTGGTTAGACCATAGTTGTGTATCAGTAATATTGATGTTTTCATACCGTTCAAGAAGCTCAACGATTTTATCGTCTGTCGCTTGTAGTCTGTCATTGTAACGTACTACTGTTACGTTATCTGTCATCCATTCACCAAGTTCTTTATGAAGGACATAAGCGTTTTCGGTACCGTTCATTTTAAGCGTATCGTCCCACTTCTGCTGCTCTTCTTTCACAGCTTCTTCGAAGATTGTTGAAGGAAGATCTACAACAGAACGTTTTAATCCTTTCATATACTTAATGGCATTTGGTCCTGCAACCATACCGCCATAAATTGCTGAAAGGAGTGAGTTTGCGCCAAGACGGTTTGCACCGTGCTGTGAATAATCACATTCTCCTGCCGCGAACAAACCTGGAATACTTGTTTGCTGATCATAATCGACCCATAGTCCGCCCATTGAATAGTGGACAGCCGGGAAGATTTTCATCGGTAATTTACGTGGATCGTCGCCTGTGAATTTCTCATAGATTTCGATGATTCCACCAAGCTTAATGTCAAGCTCTTTTGGATCCTTATGCGAAAGGTCCAAGTACACCATGTTTTCGCCGTTGATACCAAGTTTTTGGTTAACACAAACGTCAAAGATTTCACGTGTCGCGATATCACGCGGTACTAGGTTACCATAATCCGGATACTTTTCTTCAAGGAAGTACCAAGGTTTTCCGTCTTTATATGTCCAGACACGTCCACCTTCACCACGAGCGGATTCACTCATGAGACGCAGTTTATCGTCTCCAGGAATTGCCGTCGGATGAATTTGGATGAATTCACCATTTGCGTAGTGTGCACCCTGCTGATAAACTATCGAAGCTGCAGAACCTGTATTGATAACAGAGTTTGTTGTTTTCCCGAAGATAATTCCAGGTCCGCCTGTTGCCATAATAACTGAATCGCCTTTAAAGGCTTGGATTTCCATTGTCTTCATGTTTTGCGCTTTAATACCGCGACAAACACCTTCTTCATCAAGAACAACACCAAGGAATTCCCAGTGTTCATATTTTGTAACAAGCCCAGCCACTTCATGACTTCGAACTTGCTCGTCAAGTGCGTAAAGGAGCTGTTGTCCTGTTGTCGCGCCTGCGAAAGCGGTACGGTGATGCATTGTTCCTCCGAAACGTCGGAAATCGAGCAGTCCTTCTGGCGTACGGTTGAACATTACACCCATCCGGTCCAATAGACTGATGATTCCTGGTGCTGCATCCGTCATTGCTTGTACTGGTGGTTGGTTCGCAAGGAAGTCACCGCCATATACAGAGTCATCGAAATGGATTGAAGGCGAGTCACCCTCACCTTTCGTATTTACTGCACCGTTGATGCCACCTTGTGCACATACAGAGTGGGAACGTTTAACAGGAACAATTGAGAACAAGTCAACCGGCGTACCATCTTCAGCCGCTTTGATAGTTGCCATTAGACCAGCTAATCCTCCGCCTACGACAATCAATCTGCTTTTTGCCATTATTGTTTCACTCCTCGAATTATAGGTGATCTTGTATTTCAATAAATCAATTTACAAATCAAACAAAAGCAAATAGTGCTTGTATACCAATTAAAGAAAGAACTAGGAATATCGCCATCGATACATATGTGACGATTGTTTGTGAACGTGGAGATTGTGTAATTCCCCAACTTACAAGGAATGACCAAACGCCGTTCGCCAAATGGAATGTAGCTGCAAGGACACCTGCAATGTAGAATGCAAGCATGAACGGATTCGCTAGGATGTCAGCCATCATATCGTAGTCAACATGGGCTCCCAATGCTTTTTGGATCCTTGTTTGGTAGATATGCCATGCAATGAACACGACTAGGAATACTCCCGTGATGCGTTGCAGCATGAACATCCAGTTGCGGAAAGTCCCGTAACGCTGTACGTTATTTTTTGCTGTGAAAGCTATGTACACACCGTAGAACGCATGGAACATAAGTGGGATGTAGATGATGAACCATTCCAAAAATAGAACGAATGGTAAATTCCCCATGAAATTAGATGCCGCGTTAAACGCCTCAGGACCACGTGTTGCAAAGTTGTTAATCACTAAGTGCTGGGCAAGAAAAAGCCCCACTGGAATGATTCCGAGCAGTGAATGAAGACGGCGCAAATAAAAATCTGATTCTCTTGACAAGTCTTTTACCCTCCCTTATTAACTCAGTCCGTCAGTTCGCCTCTGTCATCATTTCGACATGAAACGACCGTTGACGACGTACCTCTTCGTGGTACAATATTATGACATAACCATTGTACTCCTCAGTTTTGAAGAGGTCAAGACGATGTGTACTTTTCGAAACGCCCAAATTTAACATATTAATTATTCCCTAGGATTCACTAACGCTATCATTTAACCGAAAGGGTTGCATATTCGATTGGAAAATACTACATATGATTCACCTACTCGCTTCGGTTATGAAATTTTAAGAGATCACGTGTTACCCAGTATTCTCGGTAAACATGAAGACGAAATACTCTATTGGGCTGGAAAAGAAGTAGCTCGGAAATTCCCTATTTTCGGAGTTGATGAACTTCCTGAATTTTTTCAAGAAGCTGGATGGGGCCCTCTTCAACTCTATAAGACTTTGAAAGATGAGGCTTTTTATTCGTTAAAAAACGATTTCGATACAAATGCCCAAAACAGATCTTGTCAACTTGAAGCTGGTTTCATCGCACAACAATATCAGAAATTTAATGGACTGCTTACTGAATGTTACGGAGAATTGAACGAAAAGGATGGTCTTATTCACTTCCAAGTGAAGTGGGACTTAAAAACGAAAGTTTAGATATAATAAAGAAGATGCACCCCTAATCGGGTGCATCTTCTTTATTATAAATCATTTCAATTTGCATCCAATCCGAACTGGTTATGTAGTGCCGCTACCGCTTTTTCCATATCTGACTCAGGAATGACGACGGATACCTTAATTTCAGACGTGCTGACCATTTTCACCGGAACGGATTCGCTACGAAGTATTTCAAACATTTGTGCAGCGACTCCCGGATTAGATACCATTCCACTTCCGACGATTGAAACTTTCGAAAGACCCACTTCAAAATCAGCTCTACTGTATCCAAGGTCTTCTTTTTCTTTTTCCAAAACGTTAATCGTTTCTGCGAAATCTTCTTTCTTAATAGAAAATGAAACAGATGGCTGTACGCCTTCCATAATTGTCTGGACGATAATATCAACGTTTACACGATGCTCCGCAAGTGTAGTGAATATATTCGCAAGCGAGCCGTTGTAAGGAACGTCATACATAACTGTAATCCGAATGATATCTCTTTCAAAGGCGATACCCCGAACAATTAAATTGTTTTCCAAATCAATTTCCTCCTTGATAATCGTTCCTTCACCTTCCATATGCGCAGGCCTAACTCGAAGAGGCATTTGATGGTTCTTGGCAAACTCAACCGCTCTCGGGTGAAGTACACCCGCGCCTAGATTCGCGATTTCAAGCATTTCATCATACGATATTTCCTCAAGTTTCTTCGCTTGTGCGATTAATCTCGGATCTGTCGTGAATACCCCTTCAACATCTGTGTAAATATCACAGATAGCAGCATCAATTGCAATCGCAATGGCGACAGCACTTGTATCAGATCCCCCACGGCCAAGTGTTGTCAACTCACCTGAGCTGTCAGCACCTTGAAAGCCGGTAATTACTGCAACAGCACCCGATTCAAGCGTCGATACAATCTTCTCTGCATGGACTTGCTCGATTCGCGCATTGCCATGAACGGACTCTGTCGTCACGCCCGCTTGCCAACCCGTGTATGAGCGAGCTTCCAAACCTTGTGCTGCAATTGCCATCGCTAAAAGAGATGCGGTTACTTGCTCGCCGGTCGCAAGCAGCATATCTAGTTCACGGCGACCTGCTTTCGGATTAACTTCCACAGCAAGCTTTAGAAGTTCGTCTGTAGTTTTCCCCATTGCGGAGACGATAACCGCCACTTGATTCCCCCGATTTACTTCACCTTGAACAAGCTTTGCGGCGCGCGCAATCCTTTCGGGGTTCGCAACTGATGTGCCACCGAATTTCATTACAATTCGTACCATGATAATCCCTCCGATTTCCCCCTGAACGCAAAAACAGCCCTCATATATATGAGAGCTGGTCCGATTGGAGCTATCGCCTAAGAGACGCTCCGTTCAGATAGCTCTCCAGGTATTTTTATACCTGACAGACTTCCATTTATTCAATGGAAGTCCAGCAGGACAATCGTGACAGCCGATTGATCCGCTTCGGCGAATACACCTTTCAATCCCCTTCATCAGGCTGCCGCCTTCCGGAGATTTACTATTGGTACCCGCACCTCTATCTTCACTTCTTATGAAATTATAAGTGAAAAAAACGCAGTGCGTTCACTCTATCACATTATTTCTCTTCTCGCAATGCTTCCTCACGAAAATACGTTTCCACTGATTCTGCAACCGCCAATGGTAAACCTGCTTCTTGTAACTCTTCAATGGAAGCTTCACGAATCTTTTTAACTGATTCAAAATGTTTAAGTAATAATGTTTTCCGCTTCGGTCCAACTCCCGGCAGTCCGTCGAGTGCGGAAGTTAACGAATTCGATTCACGCCGTTGTCTGTGGAACGTTATTGCAAACCGATGCACTTCATCTTGAATCCGCTGTAACAAATAAAATGCCTCACTCGTTCTTTTCAACGGGATCATTTCAACCGGATTGCCGTAAAGAAGCTGTGCTGTCTGATGTTTCTCATCTTTCGCAAGTCCAGCAATCGGAATAGATAAGTTTAACTCATCTTCAATGATTTCCCTTGCTGCTTCCATATGACCTTTTCCGCCGTCGATGACGATCAAATCCGGTAATGGCAAATCATCCCTCAGCACGCGGATATAGCGGCGCCGGACAACTTCACGCATCGCCGCGTAATCGTCGTGTTTTGCCGCATTCATCGTCTTATACTTTCGATAATCTTTACGGTTTGGTTTCCCATCAAGGAATGACACCATTGCAGAGACAGCATCCGAACCATATGTATGCGAGTTATCGAATGCTTCAATACGGAACGGTATCGTGATATTCATCGCTTCACCAAGTTCCTCACACGCACCAATTGTACGGAGTTCTTGCCGTTCGATAAGTTGAAACTTTTCTTTTAATGATATTTCAGCATTTTTGATCGCAAGATGGACGAGATCTTTCTTTTTACCACGCTGCGGAATAAACACAGAGACATCTAGTAGTTGACGTACGATTTCACTGTCAATCCCTTGAGGCAAAAGAATTTCCTTAGGAATTAAATGTTGAGATTTCCCGTAAAACTGCCCAATGAATGTCAGCAATTCTTCTTCCGGTTCTTGATAAAGTG
This sequence comes from Sporosarcina sp. ANT_H38, assembly GCF_008369195.1. Classification (GTDB taxonomy): domain Bacteria; phylum Bacillota; class Bacilli; order Bacillales_A; family Planococcaceae; genus Sporosarcina. The sequence continues at coordinate 579,442 of NZ_VOBC01000001.1, read as the reverse complement.
GGAACAGCGATACATCCCGTTCAATCAACTTTCCTTGACGAACAAAAAAGACTTGAACACACATCCAGCCATTTTCTACTGCAAATCCGAAGACATCACGATCAGTGAAATCAATCATTGTCATAGCCTGTTTTTCCATAACCGCTTCGATATTAACAATCTGATCACGGTATTCTTTCGCCCGCTCAAACTCCAAATTTTCTGCAGCAGCAGACATTTTCCCTGTCAATTCTTTTTTAACACTTTTATAACCACCGTTGAGAAAGCGGGTAATGTCATCTACCATTTCCTTATACGTTTCCAGACCCACTTCATTAACGCAAGGGGCAAGACACTGGCCAAGATGGTAATACAAACAGACCCGATCCGGCATCGTATGACATTTCCGATAAGGATAGAGCCGGTCAAGTAACTTTTTCGTTTCACCGGCGGCAAAAGCATGAGGATACGGACCGAAGTACTTCCCTTTGTCTTTTTTCACCTGTCTCGTAATGATTAGTTTCGGATGACGCTCTGCTGTTAACTTTAAATACGGATAAGTTTTATCATCTTTTAGCATGATATTGTATTTCGGATCATACTGTTTGATAAGATTCAACTCGAGGACAAGTGCTTCTAGATTGGATGACGTGACAATGTATTCGAAGTCTATGATTTCTCCAACAAGCCGCTGGGTTTTCGCATCATGGCTACCCGTAAAATAACTACGCACTCGATTTTTCAACACTTTCGCTTTTCCAACATAGATAATTGTCCCTTGCCTGTCTTTCATCAAATAACAGCCCGGCAAATCCGGTAATATGGCTAACTTCTCTGTGATTAACTCATTCATATAATTCACCTACCCAAAAAACCGGGTACCAATGAAGGGACCCGGTTTTTATTAATGATTAAGCGTGTTTTGAAATCAATTCTGCAAGTGCTTCTTTTGGTTTGAATCCGACAACTTTATCAACAATCTCTCCATCTTTGAAAAGAACCAAAGTAGGAATTGACATAATACCGTATTTACCAGCTGTTTCTTGGTTATCGTCTACGTCAACCTTAACAATACTTGCTTTACCATCGATTTCGCCATCAAGTTCTTCAAGAACTGGAGCGATCATTTTACATGGTCCGCACCAAGGCGCCCAAAAGTCAACAAGGACAAGTCCTTCTTTAATATTCTCGTCAAAGCTCTGATCAGTCGCGTGTATAATAGTCATAATAATATTTCCTCCTCTTAATAAATAACCTATGTTTGTATTATAGCATGCAGCCATATGACGGGCTAAATATATGCTTAGTTATAGAAAGAGGCTCCCTAGAGTTGAGGGAGCCTCTTTACAAATCAGTTCGTTTTGATTTTTTTTATTTCTTCGATCATCATCGGAATAACCTCGAACAGGTCACCAACGATTCCATAATCCGCTACTTTAAAGATATTCGCTTCTGAATCTTTATTGATAGCAACGATTACCTTCGAGTTGGACATTCCCGCCATATGCTGAATTGCACCAGAGATACCGACAGCTATGTACAAGTCCGGCGTAACAACTTTACCAGTTTGTCCGATTTGCAAGGAATAGTCACAGTAGTCAGCGTCACAAGCGCCACGCGAAGCACCGATTGCACCACCTAGAAGTGTTGCAAGTTCTTGCAATGGTTCGAAGCCTTCCGCGCTTTTCACACCGCGCCCCCCTGCAATAACAACTTTCGCTTCCGAAAGATCGACACCCTCTGTCGATTTACGAATAACTTCAGAAATGATTGTGCGAAGATTTGTAACATCAACAGAAAGTGCAGATGTGACACCTGTACGGCCTGCATCATGCTCTAAAGCTTCAATGTTATTCGGACGTACCGTAATGAATAATAGTCCGTCTTTGTTCTTAACTTTTTCGAATGCTTTACCTGAGAAGATTGGACGGATGAATACTGAAGCATCGCCTTCGCCTTCAATAGCTGTAACATCAGAAATCAAACCTGACGCTAGTTTACTAGCAATCTTTGGTGAAAGATCTTTTCCTAAAGCAGTGTGACCAAACACGACAGCTTCCGGTTTCTCTTGTTCGTAAACCGCCATGAACGCTTGGCTGAATCCATCAGAAGTATATAGTTTCAAATGTGGATGCTCCACAGTGATGACACGATCTGCACCGTAATGAATCATTTCTTCCGCAAGCGATTGAACAGCGTCGCCGAGCAATACTCCTACAACTTCTCCGCCGTCAGAAATCTTTTTAGCAGCTGCAACCGCTTCGAATGAAACGTTACGCAATGCTCCTTCTCGTGCTTCCCCAAGTACTACTACTTTTTTAGACATCTATAGCCCCTCCATCACAATTAAAAGTCTGATTTAATAGTTGTTCAAATAAAGAATTTCATTGAATTCGCTCCGGCGCTTGGGGATGCCTCCGACCCTAAGCCAAGTAGCTTCGCCACCTAGTCTTAGGGCTTCGGCGCCCCCTTCAAAGGCGCCTTCGCTTTGTTTTATTAAATATTCACTTGTTCAACATATATATATTAGATTACTTTAGCTTCATTTTTAAGTAGATTTACAAGTTCTTTCACTTGATCAGAAATATCACCTTCAAGAGTACGTCCAGCAGCTTTTTGCGGTGGTAGATAAATTTCGATTGTTTGCGTTTTCGCTTCAACATCATCTTCATCAAGGTCAAGATCATCTAGTTCAAGCTTTTCAAGTGGCTTTTTCTTCGCTTTCATGATTCCTGGAAGTGACGGGTAACGTGGTTCGTTAAGTCCTTGCTGAGCAGTCACTAATAATGGCAATGATGTTTCAATTGTTTCTGAATCGCCTTCAACATCACGAATGATTTTGACTGATGTACCGTTAATTTCAAGGTTAGTAATTGTCGTTACGTAGTTGATGCCCAGAAGCTCAGCAACACGCGGTCCTACTTGTCCCGAACCGCCATCTATTGCAACGTTTCCTGCAAGGATTAGATCTGCATCTTTATCTTTTAAGTACTCAGCGATGATTTTAGCAGATGTAAATTCATCCATTTCGTCAAGATCATCTTCAGTATCGATAAGAACCGCTTTGTCCGCACCCATTGCAAGCGCTGTGCGAAGTTGTTTTTCTGCGTCTTCTCCACCGATTGTAATGACAGTTACTTCACCGTCATTTGCATCGCGTACTTGAATAGCTTCTTCAATTGCATATTCGTCATAAGGATTGATGATAAATTCCGCACCATCCTCAGAAATTTTACCGTTTGAAACCGTGATTTTTTCCTCTGTATCAAATGTTCTTTTTACTAGTACATAAATATTCATATTGCAGACCTCCCTAACTTTTTAATTAATTCCCTTTAAATACAGGTACACGTTTTTCAAGGAATGCCTGGATTCCCTCTTTGGCATCTTCAGAAACGAAAACTTCACCAAATGAATCAGCTTCCGCTTTCACACCTTCATAATAAGAAGGATGCTTAGTAAATTGCAGCATCTCAAGTGCAGCTTTCACTGCGACAGGACTTTTCTTAGCAATCTTCTTAGCAAGTTCCATTGTTTTAGGGAGAAGTTCTTCGTCTGAATAGGCGTGATTAGCAAGTCCTAGACGGGCTGCTTCTACTCCACTGATTGGATCACTCGTTAATAACATCTCAGCCGCTTTCGGCATGCCGACGTAACGCGGAAGACGCTGTGACCCAGCAAATCCAGGGATTAGACCTAATTGCAATTCAGGCAATCCAAGTTTCGCGTTGTCAGTTACGATACGCATGTGACAAGCCATTGCGAGTTCAAGCCCGCCCCCCAGAGCCGCGCCATGAATTGCAGCAATCACTGGTTTTGAGAAACATTCAAGCCGTTCGAAAACTTCTTGTCCGCTCGCTGAAAGTTTTGAAAATTCCTCACCTGAAGTGACAGATGTAAATTCTTTAATATCTGCTCCAGCCGAGAAGAATTTGCCTACACCATGAAATACGATGACTCGAACTGACTCGTCGTACTCCACTTGGTCAAGAAGTGCATCCACCTCCAGAATGAGTGCACGTGAAAGCGCATTCGCCGGAGGTCTATTAATTGACGCAACTGCTACCCCATCTTCGATTGTTACTTCGAGAAACTCCATTTCATCCCATCCCTCTTTAAGCTTTCATTCCATTCATAATCAGCCTATGTACTTCAGGTGATAGTTTCATTAAATCATATTTTTGATCATTCATCACCCATGAAGTGATTGTTTCGTCAATTGTGCCAAATACCATTTGTCTAGCAAGTCTGATATCAAGGCCTCCATCAAGCGACCCATTCACGATTCCCTCTTTCAGAATTGCATCGAGGAGCGTTAAATATTCTTTTAATACTTCGTTAATTCGGAGACGTAATTCTTTATTCGATTGACGAAGTTCGAGTTGCGTAACGATGGCTAAGTGACGGTCTTCATGTAAAATTCGGAAATGGCTATCAATCATCCTGAATAATTTTTCAGATGTATCAATATCCTGTTTTAATATAACTTCGACGTTATTTACGAAAATCGCCATTTTTTCTCTAAAAACAGATATTAGGATGTCTTCTTTGTTTTTAAAGTAAAGATAGATTGTCCCGTCAGCAACACCCGCTTCTTTCGCTATCTTCGAAACTTGGGCCTGATGGTATCCATTCTCTGCAATGACAATGACCGCCGCATCTACTATTTGCTTATATTTTGGTCTATCTCGTTTCATATCTATATATCACCACCAAAAAAGAAAATATGAATGATGATTCATTCATATTTTCATATTAGTTGTTAACGGCCGTTATGTCAAGCATTACATCACAGTGGAAGTAATTCCTTTTCGGCTTTCTTTTTTTCTTCATCAACAAGTGCACGGCGTAAAATTTTACCGACAGCTGTTTTCGGCAGTTCTGTACGGAATTCATAAAGTCTTGGCACTTTAAACGATGCCAAATTCTCTCGGCAATACTTGTCAAGCTCTTCTTCCGATATAGTAGCACCTTGCTTCAAGACAATATAGGCTTTGACTGTTTCGCCTCTGTACGGATCTGGGACACCTGCAATAACACATTCCTGTATTGCTTCGTGTTCATAAAGAACCTCTTCAATCTCCCGTGGATAAATATTGAAACCGCTTGCTATAATGATATCTTTTTTGCGATCAACGATATAGAAATAACCCTTGTCGTCCATATATCCGAGATCCCCTGTCATGAACCAGCCATCGCGGAAAGACTGTTTTGTATCTTCAGGTCTATTCCAATAGCCTTTCATCACTTGAGGGCCTTTCACCGCAATTTCACCAATTTCTCCATTCGACAGCGGTTCTGATGACTCAGGACCAAGTATACAAGAATCTGTATCTGGCCACGGAACGCCAATCGATCCTTTAGCTCGTTTGTCTGCCCACACAAAATTTGAATGAGTAACAGGAGACGTTTCCGTAAGGCCGTATCCTTCGACGAGTTTTCCGCCAGTGACTTTCTCGAATTTCTCCTGCACTTCGACTGGTAATGCTGCAGAACCACTAATACATGCTTTAATTGAAGATAGATCATATTTTTGAAGATTAGGATGATTTAGTAGTCCGATATAGATAGTAGGCGCTCCTGGGAATAATGTCGGCTTCTGTTTATCAATTGCTTTCAAAGCCGTTTCAAAATCAAATTTAGGGATAAGTACCATTTTGTTTCCTTGCATAACAGAAAGAATTAAGACAGTTGTCATTCCATACACATGGAAGAATGGCAAAATGCCCATCACTGTTTCTTCGCCTTCTTTGCATTTATACAACCATTCACCACACATCTTGACGTTAGAAATTAGATTGGCGTGTGTCAACATAACCCCTTTCGGAGGACCCGTCGTGCCACCCGTATATTGCAACAATGCAATATCTTCGTCATAATTAAAGTCATAACTTACTGGATCAGGTTTTGCTATTTTCATGATTTCAGTAAATAAATGATTCATACCACGGTGCTCGACTTTCACTGTAATCCCGTGTTCTTTTTTCTGAATGAATGGATAAATGAGGTTTTTTGGAAATGGCAAGTAATCTTTTATTCCTGTAATGATGACATGCTCAAGTTTTGTGTCTTTAACGATTTTGGAAATTCGCGGAAATAGAATGTCGAGTGAAATGATTGCTTTCGCTCCAGAATCGACCATTTGATAAGCCACTTCGCGCTCCGTATAAAGAGGATTCGTTTGAACGACGATTGCACCCACGGACAAAATTCCATAGTAGGCAATAGCCCCTTGCGGACAGTTTGGGAGCATAATAGCAACCCGGTCACCTTTGACAATTCCAATTGTTTTTAAATAGTTCGCGAACTTCAAAGACGATTCATGAAACTCTTTATACGAGATTTCTTTCCCTAGAAAATGCATTGCCGTCTTGTCAGGATATTTCTCGCTGGATCTTGTCAGGAAATCCTGAATAGAAATGTGTTCATAGTCAAGTGTCTTTGAGATTTCAGCGGGATACAAATCCAGCCAAGGTTTCATTGTCAAATAAAAGCCTCCTTTTTCATCGTTTTAATTCTTTGAATATTCCTAATCTAATTATAGTCATAAACGAGCCAGGTTTCAAATAGAAAATTCAGTTACATAGATTGAATGATTCCATTGAATAACGCTTCGTCTACACTTGGTTCTTAATACGAAATTCAAAACTTCAATCTATATGAATCAATTTCATAATAGGATTATTGAACGAGAAAAACGAACAAAGTTGATTTCCGCTTCAGGTGGGCGCTTTCCGCGGGCACGGCTTCAGCCTCCTCGTCGTTTCACTCCTGTGGGGTCTTCAGCTCGCGCTGTTCCCGCAGGAGTCGCCACCTTCCGCTACAATCAACGAGAGTAGTCCGAAAGATCGACGGACAATGAATTGGTAGATGAATTATATCGTTCGTCTTTATACATGAAATAAGTAATTATGAAATTGATTCATATACATAAAAAAAGCCTTGACCAGAATAAACGGGTCAAGGTGTATTTGCTGTCATCCAATAAATACCTACTACGATAAATAATACACAGATAACAAGTAATATTTTTGATAATTTCTCCATAATTTCACAACCTTATGAAATACTTGCTCCAATAACGAATGACAAGCCTACTGAAATCGTCAAGGATATGAAACCAACTGCACGATTATCTAATTCAATTTCCTTATCGATATTGAATTTAGGTGTCAGGAATTCAAACAACAGATATGCGAAAATAAGCAAGGTAAACCCGAACAACCCCCAGCCAATCATTTCAGGCAACGAATTATGCTGTTCAATCGAGTATCGAAAAATATTTGATACCCCAAATATTTTCCCCCCTGTTGCAAGAGCGACTGCAACATTGCCTTTTTGTATTTCTTCCCAATTCTTATATTTCGTAACGAGCTCAAAAAGCACCATCGAAACAATTAGACATAGGACAACTACACTGAAGTAGCCTGCTGATTCTACTAATGGATGGCTCCAAAATCCAGTTTGCGTCATAGTCTTCGACTCCTTTTACGTTTGGTCATTCATTCCTATACGGGTAAGCACGTAAAAGGTTTCATAATTGGGGAAATATTTTTCTATATTATATGATATTTCGATATATAAGTTGGTCGAATGATTCAATTGAATAACGCTTCTGCGCTTAAGGGTTGCCTCACGCGCCTAGGCTAGGTAGCCTTAGCCACCACAGCTTTAGGGCTTCGGCTATCCCTGTGAGGCACCTTTGCTAGTACCCCTGTGCCAAGTTGCTAGCACATTATTCATATATCGCATCTTTTCCGTAGTTGAATTATTTCAACTCTACGACAGTAACGCCGTGTCCACCTTCACCAGCTTCACCGTAACGGTATGTTTTCACCCGACGATGATTTTTCAAATATTGCTGGATGCCTTGTCTTAATGCCCCTGTACCTTTTCCGTGAATAATCGACACTTGGTGATAATTCGACAGAAGGGCATCGTCCAAATATTTCTCCGTACGGAAAATTGCATCTTCATAGCGCTCTCCCCGTAGATCGAGTTCCATTTTCACATTTGAATCGCGTCCTACTACTGAAGTAGATATATATTGTTTTTTCTCTTTTTCAGGCTTAACATATTCCAGCCCCGATTGGTCAAGCTTCATTTTCAATATTCCGATTTGGACAATCCACTCATTATCTGAAACTTTATCAAGCAGTGTCCCTTTTTGACCGTAACTTAGTACTTTCACTTCGTCACCTTTTTGGAGGGCCCTTGGCGCTGCCTTCGCTTTAACTATTTTCTTCTTCGCTTCTGCAGGAGCAGCACCTTCAAGACGTTTTCGAGCTTCAATCAATTCGTGTTCTTTAACGTTTGCACCAACATTCAGGCGCATTGCACGTAAATCTGAAATGACAGCTTCCGATTCACGCCTCGCATCTTCAATTATTTTTTTTGCTTTCTCTTTCGCTTTTTCTTCCATGCGTTCTTTCTTGTTCTCAAACTCCGCCAGTTTCTCTTCCAGTTCACGTTTCAATCGATCCGTTTCCAATAAAATATCATGCGTTTCTTCAGCATCTTTTTCTGATTGAACACGGCTTGTCTCGAGTGAAAGGATCATTGAATCGACTTCACCGCGATCTGTGCCAGTGAATTTTTTCGCACGTTCGATAACATGTTCCTGCAATCCTAGACGTTTTGAAATTTCAAACGCATTACTTCTACCAGGTACGCCTATTAACAATCGGTACGTAGGACTTAGCGTTTCAATATCAAATTCTACACTAGCATTGGCAACGCCTGGACGGTTATAACCATATGCCTTCAACTCTGGATAATGAGTTGTCGCCATTACTCTCGCGCCACGTCCATGAACTTCATCCAGAATAGAGATGGCAAGTGCCGCCCCTTCTTGAGGATCCGTACCTGAACCGAGCTCATCGAATATAATTAGTGAGCGGTCATCGTATTTCTTTAAAATATCGACAATGTTCACCATATGCGAGGAGAACGTACTGAGACTTTGCTCAATCGATTGCTCATCTCCAATATCCGCATAAACCGAATCGAATACGGCAACTTCAGAGCCGTCAAGTGCTGGAATTGGGAGGCCAGCTTGCGCCATCAATGTACACAAGCCTACAGTTTTCAGCGTGACGGTCTTCCCGCCTGTATTTGGTCCAGTGATAACGATTGTAGTAATGTCTTTTCCGAATTCGATTGTATTCGCAACTGCTTCTTCCATTGACAGCAGAGGATGTCGTGCTTTTGTAAGACGAATATATCCTTTATTGTTTACTTCGGGTTTCGTACATTTATGCGCTTTCCCAAATTTTGCTTTCGCAAGGATAACGTCGATTTCAGATAATATCGCAACAAGTGTGAATAGATCATGTGCAACTTCCTGTACTTTCGCGGACAGATCGATAAGGATTTTCTCAATCTCTTCCTGTTCCTGCAATTTTAATCTTCTTATCTCATTATTTGCTTGTACCACTGCATCCGGCTCGATGAATAACGTCTGCCCAGACGCCGACATGTCATGGATAACACCTCGGTAATGTGAACGGTACTCTGACTTTACCGGAATAACATAACGGTCATTCCGGATTGTCACAATGGCGTCGGATAACATTGTTGCAGCGTTCTTGCCACGTGTATAACTTTCCAATTTCTCACGTACACGGCCCTCCTGCATTCGTAACCCTTGTCGAATTGTACGCAGCGACCCTGATGCACTGTCAACGACATGCGCATTGTCATCAATGCAGGCATTGATTTCATGTTCCAAACCTGTCAACACAGGAATAGCTTCTTTTTTCGCAATGAAATGAGGTATTTCAATATCTTCATCTGTCACAATTGCTTCAATGAATTGACGCAAATTCCGGCTTGCACGAATTGTATTGGCCGTTTCCATCAATTCATATGCACTTAGCATGCCACCCATTTGCGCACGTTTAGCATGAGGTCTAATATCACTGATGCCGCCCATCGGCACATTTCCTCGGACGCGAAGTATCGATAACCCTTCGTCCGTTTCTTCAAGCAGTTTAACAACTTCGTCAAAATCACTGACAGGTACTAATTTCTCCATATAAGAACGACCGGCAAATGATGTGCAATGAGTTGCTGCCATATCCCGGATTTTATCGAACTCAAGTGTTTTTAAGACACGGTTTTCCAATGTCTTACACTTCCTCTCACTTCCGCACAATATTGCGGATAAATTTATCAAGCGGCCACGTATTAACTACCGTCTCTTTTTTCAGCCAAGCTTTTTTACCGTAGTTTACACCAGTATTCATATAATTTAGTTGTTCAATCGCATGCGCGTCCGTGTTAATAGCAATATTGACACCGGCTTCCTGCGCCATAATAAGATGATCAGTTGCAAGGTCAAGGCGATATGGGTTTGCATTCAACTCAAGTATTTTACCATATTCCTTTGCCCACTGAATCAGTTGAGGTACATCAGGATTATACCCTTCCCGTTGACCAATGATGCGACCTGTCGGATGTGCAATCATATCGACATGCGGATTTTTCATGGCAGTATGAAGTCGTTCCATAATCAGTTCCTGTGATTGACTGAAGTTAGAGTGAATAGACGCGATGACAAAATCCAGCTCACTAAGCAGTTCATCATCAAAATCCAATGTCGCGTCAGGAAGGATGTCCATTTCTGTTCCGCAAAAAATTTCGATGTCGTTATATTCTTTATTCAACGCACGGATTTCGACGATTTGTTCACGCAGTCGCTCCGGTGTAAGACCGTTCGCAACTTTAAGGTATTGCGTATGGTCTGTGATAACTATATGTGAATAGCCTTTAGCACGAGCGGCCTCTACCATTTCACGGATTGAGTAAGCCCCGTCCGACCAGGTTGTATGCATATGAAGGTCGGAACGGATATCCTCAATCGCTACCAACCCAGCGAGTTCATCGACACGATCAATTTCACTGCCATTTCTTCGCACCGCAGGCGGGATGAACGGCAAATCAAAGTGAGCGAAAAATTGTTCTTCCGAATCAAATGTCTCGACAGAACCATCTTCATTCTCCACTCCATATTCACTTATTTTCATTCCTCTGGATTTAGCCAGTTGACGCATCTTGACGTTATGGTCCTTCGAACCAGTGAAATGATGAATGGCGCTTGCAAATTGCTCTGCTTTCACAAAACGGAAATCGGCGTCAATCGCCTCGTCCAAATCGAGTGTTACTGACAGTTTCGAATCCCCTGCTGCAATCGTTGCGACGAGCGGCAATGTGGCGAGCAGTTTTTCTCGTACAGTTCCTGGTTCGTCCGTCACAATGATGAAATCGACATCACTGCTTTCTTCTTCAGTCCGACGATAACTTCCCGCTACGGAAAAGTGTTTAATTTCAGGGATTAGACGCAGTTCCTGCTCAACAAACGTGACGACTTTTTCCATTTGCCATATCGGGAACTTCCCTTGACGTGTTCCTAAAATTTCAATTTCATTCAATATATTTTCTTCCGTTTTTTTACCGAAGCCAGCGATTTTACTTACTTCCCCAGCAACGCATGCCGCATGAAGTGATTCGACCGAATCGATTCCTAGCGCCTCACGTAGTTTGGCTATTTTCTTTCCGCCAAGCCCCGGAATTTTCAACATAGGAATAAGTCCTTTTGGTACAACCTCTTCCATTTCTTTCAGTAGATCTGACTCTCCTTTTTCTAGCAAGTCGGTAATAACAGCACCTGTGCCTTTACCAATTCCTTTAAGCTTTAAAATATCATCCATTTCAGCTAAACTACGTGGATCTAGTTCAAGTACGTTGGCGGCTTTTCTAAATGCAGCTACCTTGAAATGATTTTCCCCGAGTAATTCCATATATAATGCGATTTTTTCAAACGTGCGGATAATGGTTTTTTTATTCAATATAAGCCCTCCTGTTCTGAAATACGAAATTAGCTTTTTTTTTGCATCTGGCCACTGTAGCTAGACAATTCTAGAAAAAAGCTTCCCTCCAAAAAGGGGGAAGCCATCAATTTGTATAGATGTACCACCATTTCTTCACAGTTTCTGACAACAATGGTGTATGTTCAAACATTGACTTAGCAAGCAAAGAATCGTCTAACCTTTCCTGGATAAACTCTATCGGTAGCATAGCCAGCAGATAGAGAACAAGGAACATAAGTATATAGAACTCGATAAATCCAAACAAAGCCCCCGTAATGCGAGCAAGGAAACCTAGGACAGGTAGATATTTCAGGAAATCAAACATGGATGCAATGAGTTGCAATCCGAATTTCACAACGAGGAATATCAAAACAAATGCCAGTAATTGATAGAACGTTCCATCAAGATCAAGGTGTTCAACTGACACAGATAATTTTGAGCCGGCTGTAACACCTGGATACGGAATCCAAAGAACAAATTTTTCCGCAAGTTGCTTATAGTACGAATAAGCGACAACGAGGGCGATGATAAATCCTGTCATATGTATAATTTGGACAATAAGTCCCCGTCTGAATCCAGTTACGAGTCCCCCAAACAGGAGGAATATAATTAGTAAATCAAGCATGTAATACCGTCAACCCTTCAGCTTATTCAATTCTTCTTTCAATTGCTCAACTTGTTTTTTTAATTCAAGATAATCATGTACACTATTAACAGCGGTAAGCACAGCGATTTTTGTACTGTCGAGATAGGGATTATGGGCACTTATTTCCCTCATCCTTTCATCGACCATCGAGGCGACCAGCCGCATATGAGTGCTTGTTTCGGTACCGACCATTTTATAGGTCTGGCCGTAAATATCAACTGCTATGCGCGTTTTCTGTTCGTCTGCCAATGATACTTCCTCCCATGTCAAAACTATGGTTATAATCATACCACGAAATAGTTTTAGTTGTGAATTATGTCGACGAAAGGAAGTAATAAATTGAGTAATCAAGTTATTATCGTAAACGAGCAAGATATGAAAAAAGTAATGAATCATTACACGGCTTCAAAAGTCATACGCAATGCCCCAGGAGTCATCTTTGCGGCAAAACTACCTGATACTTCAATCACAGCCTACAAGTCTGGAAAAGTGCTATTCCAGGGTGCTGGATCTGAACGGGAAGCCGCGCGTTGGGGAACAACGGAAGTTAAAGCGGGGTCTTCCGCAGTAAAAACAAAAGGTGACTTGCTGCCTGACCGGTTAGCACAACTATCTGTCCTCGGATCAGATGAAACAGGAACGGGTGATTTCTTCGGCCCTGTTACTGTTGCAGCTTGTTTCGTTCGTGCCGATCAAGTAGAACTTGTTCGCGAACTTGGTGTAAAAGATTCAAAAATGTTAACAGATGACCTAATGCGGAAAATCGCACCTGATTTACAGGAGACGCTCCTATATAGTGTGCTGACGCTTGAAAACGAGAAATACAATGAAGTACAAGCGAGTGGCTGGTCACAAGGGAAGATCAAAGCCCTCCTTCATAATCAGGCGTTAAAGCATGTACTCCGTAAAATGGGCGGGGAGAAACCGGATTATATTTTAATTGACCAATTTGCTGAACGTGGAATTTATTATAATCACATCAAAGCGGAGTCTGATATTGTGCGGGAGAACGTACTATTTTCGACGAAAGCGGAAGGACTTCATATGTCGGTTGCAGCGGCATCGATTATTGCACGCGTTGCGTTTTTAGAAGAGATGGACCGATTGAGTGGAATTGCAGGAATGACACTTCCGAAAGGCGCGGGACCGAAAGTTGATGAAGTGGCGGCTCGGATTTTGTTGAAAAGCGGTGAAGAAAAGTTGAAGTCGTTGACGAAGTGGCATTTTGCGAATGCAGGAAAAGCGAAGGCTCTCGCAGCGCGGAAAAGAGGTTGATTTCGTCTACAGGCTTTTTTGAACTATCCCTCGAAACTCAGACACTTTGAAAAAAGGTCTGACATTCGGGGGTTCAATTTAATTATCGTGATTTTGTATTTATTCGAGATTAAGAAATGAACAGTAAACTAGTCCAATAACGAGCCTTTCACAGTATCCCCCTGTTAATCACTAGGGACTTTGCCATGGTCGTGTACAAATATAAATCAAGTAGTTACGTGTGGTCTTTTTATTTAAATATCACTGCAACCAGCCTCGTATGTCTGCTTAACATCTTGAATTAGTTGATTCAAATATTGGCTGATTTAATCGTAAGTTGTTTAAAGTATAAAAAACCTCGAAAGGCATTTAGCCAATCAAGGTTATAAAAATCATTTAAACTATTTAATCATTCATTTGTTCATTATGGAAACCTCTATAAGTCAACTCTCATTACCTGTTACTATTTCTCTCTTCTATCTTATCAGCACCTATTCCTCATCTATATCTCCAACAGCTCCCGAATAGTATCCTCGGTAAGTAATGTACTTATAGTATCTTTCGGATCAATGATTTCTTCGATCAAATCTCTTTTCTTCTCTTGCAATTCATTCATTTTATCTTCAATCGTTCCACGGGCAACCAGTTTGATAACATGGACGACCCGCTTTTGACCGATGCGATGGGCGCGGTCCGCGGCTTGTTCCTCCACTGCTGGATTCCACCAAAGATCGTACAGTATGACCGTGTCGGCCCCTGTCAAATTGAGACCGGCCCCGCCCGCTTTTAATGAAATAAGAAACATGTCACGCTCTCCTGCGTTGAATCGATTGCATATTTCCAGCCGGTCTTCTGAAGGAGTTTGGCCATCCAAATAGAAAAAAGGGGTTCCGTTCATCGCTAACTCCTTGCCAATAATTCCAAGCATCTTTGTAAATTGCGAAAAGATCAATACCCTTCTTCCTGCGAGCTTCGATTCTTCAATTAGCTGTTTCAACTGCTCAAACTTCGCCGAACTTCCTTGATAGCCATTCACGAACAATGCCGGGTGGCAACAGATTTGCCGCAACCGGGTCAGTCCGGCGAGGATTTTGATTTTATTCTTTCGGATCGTGTTCTTATCCAAGTGCTTTAACGTATCGTGGCGCAGCTTTGCCAAATAGGCAGCATAGATCGTCTTCTGTTCAGGAAGCAGATCCGAAGTCTCCATTGACTTGATTTTTTCCGGAAGCTCTGCGAGGACATCTCCTTTCAGCCGCCGCAGCAAAAATGGTCGAATGCGACGGGATATCGCTTTCGGTGTGAGTTCACTAAATTCACGCAACCCCATGAATAGTTCGGGAAATACAACGTGAAATATGGACCAAAGTTCCTCCGCTGTATTTTCAACAGGGGTTCCCGTCAGCGCGAATCGATTGTCAGCCTGCAACTTTTTCACTGCTCGTGCTGTTTGAGTGATTGGGTTTTTGAATGCCTGCGCCTCGTCAAAAAAGATTGTCAGGAAGTCTTGTTTCTCAAACCATTGGATATCCCGGCGAATCAACGGATAGGAGGTAATCAAAACATCTTCGCCTTCCAGTTCATTCTGCTGCTTCGCCCTCTCCTTTTTTGACCCGTCGATGACTACCGCATGAATGTCAGGTGTGAATTTCTTAATCTCACTCAACCAGTTATACGTTAAAGATGAGGGACAAACAATTAAGACCCGCCGTTTTTTCTCTCGAATTTCAGGAAGCACGGACAGGATAAACGCAATACTCTGCAACGTTTTGCCAAGCCCCATATCATCCGCCAGCACGCCCCCTAATCCATGGCCCGCTAGGGTTTTCATCCACTGGTACCCCTGTTGTTGATAATCACGGAGTACCGTCGCTAATTGCTTCGGCACCTCTATTCCAGTGCTTTCGGGATTAAGGAGGTGTTCGAAGAACTGGCGTGCAGATTCTTCTACAGAGAACATTCCATTCTCATCGGTACCAACGAGGAAGCGGATTCCACGCTCTATTGGCACAGACAGGCCTTTTTCCAGGTCGTCCAACCCATCAGGAACTTCTTTCAAAAAACGTTGGATGTCTTCAAATTCCTTTGTTTCTAATGAAAGTAGGGCTCCATCCCGCAAACGGTAATACTTCCGTTTTTCCTCCAGAGCTTCAAGGACTTCACGTATATGCTTGTCCGGTATGCCGTCCAACTCAAATTTGAATTCGAGCCAGTTTGTTCGTTCTTCCTGCGACTTTACCCGAATCCGTGGACGAGCATGCCCTCTAAAAATCCGATTCTTGATCGCTGTTGTCGCATATACCTTCACGAGTTTTTGCAATTTCGGCAGAATATGCTTTAGAAATTCATACTCTAATTCTTCATTGTGCAATAAATACCCTTCATCATATTCCGTAAACGAACTTTTCTTCATGAAGGCAAGGATATTTTCTTCTTTCTCCAAGTCACGAACCAGTACCGAGCCTGTCGGCAAATACCCTTCTGTTAATGGATTAATAACAAGATGGTCATAGTGGAACTCCAAGCTTGCAAGAAGACGATTATTTACACGATCGACGTACAGCATGGCTTCCAACGGAGATTTCACCAGTTTGTTCAAAACAGTTTCGGCGAGTTGAACTTCACCAATCCTTCGCAACCCTGGGACAACCTTTTCTAGGAAAAAGCCAATTTGTTCATTGGCAATCGGCAGTTGACGAGCTCCCGAGGTTTCGACCATCTGCTTTAGATCAGTAAGACGCTTACAATCCTCATTGTCCAGCTGAAACAATTGCCCGTTGCATAGGACAGAATGATAAGCCTGGAGAACTAGAACAAAGGCCAATCCGTCGATTTCCAAATAATGCCCCTTGCTTTCCAGCCTATCAAAACGGAATTTTAAGGGCAATGCCTCATTTGAGAGCGGCACACCGACAATGCGCTTTCCACCATGCTCCGACCTTACTAGCGGTGCAAGGTTTAAAAACGGCAGTAGTCTATCCCAAGACGTGGGTGGGATGAGTAACGTTTGTGGGCTGATTGAGTGGTCGGCTACGTACACCTTTTCCTCTTGATTAATTCGAATGAGCTGTTGGAGAACAGCATCCGCTTCACGCTGGAAACAATGGAGGTTCGAATCAAACGTAAAAGTTGGCGAAAGGGAAGTAGGTTTTCCTTCATTCACCTGACTCAAAAAGCCACGGATATGCTGCACGGAAACTGAACCGATTTGAATTTCGATGCCGAGCATATGCCCGCCTTTGACGGCAATAGGCATCCACGTGAACAGCAGGTCAAGCACTTCCCGATCTTCGAAATGAAGCTGTTGTCCAGTTGATCTTATAGGCTTTTCATTGAAAATGGATAGTAATCCGTATGTTACCGAAGGCTCATCAAATTCAATGATGGCATGCATGACCGCGGCAATATGCTGGCATTTGTACGGATAGAAAGGCAGCGATGGACAACTACATTCCGTGCGAATGTCATCTTCCCCATCATTGTCGATTGTGACATAATAGGTTTCCGTTCCCGCCACTGTCGCTTGACAATGCATACCGGTATATTGTTCAATCGTCACTTTCCCCGAACGATGAAAGGCTTCGCCTCTTTTAAACGAACTGTTCCCGCACATGTCCATTATTTGCTTTTGCGTGATTACGACGTCCATCCTCCTTCCCGGAACCCCTGAATTCCTTATATACATTTCATTGTATCAAACAAACGTTCTTTAGTGTGATGCCAATCACCTAAGGCATGATAAGAGAAATAACAAGTCAGTATCTAAATAATGATTCACACCCAAAAAAGCTAAAAGCTCTCCCAACCTCAACACTAAATAGAATGCATCAATAATTCCATTGAATACCGCTTCGGTGCATCGTGGATGCCTCCCGTGATAATCCTGCCTTTTTTGGGGTCAATTCTTATATAAATTAGGTAATTTAATTTTCATCAGGTCTTCCACTTCTTGAATTTCAATATCTTTTGCTGAGCTATTTCCCATCAAATCAGGAACCTTGGAAAAACATGTAATTTCGCGAAACCTCCTAAGCTATCAAAATATTTATATGCTTCTCCCATTGTCTTTCGAGCAGTTTTCTGTCCACCCCACACCTAAATCATTTCCTTATAGCTTACATTAAATTCATAACTTATATTAGTATCAAAACCCTCAGCTTTTCTCCTTTGGTATCGTCTCTTCAATTGTCCAGAAACGATAACGTTCTACTGCTCCCAATATTTATTATTATACAATAATCCCCTATTGATAAACATTCCGCTCCCATCTTCCGAAATTGCGAAATTTAACATAGTACTTCCTGATATGTGCGAAAATGAAAGGAAATAAGTTCCCTTATTATGACAAAACGAATCGGAAGAGGTAGACTGTTTTTTTAACCGTGACTAAAGTTTGTAAACGGGCTTTGCACTTCATTAAAAACCTCGAAGATTCAATAAACTAGATTTATTTTTGCGCGTAGTGAAGTTTGGAACTGTAATTGCAACTTTCAAGTTCTAATAGAACCCCTAGCAAAGTTCGTTGCATAAAAAAGCGGATGGTGCCTGAAGTCTAGACACTGCTCTAGGTTGAAAAACTTATACTTTTCTTTGAACAAAAAAAGGCATACAGAATAGAATTCTGTGTGCCTCTTGATTTTATTTATCCGCGGAGCAATGCTCCTGCTTCAGTTGTTAACGCATTCAACACTTTGTCATGCGCTTTGACGACTTCTTCGTCTGTCAAAGTACGCTCAGGGTCTGCATATGTCAGAGAGAACGCAAGTGATTTCTTACCATCCTCAACATTGTCGCCCTCGTACAAGTCAAACAATCTAACGTCTTTCAACAACTTGCCGCCTGCGCTTCGAATAACAGCTCCAAGCATCCCCGCTGATGTCTCGCTCGATACGACAAGCGCGATGTCTCTTGAGCTCGACGGGAATCGTGGAACCTGAACGTATACAAGCTCATTCGTTTCAACCGACAAGATTTTAGCAAGGTTCATTTCCATTACATAAGTGTTTTTCAAATCGCGTTTTTTCTGTTCTGTCGGATGAACTTGGCCAATCAAGCCAATCCGTTCGCGGTTATAGTAAATGTTAGCTGTCCGGCCAGGATGCATGCCATCTAGAACAACTTGTTCAAATGACAAACCTTCTGCTAGACCAAGGCTATCCATCATTCCTTCGATAATTCCTTTCAAAACGAAGAAGTCAACTTGTTTTGTTTCGGCTTGCCATGCATGGTCAACCCACTTACCAGTAATGACAGCTGCAACATGCTCAACTTCCTGCGGCAGGCCGTCTTCTCCTTCTCCAAGGAATACCGATCCTGTTTCATATAGCGACACCGAATCCATACGGCGTGCAACATTATATGTCGCTGCTTCAAGTAGATGCGGAATAAGGCTTTGACGAAGAATACTGCGTTCTTCACTCATCGGCATCAAAAGCTCTGTGACAGGCGCAGTTTCAAGTGCGTAGCTTTGTGCATGTTCCTTAGATGTTAATGAATACGTCAGTGCCTGGTAAAGACCTGCACCTTCAAGGAACGCTCTAACTGTACGGCGTTTCGCCTGATACGGCGTCAATCCCCCCGGCGTAGATTCAGTTACTGGAAGTGTCATTGGAATCAGGTCATAGCCGTACATCCGTGCAATCTCTTCGATAATATCTTCTTGGATTCGAAGATCCTGTCTGCGTGTCGGTGCGTCTATAATGAGTTTACCGTTCACCGCTTCTGTAGGAATTTGCAATCCGTCTAAAATAGCTAACATTTCTTCAAGAGGGATTTTCATACCAAGGCGGTTGTTGATATAATCCGGTGAAACTGTAATGCGTATAGGCGTTTTATCGAGTTCATCAACAATGACAGATCCAGCAAGCACTTCCCCACCCGCAATTTCAGCCATAAGCTGTGCGGCACGTTCTGCTGCTGCTTCTACCCGATTAGGATCGACCCCTTTTTCAAGGCGTGTACTTGCATCACTGCGAAGTCCAAGCTCTCTCGACGTGCGGCGGACAGATCCCGGTGCGAAATAAGCAGATTCGATGACAACCGTCGTCGTTCCATCATGCACTTCCGTATTTAATCCGCCCATTATACCTGCAATTGCTACTGGTTCTTTACCATTCGTAATAACAAGTTGATGCGCTTCAAGCGTTCTTTCAGTATCATCCAACGTCGTAATTTTTTCACCTTGTTCCGCAAGACGAACAGCGATTTCTCCAGTTCCGAGACGGTCATAGTCAAATGCATGAAGTGGTTGGCCGTATTCCATCAACACAAAGTTTGTAATATCGACAACGTTATTATGTGGACGTACGCCAGCAGCCATCAAACGGTTTTGAAGCCATAATGGAGACGCTTTTACTTTAACGTTCTTCACGACTTTCGCTACGTACATCGGATTATCTTCTTTTGCATCGATACGCAGTTTCAGCATATCTTCTGCCTTCTCATTTGAAGAAGTGTAGTTAATTTCAGGGAGCTGGATACCTTGTGATAAAATCGCACCGACTTCATATGCAACACCTATCATGCTGAGTGCGTCTGAACGGTTTGGCGTTAAATCGAATTCAAGTACTTGATCATCAAGACCTAGCAATGGAAGTGCTGATTCTCCAGGTACAGCGGTTTCGGGTAAAACATAGATACCTTCTGAATAAGCTTTCGGTACAAGCTTTCCTTCAATCGCAAGTTCTTGAAGAGAACAAATCATGCCGTTCGATTCTTCACCGCGAAGTTTTGCTTTTTTAATCTTCATGCCGCCTGGAAGAACTGCTCCCGGACGTGCAACGATAACTTTTTGACCTTCCGCAACGTTTGGTGCGCCACAAATGATTTGTGTTGTCTCTCCCCCAACGTCCACTTGGCAAATGCGCAACTTGTCTGCTTCTGGATGTTTGACACATTCCAACACATAACCTACTACAACGTTTGTCATACCGTGAGAACGGTCGATAATAGAATCGACTTCAATGCCAGAACGTGTAATTTTCTCCGCAAGGTCTGCCGTAGAAATTCCCTCTATATTTACATATTCACTTAACCATTTTGTAGATACTAACATATTTGTCTCCTCCTCAAGCTTCCGTCCGGTGGAATTGCGATACAAATCGAACGTCATTTGTATAGAAATGACGAATATCTTCCACACCATATTTCAACATTGCAATACGTTCAGGTCCCATTCCAAAAGCGAAACCGGATACAACAGCGGGGTCATAACCAGCCATTTTTAGCACATTCGGGTGTACCATACCGGCACCCAAAATTTCAAGCCAGCCGGTTTTCTTACAAACGTTACAGCCGTCTCCGCCACATTTGAAGCATGAAATGTCCATTTCAACAGAAGGTTCCGTGAATGGGAAGAAGCTTGGACGCAAACGAATTTCACGCTCATCGCCAAACATTTTTTTAGCGAATAAAGAAAGTGTCCCTTTCAAGTCACTCATGCGGATATCTTCTCCAATAACAAGCCCTTCAATTTGCGTGAATTGATGAGAATGCGTCGCGTCGTCACTATCACGACGGTACACTTTACCTGGGCAAATAATCTTAATCGGCGCGCCGCCTTTTGCTTCCATCGTCCGCGCTTGAACTGGTGATGTATGTGTACGTAGAAGAATATCTTCGGATATGTAGAACGAGTCTTGCATATCCCGTGCTGGATGACCTTTTGGTAAGTTCAGAGCTTCGAAATTATAATAGTCTTTCTCAACTTCAGGGCCCTCAGCAATTTCATAGCCCATGCTTATGAAGAAGTCTTCGATTTCCTCAACAACTCGTGTTAACGGATGGTGATTCCCTGTACGTGCAGGACGTCCAGGCAATGTTACATCGATTGATTCTTTTTCAAGCTGTTCATTGATTGCCAATTCCTCGAGTTTCGCCATACGGTCTTCCAGAACTTCTGTTACCGCTTCACGGATAACATTGACAAGCGCCCCCATTTTAGGTCGTTCGTCAGCAGGAAGTTTACCCATGCCTTTCAGCAAATCGGTAATTGGCCCCTTTTTTCCTAAATAGGCAACACGGACGTCATTTAATGATTTTACATCTGAAGCTGCTTCAATTTTTGCAAGCGCCTCTACTTTCAACAGTTCTAATTGTGCTTCCATGTCAATTCTCCTTTCAAAATAAACAAAAGTGCAAGACGCCTGATTAAACGTCTAGACAATAAAAACCCCGCCCCTTATAAAAGGGACGAGGACGATTTCGCGGTACCACCCTGATTACCATACCCGAAGATATGATCACTCAAATCGGAATAACGGTCCGGCACCGGCACACCTTTACAGCTTACGCTGGTCCTGGCGGCAGCTCACGGGGTGAACTTCGACAACCACTTACCCATCCGCGCTTTCAGTCAAGGCGCAGACTCCCTTTCGGCTCATGTATTGCTTACTTTTCCCGATCATTGCTTTTCATTTCTGTTCATAATCAATAGTATACCCGATTATGATTTGTTCATCAACAACATGCTGATTTTCAAATTTTAGAGTACGTGTACAGTAGGATTCCCGTTGCAACTGCAACGTTCAACGATTCCGCTTTACCGTGCATTGGAATCTTAACCGTATTGTCCGCCATTTCGAGCAATTCCGGATTGACGCCGCTGCCTTCATTTCCGACGATCAAGGCAAACTCAGCTTGTGGCCAGATATCTGAATGATTCACAGCATTTTTCAATCCCGTTCCTAATACTTGAATTCCCGCTTCTTTCACCTTAGCCGTCCATTCAATAAGATCACCTTTGACAATCGGAATATTGAAATGAGAACCTTGCGCAGATCGTACTGTTTTCGGGTTATATGAATCAGCGGAACCCACTCCAAGAATAACTGCATCCATTCCAGCAGCGTCAGCCGTTCGAATCATCGTACCGACATTTCCAGGATCTTGAACTGCGTCAATTAATAGAAGTTTTTTCCATGTTGAATAGTCTTCTTCAGCGTGCTCCGGCTGACGGCAATGTGCATAAATACCCTGCGACTGCTCCGTCTCCGATAGTTCTTTCGCAATTGCCTCTGTTATTTCAACAAGTTTAACACCTTCAAGAGACCAGCCTTGAGGGATTTCTACTCCGTCACGGGTGATTAACGCGAGAATTGTTCCGTCACTTTTTAATGCTTCTTCAACGAGATGAAATCCTTCGACAAGGAATTCTTTCGACTGGTCGCGTTCTTTTCGTGTTGTGATAAGTTTTTTCCAATGTTTCACGAGTGCGTTTTGTGATGATTCAATGCGTTTCATATGTAGGTGACCGCCTTTTTCTTTTCAGTGTATCAAATGTCGGTATAGTTGGCGATATTTGTGTCCAAAATGAAAGTGGGAGGTTGATAAAATGGATTTTCAAATACGGGATGCAATTTCGGCAAACATGACGAATAATACAGCGGAAGATATCCGAAACGTTGTGGAAGATGCCATTAAGCGAGGAGAAGAGCACCTGTTACCTGGCCTAGGGGTGTTTTTCGAAAAACTTTGGAACCACGCAGGAGAACAAGAAAAGTCTAAAATGGCTGGTGAATTAGCGCAAGTATTTGCGGCTAGTTAAATCGTTCAAGGATTACGTGGGGCACCCAAATTAAAACAAAAAAGATTAGCGTAAATTGGCTAATCTTTTTTGTTTTATACTAAAATGTCCTATATAGTTTCAAGGTGTTTTTTGATGTAGAAACAAGCGGCGATTATGTTATGATCGCCATGGGCGCACTTATGACCGCCATGGAGCCTGTTATGCTCGCCACGGGTACACTTATGACCGCCACGAAGCCCGTTATGCTCGCCACGGTGATACTTATGACCGCCACATGGTACTCACACAAAAATCCAGACTCGTTAACCTATCCCATTACAACAATGAAGCAAGAACTGCTTTCTGCGCATGCAGTCGATTGCCCGCCTGTTGGAAAACATAAGAATTCGGTCCATCGATAACCGAAGTCGCCACTTCTTCTTCACGGTGTGCGGGCAAGCAGTGCAAGAACATATAATCTTTTTTCGCATGAGCGACTAATCCATCGTTAATTTGAAACGCTTTGAACGCTTCTAAACGTGCAGCCGCTTCTTCTTCCTGGCCCATACTCGTCCAGACATCTGTATAAACGACATCAGCCCCAGCAACAGCCTCCACCGGATTCGTTGTTTCAAAGACACTGCCGCCATTTTTAACAGCAATGGCTTTCGCTTTCACTAAGAGGTTCGGATTGTATTCAAATCCTTTTGGCGTTGCGACAGCTACGTGCATGCCCATATGTGCCGCGGCAATCACTAGTGAATGCGCTACATTATTACCGTCACCAACATACGCTAACTTCATTCCCGCTAATGAACCTTTCACTTCCAAAATCGTAAGTAAGTCCGCTAATGCCTGACACGGATGGAAGATATCCGTTAAGCCATTGATAATAGGAACCGAAGTATGCTGTGCCAGCTCTTTCACCATTTCATGTGAGTTCGCACGGATCATGACGCCGTCTAAGTACTCAGATAATACATGGCCTGTGTCATAAACGGACTCCCCACGACCAATTTGCAAGTCCCGCGCATTCATGAACATCGCATGCCCACCAAGCTGGATCATTCCCACTTCGAATGAAATACGTGTGCGCGTTGAATGCTTCTCAAAAATCATCCCCAGTGTTTTTCCAGCCAATAAATTTGGCATCTTCCCAGCAGCCATATCTTTTTTCATTGCATCTGCTTTATGCAATAAATA
Organism: Sporosarcina sp. ANT_H38; assembly: GCF_008369195.1. GTDB lineage: Bacteria > Bacillota > Bacilli > Bacillales_A > Planococcaceae > Sporosarcina. The sequence goes on along the minus strand of NZ_VOBC01000001.1, from coordinate 554,985 downwards.
CGATACCTCTTCATGTGTAAAATCAAGCAGTGTTAGTAAGTCTCTTCCTTTCAATCCTTCTTCTATTTTCGTGGTATCCATATCAAACTTCACCATTCCCTCATCCCCTATCGTTTATTTCAATTGGTATCTCTGATTATATGTATGCATAATTATAAAGTCAAGTGCATTTTTATAGATTTATTCGAATGAAAAAACTGCTCAAGCCATTTTGTTGGCGTGAACAGAATAATCGTTCATTTATTCAAATGTAATCCAATTCACTGTGTCACGATTTAATTTCTTAATGTCTGCGACAATCAGTTTCATAATCATCACGGCGTAGGATACCTGCATGCGAATGTATATAGCGTGTCGGAATACAGATCGCAAGTGATGGTACTCCATTACCAGAAAGGTAAATTCAACCCGCATCACAATGACTCCTGTACCTCTATCATTTCCACCTATAAATACAGTATATATGCGTTTCGCTGTTAAAAGAACGTACTTTATCGGAAGGAACTATATCAGAACAAAGTTTTGCCTTCATTAGTATTGGTTTGCTATTTAGATTTATGTTATTCAATTTTCAATCTTATACTCTGTAATATAGCATCGTTCTCAGTACCATTTCGTGTGGGTGTTTGAGGTCACTTTTATATTAAGAAGATACCCTACCTCATTATCGGAAACTACGCCCCCTATTTCCACAATAAGCTCTGTTTGCACTCATAAGGAGAAACAATGAAAGCAAGTCAACATCAAAGCATAGGAACGTTCATAGGATGTTCTCAGATGGCATTCTCTGTTTTGACAATACAAATAAAAAACGAGATAAACACATGGTTTACCTCGCTTCATTGCTACTCATATTCTCTTGCTTCTCAACAGTCTGAAATTGCTCTACACGCTTTTTTGAACTTAACTGAGCAATTTATACATTTGCCTTCGTAGGAGCGCTCATAAGCTATTCTCTTACCTCACACTTGCCCTATATTAAGGTTCTACCATACTTAAACAAGTATTATACCGTCACTTATTCTAAAATAGCCTTTTGCCATTGGTCTATTTTTTATAATATTGAAGATATATCTTCCTTTTATTTATCTGTTTGTTTTTGCTTCTTTTTCAAATACTCCGCACGTATTTTTTCAAGTTGCTGCTTTTTATCAAATTTGGCAGGCTTGAGTTTTTCATGATACTTTGTCACAGCTGCATGACCTTTGGTATCCAATTGATATTTCCCCACTTTGTTCACCTACTTTTCTTGTCTTTAAAGAGAATCTATTCAACAAATATAATATACCTTATTTTACTGAAGTAAACCTAATTAGTTTACCGCTAACCTTGCATATATCAATAAAACATTAAAAACTAAGTAAAATAATTCATCGCCAAATGGTATTCATTTTTAACATAAATCGCTAAAATTCTCGAATCAATATCAATATTGATATACTTTTTTGGTCTGACCAACGCAAAAAGCCTCCTAACATTTTAGTTAGAAGGCAAAACAATGATATTCCCATTTAGTTTTTTCCGCAGCTAATTATTCGAATGTAATCCTATTCACTGTGTCGCGATCTAATTTCTTAATGACTGCGACGATCAGTTTCACTGTATTTTCATAATCGTCACGGTGTAGGATACCTGCATGTGAATGTATATAGCGTGTTGGAATACAGATCGCAAGTGATGGAACTCCATTACCAGAAAGGTGAATTGAACCCGCATCCGTTCCACCGCCAGGGATTGTTTCAAACTGATAAGGAATGCCATTCTCTTCTGCTGTATCAACAACCAGTTCACGCAATCCTTTATGCGATACCATTGAAGCATCAAATAGTAGAAGTTGTGGACCATCGCCCATTTTACCAGTAGCTTCTTTAGACGTAACGCCCGGCGTGTCGCCAGCGATTCCTACATCAACTGCAAACCCGATGTCCGGCTGAATTTTCGTTGCCGCTGTACGTGCACCTCGAAGACCGATTTCTTCTTGTGCAGCCCCAACTCCGTAAACAATGTTCGGGTGTTTTTCATCTTTAAGCGCTTTCATTACATCAATTGCAATTGCACAGCCGATACGATTGTCCCAGGCTTTTGCAAGAAGGTATTTTTCATTATTCATCACTGTGAATTCGAAATATGGTACAACCATATCTCCTGGTAGAATGCCCCACTCCATTGCTTCTTTTTTCGAAGTTGCACCAACGTCAATGAACATATCTTTTATATCGACCGGTTTTTTACGCGCTTCCGGTGATAAGATGTGCGGTGGTTTTGATCCGATGACTCCTGTCACTGTATCTCCTTTGCGTGTAACGATTGTCACGCGCTGTGCAAGCATTACTTGTGACCACCAGCCGCCAACCGTTTGAAATGATAGGAAACCTTTATCGTCAATTCTAGAAATCATGAATCCGACTTCGTCGAGATGTCCTGCTAGCATTATTTTAGGCCCATTCTCAACACCTGTTTTCTTTGCGATTAACGAACCAAGACCATCCTGTTCAATTTCATCTGCAAATGGCTCTATGTACTTTCTCATAATTTCACGGGGTTCACGTTCATTACCTGGTATCCCTTTTGCGTCTGTAAGTTCTTTCAGCATCGCTAAAGTTGCATCTAATTTCGTCAATTACTTCGACCTCCTAAATAGTTTGTATATGTGTAGTATATGCGAAATGGTTGCTATTATCAAAACATTTCGGATTGAGCATCTAAAAATAATGACAACCTTAAGAATGATAATAATAGTAAATAAATGTAAAAATAAGCGATACAGTTACCGAATGTTGTGGACCACATACATTCATGACTTTGCGGTCCATGAAAATTTAATCATTATAGGTGAAATCTCTCGCGTGCTTCCGATTTTTTAATAAGATGTAAACTCAGTTGAAATTAAACTGCGACAGTCACCCATGAGAATGATGTCTTCCCGAAGAATATACGGAACCTTATTTCAACTATTTATCGACCTTTCAGCCTCGGAGTGTGTAGTAAGAAGTCCGAGGCCATTTAGTCACTTTTTCATTCTTATGAGCCATCGCTTACAAGTTGTTTTCTAGAAACGGTCTTCCCTAGGTATTCAAAATGTTAAATATCAATCTCCAATTCTTTCACATACACCGCATTTCCCGTTATCTCTATTTCAAAACCAGCCTGTTTTTTAGAAACTTTGACTCGTACACGACCATCTTTACTGATTTCATGACCTTGCTCTACAACAAGATTTAGATGTTTTTCAAAATCAGTGACTATATATGTTGCGTAAAAAGCACCCATTACACCTGAAGCTGTTCCTGTAACAGCGTCTTCAATTGTGCCAGAATAAGGTGAAGAGAAATGACGAGCATGCATATGAGCATTTGCATCGTAGGTTTCTAAGCAAAATGGATGAATTGATGCTTTGGACATCTCTTTTAAAATACTTGGGAATATTTTAGTATTTGGTTTCATTCTAGTAAAAGCACTAAGTGTCTTAATGGGAACTAATAGCGTCCAAGACCCTGTACTCCCATAGACAATTGGTAAATCTACATCAATATCTTCCTTATTAAGTCCGATTGACTGAGCCAATTCTTCAGATGAACCCTTAAATTCCTCAAACTGTGGTGAAGCCTGTCTCATCGTTATGTCGAAAGTACCATCCGACAGCGATACTATATGTATCGGTAAAACCCCTGCTCTTGTTTCAATAGTTAGTTCTTCTTTTTCAGTTAATAAACCCCTAGACTTTAAGGCAAATATGGAAGCCATTGTCGCATGGCCGCATAAATCCGTTTCGGATCCCGGGGTAAAATAGCGGATTCTAAGGTCCGCCACAGCTGATTTCATGGGAAAAGCAGTTTCATTGAAACCTACTCTAGCAGCGATTTCTTGCATCTCTTTGTCTGTTAAGTCTTCTCCGTTTAACACTACCCCCGCAGGATTTCCTTTGTTTGGTTCTGTACTAAATGCATCATAATGGTAAACCTTTACTGACTTCATCTTTCATTCCTCCATCGACTTTATTTACAACTAAATGTAATGAAATATTATGAGTTACCTTGTTTGATCATGTAAAAGCCGATTCAAAATCTCTAATTTATGTAAGTCTTTATTATTATTTTTCGTTCTTCTATACCCGTCCTGTAGCGACTTAGTATAGACTTTAAGGTAATCCGAGATAGTAAGTAAATAGTATTTGGCCCCGCTTTCTTCAAATACCTTTAAGCTTTTATAATCTACATCTGCAAATTCTACTAAATCCTCAATAAAAGCGAATCCAATTTTACTTTCATTTTTGATAAATTCATGCTCATTTACATCAACCAGCGTATAATTTAGCTGCTCCATAGTATCTTTAAGTAATTCCCACTTTTCTTCTAAAAAAGCTAGGGGAACAAGAATATCGATATCCTGTGGAGAAAAGTCCACTTGTGTTACTTTTTCAAGTCCCAAAGATCCATATAATACAGGCACAATTGCTAACTGTTGGTTTAAAGTTTTTGAAACATTTATAAATTCCTCATATAGATCAATCCATTTACTCATAATTCCCCTTCTCCCGATATTCTTATTAAATGAGCAGGAAATTCTCTTGCACCAATTCTTTGTTTCATTTCCCAATCCGATTAAATAGAATTTTAACAAATTTTACAATATTTAAGTTACTATAAAGAGAATATATTATTTTTCAGGAGGAGTCGCACATGTTAGATATGTTTTCTTATAACTGGCAAGTAAGGGAAGACTGGTTTAATTGGAGCCAAAATATTTCGATTGAAGAACTTAGTAAAAAACGTACTGGTGGCATGGGGAGCATATTGCATAATTTATTTCATGTAATTGATTGTGAGCAAATCTGGATTAATCAAATGAATGGGACGCCAGTTATCATTAAAGATAGAAATGATATTGCAACTCTTAATGATGTCCTAGCGTTCTCTAACAGTACAAAATTGACTACCCAACGTTTTATTCAATCATGGACATCTGAAATGGAGCGTAAAGTCTTAGAAATGAAAAGGAGAAATGGTGGTACATCTAGCTTTACATATGAGAAAATAATTCGTCATATCATTTCACACGAAATTCATCATATTGGACAATTATCCGTTTGGTCTAGGGAACTTGAAATAAAACCTGTTTCTTCTGATTTACTATTTAGGGAATATACCTAATGAGAATAGACTGCTATAGTTTATTCTCATTACTTCTACTAAAATAAGGACCGCAACTTGCTTCGTGTGTATTGACATACGTCCACGTGAAATCTTTATCAACTACATAAATGTCACCTTCATCGAAATCATCTTTCTTTACAAAATCACCGGCAGTAACAAGTGTTGCGTTTTCTATAATTAACGCATAATCAGAGTTTTGATAGAATACATAACATGCATTTTTAGGTGCATTATTAAATGCTTCATCAGCTCGGCTCTCTTTTAAACAATCTCTTTTCTCAAAACTAAATACATGCCATAAATAGCCACAGGCAAAACCGTTATAATATAGATAAATTTCTTCCTTCTCTTCATGACTAAGGTGGTCAGCAAAATTTCCTTCCCACTGTTGTCGCACGTAAGGCCCCCACCCTGGTATTTCTCTGACTTGTACTTGCTTGTCTTTAAGTCGATTTACTAAATCCATTAAATTCCTCCATCAATATAAGCGTCTATTCATCCGATTCTAGTAGAAGCTTTGAAATCCCGCAGCAAATCATTCCCGTTACTCGCACTCCTATACGTTTCATGATTAAAATTGAACACTAAAACCTTCAAATTTATGAATGCCAGTTCCAAATCTTACAAGATCATTTTCCCTTAGGCTCGTAACTGCATTATTAACTACTTCTAGAATATCAGAACTAATACCAACTGTATTATGTCCTCCGTAAATTTTAGTGACATGTGGTATTTTTGCTATTTTTTCTAATGACTCAACCAAATCTATTGGATTGGTTGTAGAAAAAAATGCATAGATTGGGGTCTCATCATACAGCAAATCTCCCGTAAATAAGTATCCATTATTAGTATCTAAAATGGATATATGACCTGGGGAATGGCCAGGCGTATGATAAACAGTCAAAATCCGATTGCCAATATTAATTTCATCGCCATCAGACAACAAACCTTTCGGAATTCCTTGAAAAGGCTTATACGTCTCTGCATTAAAAGTTGCTGGCAAAGGAATTGTAATATCACGACGTACATCTTTTCTAATTTGCTCAATGGGTAACTTTTGAATGCCATTGAGCAACCAATCCTCTTCATCTTTATGTACATACAAATTTTCAAATTCACCATGACTTCCAATATGATCCCAATGAACATGTGTTGTCAGAACAAGAATTGGAAGGTTTGTCAGTTGATCTGTAATTCTTTTTATATTATCAATTCCAAGACCTGTATCGATTAGTGCCGCTTGTTCTTCACCAATTAATAAATAAGAATGAACCTTTTCCCAGTGTCCGTACTCACTAATTACAAAAGTAAAATCATCAATTGTTTCAACCGTAAACCAAGGATCTTTAATGATAACCAATTTCTAGTCCCCCTCTTCCTCTTAAACTACATACACTCTATGAGTTTCAATATTCTATTGAAAATACCTTTATTTCACTGACATGTCTGCCCCTACATCTCAACTCTAACTGAAGTGATAGAGTTCTCTTCCAGCATAAAATTGGTGTGCCAGCACTTTCTTCAATAACGAACGCTTGAATTGGAGAAAGAACCTTTGATAAGAACAGGAGAAGTTGGGCTATCGCTTTTTAATACGGCAAAAATAATGCTGTTTATCTTTTCATATCAGCTGTTTAAGTACTATTAAGAAGACCACAACGATGTTGTTGCATCGTTGTGGTCTTCTTAATAAGCAACGTAAAAAAAGTAATAATCTCCAGAGACGTGAAACTCAAGGGTAAATTTTACCGTAGAATGCGATACCCAAGGCCAATTATTGTCCGGTATATGGAATAGCGAGTTTGAAGAAAAATTAACCTCTAAACTTTTTTTACGCTAGGGCAGTTGGGATTTCAATAGATGCAACAGGTAGACCTGTGGACAATTGTATTGATTATTTTAGCCGAAAGCGAACCGGGAACGTACTAGTCCATATGAAAACTTTTGCGCCTACCTTATCACTATCTTATTCCAGTATATGGTTACTTACGAAGTTGCGAAATCATATAAGTTTTTGTTTGTTATTTTTCCCGATAAAAATCCAAATGACGAGGATTACACTGTAGACCAATGGCATATAGAATAGACTTCCTGCATCTTTTCCATTTTGAATAGAAATACCAATGAAGGACCAAATAACGACGAGTGGAAACAAAATATCTTTATAGTAAAAACGTATATACATCGCAAGTAACGTTGCAAGTAATAGTAAAATATTGGCCCAAAATTGTTCTGTCATACCGAAACCAGACCAATTATAATATTTTAGTACAAAACTTATATTCGCCATAAGTGCCACACTAATCCAACCTAAATAGATTGAAAAGGGTAATCTTCCAGAAAAATGATAATCCCCTATTGGATAGCTTAGATAAAGGAGTATTAAGCTAATTAATAGACCGACCATTACGATAATTGACACAAAAAAGTATTCGTAATGCCAGCTTAATAACCAAGCAATATTATAAAAACAAGTTGCTATGAAAAGAGGCCATATATTAGAATCCTGGTTCTGGGTAGACGAAAAAAACTGTAGGATTATCCAAATAGCCAATAAAATATATATAAGGGCCCAAATAGAGAATACATATCCTGCAGGGGTAAATAGGACATCGATTTGACCAGAAATTTCACCTGTTTTTTTCCCATTAATGCCTATTGTATTAGCTATCCCATTGACAATAATCATTAACAGGAAGCTGAATAGCGCAAGCCATTTCATATTGACACCTCCAAAACAGTCTTTCTAACACTATATACTCTACCTTATTTGAATATACATAAAGCTGTTGAAATGCAATAAATAGATAGTCCACTTGTCACCCTCCCTGTATCCCCTGTTGAGGTTGCACGTTTAACATTCTGTAGGTTTAGGTGACTTTTTTCTTTATTTTTGTTGGAGATATTTGGCTAGTTAATAGTATTTATATCGAATATTCGGTTTCCCTAACCTTCAACAAAATAGTCCATCCGATAGCAACAAACCCGCTCCACTAACTCATCCAATGTACCAATTACCTGTTCAACTTCAGGCAATAGATAAAAAGTACTTGTTGTTGCAAAATCATTCACTTTTTCATCAACTGAATATAAAAAGATTTTCTTTCCCCGTCCTAGTGCAATCCCTAATTCTATATGGCTCCCTTTTCCTGCTGGCAATAAAATCACAACAACATCAGATGTTAGTATTGCATTTTTCTCTTTTTCACCAATTGCCTTTAAGTCTTCAAGTGTTGAGGCCCTGTCATTTTTCGTCCAATCGTATGTCTGTATACAACCTGTTTCTATTAACTTTTCACTTACATAATTTACAGCTTCTTTATTAAGAAAACCAGATGCAACGTAAAACTTCATACACTCCGCCCCTTTTTACTCTACTAAAATAGCGTTACCTCAATTAGCAAGGTAACGCCATAGTTAGTCATTCGACAAACAATCTATAAATTACAGCAATTCCTTGCGTAAATCTGCCGCACTTTTCGGCGATAATAATCCAGGTGCAATATCAAACACTGATTTCGCGCCAGTATCTCCGTTTTTATGCAAGCGGTAAGCTGCGCGTGCATAAGCAACGAGGACGCTTGATGTGAACTCTGGGTTGCTGTCGAGTTTCAATGAATACTCCATGACCTGTGCAGTGCCTTCGCCTGTTTTACCACTACGAATGACGAAACCGCCATGTGGCATAGCAGAATGATCGCGTTCCAATTCATCTTCAGAAATGAATGACACCGTTGTATCATAATCCGTGAAATAATCCGGCATTGTTACGATAGCCTGCTTCACTTCCTCAGCATCCGCCCCTGCAGTCAACACAACATAGCAATCACGCGTATGCTTTTCACGCGTAGTCAGTTCAGGTAATGAACCGCTGCGCACTTTATCTACAGCTTCAGGAACAGGAATTGTATATTGGACAGCACCTTTTACGCCTGGAATTCTTCTTACAGCATCGGAATGTCCTTGGCTTAAGCCTTTCCCCCAAAACGTGTATGTTGCACCTTCCGTCAAGACTGCCTCGCCATATAAACGATTAATGGAGAATAAACCTGGATCCCAGCCGACAGAAATAATGGCTGTCTTACCGTTTGGTTTAGCTGATGCATCGACAGCTTCAAAGTATCCCGGGATTTTTGCATGCGTATCGAAGCTATCCACCGTGTTGAACAGAGCTGATAATGCCGGCCCTTGTTCCGGCAAATCGTTTTTCGATCCGCCACAAAGAATTAGGACATCGATCGCGTCTGTAAATTTATGAATATCATCCATTATATGAACAGGTACATTGCCATTTAGTAATTCCACGTCATCTGGATTCCTTCTAGTAAACACACCGACTAGTTCCATATCTTTGTTTTGACCAATTGCGAATTCAACACCGCGTCCCAAATTTCCGTAACCTGCAATTCCCACTCTGATAGTCATCTATTATTTCCCCTTTCAATATCTGTTTATTATTTTATCTCTGTATCTTAATAAAATCCATCTTTTTTATATTGTTCACAATCTCTCCTTTTCCCCTTAGGTCTAAATAATGCTAAAGTATAGGGTAGGATGATATCTATTAATTGAAAAGAGGCTTCATTTATGCGTGGTTTTGTTTACCTCATCGTTTTCTTCTCGTTTTTTGATTTATTTTCGCAACTGCCCGTCATGAGCCCATTTGCATTATCTCTTGGTGCTACGCCATTTTTGGTTGGACTAGCGGTTGGTATGTATTCATTTTCAAATACAATCGGGAATATCATTTCCGGTTTCATGACTGACAAAAGAGGTCCTTTCCTCATACTTGTACTCGGGTTATTCGCTTCGGCAATCTCTCTCTTCCTCTACACGTTTGTTGCTGGACCAATGTCATTGCTCGGTGTCCGCTTTGTCCATGGTTTCATGGAAGGGCTAATTGTACCAGCTGCTTTCACTTTCCTGGCAAACCGTGCAGAAGAATCTAAACGAGGTAAAAGTGTAGCCATATCGGGTGCATTCGTTGGGTTAGCAGCAATTATTGGCCCAGCGTATGGCGGTATAGTGGCTGCTAAAACAAGTACACCTTTCATTATGGCTGTCAACGGCGGCCTTATGATGCTATTGGCAATTCTTGCTTTCTTTGTTCTCCGATCGTTTACATTTGTACCAAAACAGCCTTCAAAAGGAGCTGACAATTTCCGTGTCAGATATCTTTTCCAACATCCGGGCATTGTCAGAGCATTTGCAGGTGCATTCTTTTTAATGTTCTCACAAGGTGTACTCGCTCTTGTGTTACCTTTAAAAATTGAATCACTCGGATTTGATACGAAAACAACTGGTTTATTACTAAGTACTTTCGGTGTCGTCGCAATTCTCATCTTTTTACTGCCGATCAACAGGATCTTTGACCGTGTTCGGCCAGTTGTGACACTCGCACTCGGCATATCACTTATGGGATTAAGCATGTTGTTCTTAAGTCAAATTGAGGAATTGAATTACTTATATATGGCGATGTGTATTTATGGGGCTGGATTCGCTTTCTTATTCCCATCTATCAACTCACTGTTAATCGATTCATCCTCTCCTGAATTTCGTGGAAAAGCATATGGTTATTTTTACGCGTTCTTCTCGATTGGTGTCGTTGCAGGTTCAAGCCTAATTGGATTCTTGGACTTAGAATACAAAGGCGCTTTCATGCTGACGGGATTCATACTGCTCGCTGTCGCTTGCTATGCCCTGATTGGATTAAAAAACAAAGGATCTATTGACAAATCATCGCATGTCCTATAGTGTCAGATACGAAATGAATACCCTGTTCGGGAGAGGTTCATAGCGACCCTCTATAAAAAACTATGGATGACGGAATTTAGCCATATTCAATCAATATGGCCATTTTTTCCGCCGCCTATGGACCTCCCTGACAAATTACACGGGAGGTTTTTTTAATTGGCTGGAAGAGATGAAGCAACATTAACCGACTTAACTTTGCTCGGCAACCAAAACACGAAATACTTGTACGAGTACAACCCCGACGTTTTAGAGGCTGTCGACAATATGCATGTGGATCGCGATTACTTTGTGAAATTCAACTGTCCGGAGTTCACATCACTTTGTCCGATGACGGGGCAACCGGACTTTGCGACAATGTATATTAGTTTCATGCCAGATAAGAAGCTTGTGGAAAGTAAAGCCCTCAAGTTGTATCTTTTCAGTTTCCGAAATCATGGCGATTTCCATGAAGACTGCGTCAACATTATTATGAATGATTTGATCAAGCTGATTGAACCGCGTTATATCGAAGTTTGGGGGAAATTTACTCCGCGTGGTGGCTTATCGATTGACCCTTATTGCAACTATGGGAAACCTGCTACGAAGTACGAACAGATGGCGGAACACCGGATGATGAATCACGATATGTATCCGGAAAAAATCGATAACCGATAAGAAGAGGTGTTACAATTATGCTTTACTATTTAAATGGACTTTTTGTCGGGTTATTGATTTTGTCCAATATATTAGCTGTAAAATTATTCAGTATCGGCGAATGGGTTGTGTTGCCTGCCGCTGCACTTATTTACGTTTGTACCTATCCGCTCCTAGATGTCATAACGGAAGCCTATGGAAAAGAAGCAGCTAGAAGAACCGTTCTGACAGGGTTCATTGCACAACTTTTCGCGATTTTCTTTATCTGGATTTCCATTAAGTTACCTGCCGCCCCTTTCTATGAACATCAGCAATCGTTCGAAACGATTTTCAGCGCAGGCTTCAGAGTGACAATCGCCAGTTTGGTCGCTTATTTGATTAGCCAGAACTTAGATGTAATCATTTTTGACAAACTGAAAAAACGACACGGCACAAAGAAATTGTGGGTTCGAAATAATGCTTCCACGATGGTGAGCCAGCTCGTTGATACAACAATTTTTATTTCAATTGCTTTTTATGGCACAATGCCGTTAAGCATACTAATTGGAATGATTTTCAGTCAATATATTTTCAAATTCATCGTCGCAATACTGGATACACCGATCGTCTACGCCCTTGTTGCATTATGCAATAGGACAGAAAAGAAGGCCAACTTGAATAGGGTTACCGTACATAATTAAAGCTGCAATGTATTATCCTTCATTAAGAAGAGGCAGGCACCATCTCGATTTGAGATAGTACCTGCCTCTTTTATTCACATTAATATCAAACGTTTTGCGTCTGGAAGTTCTTAATTTCTTCCATAAACGGTTCCCCATATCTTTCCAACTTCGCAAGACCGACACCACTTACTTCGAGGAAATCATCATTTGTAACTGGCATTCTTGCTGCTATATCACGTAACGTTTTATCTGAAAATACGACGAACGGTGGTACACCGGCTTCTTGAGCAAGTTTCATACGCAGTGCACGAAGCTGGTCGAATAGCGGATCATCATTTGCAACTTGCATTGTTATAACAGTCACTTTTCGATTGACAACCACTTTGCCGGTCAGTACGTCTTTCCCCTGTTCACTAACGTAAATGGTTGGAAATTGGCCATTTTCTACACCAAGATAACTTTCCGAAATAATGAATTCGATGAAATCGGAAATATCTTTGGCACTGCGCCCTTTCATTAAACCATATGTCGTTAATTTATCGAATCCAAATTCAATCACTTTTTTATTTCTGGATCCTGTTAATACTTGTGCAATCATTGCCTTGCCGAATCGTTGTCCCATTCGAATAACGCATGACAATACTTTTTGAACGTCTTCAGTCACATCCGTACTTTCACGTGTGTCTGTACAATTTGCACAGCGGCCACAGTTCTTCACATCTGTCTCTCCGAAATACAAAATAATGAATTTCTGAAGGCATGTTTCCGTATGGCAGTAGTCAATCATCGACTGTAATTTTTCAAGCTCTGCTGGAATTCTATTCGGGTCTTGTGATTGATCAATTAGAAAACGTTGCGTCTGGACGTCCTGTGATGAAAAGAGCACAGTACAAGCACTGTCTAGCCCGTCCCTTCCCGCACGTCCTGCCTCCTGATAATAACTTTCCATATTTTTCGGCATCTGGTAATGAATAACATAACGGATATTAGATTTATCAATTCCCATACCAAATGCATTCGTGGCAACCATCACAGAAGCTTCATCATTTAAAAAGCGGTCTTGTCCAGACTGGCGTTCAATATCGCCAAGTCCTGCATGGTATTTAGCAACTGACACGCCACTTTTCTGAAGGATATCATGAACATGATCAACCGCTTTTCGTGTGGCAGCGTAAATGATACCCGCTTCCCCTTCATTTTTCCTGACATATTCTTTGACGAATTTCTCACGGTCCTGACCTTTAACTACTGAAAAAGTAAGATTTGCCCGTTCAAAACCAGTCATAACCGTATTGTCTTCTCTAATCCCAAGCTGTCGGCAAATATCTTCTCGGACAGCCGGTGTAGCGGTAGCTGTGAGTGCAAGTAGGACCGGTTTTTTATCAAACAAAGAAACGATACTGCTTATATTGCGGTAACTTGGGCGGAAATCGTGTCCCCATTGCGAAATACAATGCGCCTCATCGATTGCCACCATCGGAACTGTCATTCGGCGCAACTGGTTTTTGAAAGACGGCGAATCCAGTCGCTCTGGCGCTACGTAAAGAAGCTGGTATTCACCTAGTACTGCTCTTTCCATCGTTTCAAAATATTCCTCAGATGACATTGAACTATTAATGTATGCCGCCGGAATTCCTGCCTGATGGAGCGCATCGACCTGATCTTTCATTAATGAAATAAGGGGTGAAATAACAAGAACAGTGCCTTCCATCACAAGTGCGGGCACCTGATAACAAACAGATTTCCCTCCCCCAGTCGGCATGACACAAAGCGTATCCTGATAGCTCATAACGCTTCGGATAACTTGCTCCTGCCCCGTTCTGAATGAAGGATATCCGAAATATGTTGTCAATATCGATAAAGCTTTTTCGATTTGGACCATCTCCTAACTATATATCAAAGAAAAAAGCACCGGATAATGGTGCTTACTGTTGGTTTAGTTTTCAAAAGCATGCGTTCTTCACCGATTCGCTTAATCTTATATAAGAATATCAGATTAAGCGACATAATGGAATGAAAGTCCGTCAGTCTTGTTAGATCTGTAGGTAACCAAAAGCGTTTCAACTAGCAGGGACACTTATCGGAAGACTGATCTCTACAGTAGTTCCAAAACCTTCTTTACTTTTGAATTGAATAGATCCATGATGGTTTTCAATAATTTTATAGCTAACCATTAGGCCTAGACCCGTTCCTTTCTCTTTCAGTGAATAGTACGGCTCGCCCAGTTTACTGAGACGTTCCGGTGGAATTCCAATACCAGTATCTGAGAGGGTAACTTTAACAACTCTACCTTCCGCAGCTACTGTACTTATCGTTATTACTCCACCGTTCGGCATTGCATCTATAGAATTTTTCATTAAATTAATGAACACTTGCTGGATTTGCTTTGATTCACAATGTATGAATTGATCTTTAGCATTAAGTTTCATATTGAATGATATATTATTCAGCATTGCTTCTTTTTCCATCAATGCAATGGTTCGAGTTATTTCGTTATATATGGATGTAGTTGTGAACCCCGTTCCGTTACTCGGTTTTGCAAGTTGAAGAAATTCTTCTATTATCAATTCAATTTTACTAAGCTCTTCTGTCATAATCGAACCAAACGTATTTTCTGGACCCATTGGAAGTAATTGAATGAACCCTTTTATAGTTGTTAATGGATTTCTTACTTGATGAGCAAAGCTTGCAGATAATTGTCCAACAATGTGAAGCATGTCCCACTTTCTAAGAAGCTCATCTTGCATTTTTAGTTTAGAAATATCCTGTGTAATTGAAACATACCTCATTACTTCTCCCACTCCATCAATAACAGGGGTAATCTTTGTTCGAATCCAGCAAATTTTTTCATCCTTATTTACCACGCGATACTCAATTTCGGTCGTTTCTTTAGATAACTCTTCATAAAAACGAAACAATTCTATTTTATCATCTGGATGACATGTTGAGACAAACAGTGCAGGATCTTTCATTAAGTCTAAAACTGGAATACCGATAAGTCGTTCTATTCCAGGACTTACGTAGAGGTACATCCCCTTTTCAACATCAAATTGACAAATTCCAAATTCCGAATTTCTCGTAATATCCTTTATTAATACTTCCTGTTGCAAAATATTACCCAATTGCTTTTCGACAAACGCTTTCATTTCAAGTGTTTCCTCAAGCTTTCTCAAAAGTGCGAAAACGCTCCGAACCATTCCATCGTCATCATAATCTGCCAAAACCTTGATATTAACTGGAAGCATTAGTCCATTTTTCGTTATTCGTACAGTGTTCAATTGGACTACTTTTTCACCATTCTCTAGTCGCTCCTTAATTTCTATAAATTCGTACAAAAGAAAATCAGGAATTATCGAAGCTTCCTTCCCTTCTAGCTCTTCTTTTGTCCATCCAAACAACTCAACATAAGCGTCGTTAACGCCAGTAACAGTTCCGTCAAAAGTATAATTGATTGCAGCACCATCCGTAATGTCAAATACCGTAATTTCTTTATCAATTAACGCACGTTCAACAGATGTATAGGCGGACGTTTCAAAAATTGGAATTGCTTGTATATGTACTTCGTTATGTGAAATCCAACTGCACATATTCACATAAAACGGCAAAAAGCTCCATTTGCTTTTAGTGAATCTGAAAGTAAACGGAATCAAACTTGCACCATAGGATTCATTGATTCGTTCGATGAACAACGGGCGATCATCTTCATGAACAAATTCATAGATTGACGTACCAATTATAGAAGGGATTTTTTCCACCGAAATAGTACAAAAATCTCTACTTGCATTCAGAATTACTCCACTTTTTGTCAAACTGAAAATAAGTTTTTCAACATATGCATTTCCAGTCATCAGACCCTTATCTTCATGCAATACACAAGAATTCGGCATCTATATCCCTCCCCGTTTTTGAACCAAATATAATTCTAACTGTTATTCTAACATATTTACTAAATAATATCACAATCTTCAGAATAATATTTTCTGTATTAATAAAACGGGTAATTCTATGTTTTCATTCATCCAAAGATGTTCTTCAAGATTTGCGTAATAACCTCTTTTTCATTATAACAAAATATCCCACAATCGAAAATCCGATTGCGGGATATATGCTATTTATTGCAACATTTAAAATCACATAATTGCCACATTGTTTAGGTATCATTTAGAGTACAGTCACCTACACATAACGGCGATACACCTTATTCCGATCAAACGAATAAACAACTTGTAAATTTTCTACATACGTTTCAAGATGGACAATCCGTCCCCATAATTGATAAATATAAGGTAGAACACTTTCTAAATACTTCAAATCCAGTTCTGTTCCTTCATATTTATGCACTAAATACAGTTCTCCATTTCGCAAGTAATCCCCGTTTTCAACTACAATATAGGGAAAACCACCGTTTACGCGCATGGAGACTAGTTGATTTCTTACATTTTCATAATCTTTAGTGGTAATTTGATAGTTGCTGCCTTTCTTTTCAAAGAGATATAAATCTTCCTGCTGAACCAATTCCTTGGTGACATAGTTACGAATAAACGATATGTCCGATTCAATTTCTCTCACTTCAAATATTTTATCTATACCAGTATTAGGCTGTACTCCTAGCCTTCTCATTTTCTCGGTCGGATTGTTGTATCTTTTTTCAATATCCTCATAGATTTTTAATCCGAGATAATAGGGATTGATTGAGGTTTTCGAAGGTTGGATAACATTCGCATTCAATGTAGCAAATTCAATTGTTTCATCTGACGTTAAATCCATTTCCCTCAAAATGCGTTGATGCCAAAAAGAAGCCCAACCCTCATTCATAATTTTCGTTTCAAGCTGTGGCCAAAAGTAGAGCATTTCCTCACGCATCATCGTTAATATATCACGTTGCCACTCTTCTAGTTCACGACTATATTCTAAAATAAATAGCAAAATATCTTTTTCCTGATTTGGAGGTACTTTCTTGCCTTTCGGTGTTATTACTTTCTTCTCTGCCGCTTTTCGATCCAAATTCCATAAATCATCGTAAGGCGTTTTTCGTATAACTTCTTCCTCAACACTTTCCTCATTCACGTTACTTGCTGGACGTTGATGCCTGAGTATTGAAGGATCTATATGCTCTTGAATGGCTAATACAGCATCTAAAAAACGCTCTACCTCATCTTTACCATGAATCATCTCATAATTTGCAATTCGCTCGGCCGTTGCTGTCATACTCTCTACCATGTCCTTTCTCGTATTAGAGAACCGAACATTATTTTTGAAAAAGTCGCAATGGGCAAGAACATGGGCAACAATAAGTTTATTTTGAATAAGACTGTTCGTATCCAACAAAAACGCATAACAAGGATTTGAATTAATGACAAGCTCGTATATCTGACTCAACCCAAGATCATATTGAAGCTTCATTTTATGAAATTGCTTTCCGAAACTCCAATGAGTAAAACGCGTCGGCATCCCATACGCCCCAAATGTATAAATTATATCAGCTGGGCAAATTTCATACCGCATGGGATAAAAATCGAGACCAAAGCCAGTTGCGATTTCTGTGATATCGTCAATCGCACGATGAAGCGCTTTTATTTCCGTCAATCGAACCCCTCCGAGTTTTTATGAAAAAAGCTTTTAAGCGCAAAGTAGACATCTCTTTTATCCTTCAATATATAATGACGGAATTTAGGGTCATCGATTTTTTTAAACGAGGACATCATTGTTGAAAAACGGTTATATGCGTTGACCTCACCGTAACCAAACATATTTGAAACAGCCATAATTTCTTCAACAAGCTTTATGCATTTGTCATTATCGGATGACATATTTTCACCATCAGAAAAGTGAAATGGATAGATATTATAGCGTGTAGGATTGTATTTTTCCTCAATTAGCTCAAGTGCTTTTAAATAGGCAGATGAACAAATCGTACCTCCACTTTCTCCTTTAGAGAAAAAGTCTTCTTCGGTCACCACTTTTGCTTCTGTATGATGCGCAATAAATTCAAATTCAACTGTTTCATATTTTGTTCGCAAAAAGTTTGCCATCCAGAAGAAAAAACTTCTTGCCATCATTTTTTCAAAATTCCCCATTGATGCACTTGTATCCATCATTGCAAGTACAACTGCTTTGGATTCTGGTTTTTTCACATCATCCCACGTTTTAAAACGTAAGTCGTCATTGTGAAATGGCGCAATTTCAGCTTTTCCTTTTATTGCATTCCTTTTAATAGCTGTTAAAATCGTTCTTTTTTTATCAATATTTCCGATAAGTCCTTTTTTACGAATATCATTAAACTCTATTTTTTCAGCTGTATTTTCAGCTTGTTCTTTTTGTTCCAAATCTGGTAATTCCATTTCTTTAAACAAGGCATCTTCTAATTCTGCAATCGACACCTCCGCCTCATAATAATCTTGCCCCGCTTGATCCCCAGCTTGTTTTCCTGTCCCAGCAGCACTTTTCCCCTGTGATCCATCTTTTGCGACGACATCACCAACCTGACTGTCACCATTGCCTTGCCCGACATGTTTTGACTTGTCATGATTGTAGCGAATTTTATATTCATCGAGCGAACGTATAGGGATTTTAATAACGTCCTTACCTTTTGATAAGATAATACTCTCCTCGCTGATTAAATCAGGCAAGTTATTCTGAATTGCTTCTTTTACTTTATCTAAATGACGTTGCTGATCTTGATGGCCCTTACGGTGGAGGGACCAGTTTTCCTGTGAGATAGCAAAATGTTCGTTGTCTTTTTCATTCATTTTCATCCACACCCATCTTTTATCCAATGTATGTTTGGATTTTTGAAAAAAAACAAGACTAATGCTTCATCAGTCTTGTTCTTTCTTCTTCAAGCATTTATCGATTAAGCAGACTTCCAACGTAGCGCAATAATTCATTTGCCGAAATTGAGTTATAGCCATACTCATCGATAAGTCTCGCAATAACTTCGTTAACCTTTTTAAGATGTGATTCATCTGGTGTTTTGGATGAAGTCGTGATCTTCACAACATCTTTTAAATCTGAAAATAGTTTCTTTTGGATGGCTTCTCTCAAACGTTCATGAGAATTGTAGTCGAAACGCTTTCCTTTCCTTGCATAAGCGGAAAGCCGAATGAGAATTTCCTCTCGAAACGCCTTTTTTGCATTTTCCGAAATACCAATTTGCTCTTCAATGGAGCGCATGAGTTTCTCATCCGGATTCATTTCCTCACCCGTTAAGAAGTCCCTCAATTTATTTTTATTGCAAAATGCCTCTACATTATCAAGATAATTATCCATCATCGAAATTGCGGACTCTTCATACGAATAGACGAATGCCTTTTGAACTTCTTTCTTTGCAATCTCATCAAATTCTTTTCTTGCGATTGCAATATAGTTCATATACTTTTCGCGATCTGCTGGTGAAATGGAAGCATGCTGATCTAACCCATCCTTTAGGGACCGTAACACATCAAGTGCGTTGATAGAAGAAACTTCTTTTCGAATGATAGCCGATGAAATACGATTGATGACATAACGCGGATCAATTCCATTCATCCCTTCATTCGGAAATTCCTTCTTCAATTCCTCCACATCCATCTGGTTAAATCCTTCTACACTTTCCCCGTCATAGAGACGCATTTTCTTTACAACATCAATTCCTTGTTTCTTTGAGTCTTCCAACCGTGTCAAAACTGAAAAAATCGCAGCCACTTTTAAGGCATGAGGAGCAATATGGACATGTATCATATCACTTTCTTTAATCATTTTTTCGTAAATACATTCTTCCTGACTAACTTTTAGATTATAAGGAATCGGCATCACAATAATTCTCGAGTGAAGGGCCTCATTCTTTTTATTGGAAATAAAAGATCGGTACTCTGTTTCGTTGGTATGCGCGACAATCAACTCGTCTGCACTAATCAGCGCGAACCTACCAGCTTTAAAGTTGCCTTCCTGTGTTAACGATAGTAAATGCCAAAGAAATTTCTCATCGAGTTTCAACATTTCCTGAAATTCCATCATTCCCCGATTCGCTTTATTCAACTCTCCATCGAAGCGATAAGCACGCGGATCCGATTCGGAACCGAATTCAGCAATTGTCGAAAAGTCTATACTCCCTGTTAAATCGGCAATATCCTGTGATTTTGGATCGGAAGGTGTAAATGTCCCGATACCTACTCGTTTGTCTTCGGAGAAAAAGATTCGTTCCACAAGTACGTTTTCAATTTCACCATCGTATTCTTGTTCAAGCCGCATTGTATTCAACGGCGACAAACTGCCTTCAATACGAATTCCATAACTCTCTAAGAAATCTTTGCGCAAATGACTCGGAATTAAATGCAGCGGATCTTCATGCATAGGACAGCCTTTAATGGCGTAAACCGCGCCTTCATCTGTTTTAGAATAGCTCTCAAGTCCACGTTTCAACAAAGTCACAATCGTGGATTTACCGCCGCTTACGGGACCCATCAATAACAGAATCCGTTTACGAACTTCTAGTCTTTTAGCTGCGGGGTGAAAGTATTCTTCCACAAGTCTTTCAATTGACTCTTCAAGTCCAAAAATCTCATTTCCGAAAAACTGATAGAGCTTGTTACCATCTTTCTCCACTAAACCAGAACTTTTAATCATATTGTATACACGAGAATGTGCAGTTTGTGCGACTTCTTTTCTTTCCTTCACAATGGCCAAATACTCAGCAAACGTACCTTCCCACTTAAGCCTGTTTTCTTCTTCTCGGTAGCGTCTTACTTTGTTTAAGATATCCATCAATTTCCCTCCAGTCAGGGCATGGTTTTATCCATAGTATGCATCGGGGGGAATTATAATGCTGAACAATGCGAAAAGTGCCGCGTCCAGAAACGATTCAATCCGTTTCTGACGCGGCACTTTTTACTAATTGTTTATGATTGATGCTTTGTTCGGTGAACTGAACATATTTGCAACGACAAGACCTGTAAAGAAAGCAATAACACTCATAACAAACGGCGTTCCACTTTCAGGAATTCCCGGGTAGATGACGAATAACGAACCGATAATCAGTCCGATTATTATGGCGAAAGTGATGTACGTAAAGTATTTCAACAAATAACTGATTGCTTTACTGCTGACGATGAATCCGACAATGACTCCCGCACCAATAACGGCAATAATCGGCAAATTAAAGTTCGATAATGCACCGATTGCTGTCGAATAGACACCTAAAATCAGCAAAATGAATGAACCGCTAATACCAGGCAATAACATCGCCATGCTTCCCGCCCAACCAGCGAAAAAGAGCCCAATCGCATTGGAAGCAGTCAATGAAGTAATAACCGTCGTATCTTGTGGTTTTATGAATGCTAGAGAAGCGAGTGCTGCTCCAACTAGTAAAATAATCATGAAGTGTTTCCAAGTGAAATTTCTTTTCACATCGGCTTGCCTCGAAATAAAGGGTAGCACACCGATGACTAGACCCATAAAGAAATACTGGGTAGGTGCGGTATGATACTTTAGTAAATATTCAATTACCCTACTGAACAGTAAAAGGGTAGCACCGATTCCAATACCTAAAGGCAATAAAAACCCAATGTGTTTTTTCCAATTACGGCTAAAAATCCCGCTAATCGACGCTAATAATTCATCATAAATTCCTAATATGAACGCAATCGTTCCCCCGCTCACTCCAGGTATAAGATCGCTAATCCCCATAAAGAATCCGCGATATAAATTTCTCCATTGCATAACTATAGTTCCTCCAATTTCAATTGAATGTTTTTAGTATACCACTTTAACGAGTCCATAGCTAAGGGCATAAGTGACAATTTAGGTCGATATCATGTAAAGCCCAGTCTTCTAATTCTATAGTTTGCTTTGCAATAAGAATATCATTTTTATACACACTACTTAACATACAGCAAGGAGGAATCCATTTTCCCACAAACCGCGTGAAGGGATTAAGAGCACGTTTCAATTTGACACAAGGTAATATTGCCGAAAAAGTCGGGGGAACAAGGCAAACAATCGGCTCGCTAGAAAAAGGCAGCTATACACCTTCCCTGCTGCTAGCATTGAATATCGCAGGAGTGTTTGAAATGCCGATTGAGAGGATTTTTTCGGAGGAGGAAATGAAAAAATGAATATGTACATTACAGTCTTTTTAAGGATTATGCTGCTGCTATCTCTCTCAGTAATGGTTTTTGATTATTTAAGGTTGGAGCAGTTATCTCTCTTTGGCTAGGGTTTATTTTTATAATTATAGCCTTGTTATTTGTAATCATAAATACTAGACAATGTATTCTCGTCCGTAGAAACAAACATTCTATCTTGAATGCCTTCTTAGTGACAGAATATGATGTTTCAGATGAACGAGCTGTTCCAATTACACATAAGACAGTCAGTATTGCATTCGTCTTTATTGTAGTTTACTCCTTCTTCATTATTGGTTCCTACATGTTCATTCCAAGTTATTTTGTTGAATACATTTGGTATCCACTCTTTACAACAGCCTCCATTCCTATAGTTGGATTGCTGACGTATTTGATATCATTTAAAGCACTGCAACATAAATAATGAAAGGGTGGGGATTTCAGATGAGAGGCTTAACAATAGCTATATCTCTTAGGGTTTTGATAATTATCACATTTAGTCTTAAGGCGTTTGGCATCTTTTATTATGATTCACCTACTTCATTTAATGGTACCAGATTTTATTTCATACTTTCCTCTTGGATCGTAATAGGGCTCATTCATTTACAGATGTATAAACATATAAAGAACAGTCCCCACGGCCTATTTATTATAAAGAATTGATATTTCCAGAATTCAACTCAAAGGATTAGGCGAAGTAGAATTCACAGAGAATGCGGCGAAAGCAGCGTTTTCAGTCGTTCTTATCTATACACCTTTTTTTATGTGCATACGGTTTCTATTTTTCAGTTAAGATCATGTTCTCTTTGCGACTTTCATACCCATCGCAGGTTTGTTCGCTTATTACTTTTCTTACCGTTATCATTATTTGCAATGAATATAGTAAAAGTGCCAGTTCACATATACTGGTACTTTTTCTTAAACGAATATCTATTTTCGAGCTTGACATGATCATTTACTGATGTTAAAAGTACTTTTAACATCATGCTGATTCCCACTAAATTCTTCCCTTAATATATACTTTTGTATTTTAGCTGAAGACGTTCTCGGTAGCATATAAATAAAAAAATACTTTTTTGGCCTCTTGTAGTGTGCAAGCTTTTCTAAAATAAACTAAATACAAGAAACGCTGTAAGGTTTGGGATTCCTCCAAACATAGATATGTTAACGCAGCAAAGTGCCAACTTTAAAACTTAATTTCTGAATTATTATTTTTTTAGAATTGCACTCTTAGTGAGTATAATTAAAAAGCTATTACTCCATCAACATGGAACAACGACAACGCCTCTCTTAGCGCTATCCATTAGCGCCAAAATAAAAAGAACGCCCGGATGGACGCTCTTACACTTACCTATTCGTGATCTTTATCTCAACAAACGTATGCAAGGCTTCCGCATATTCTTTCACCAGCGTTTCGACAATTTCCTTTGTCGTTTCCCGTTTAGTAACAGTCGTTACCCCTTGCCCTGCCGACCAAATGTCACGCCAAGCCTTAACGCTAACCAAATGTGAAAAATCCACTTCTTCTTTTGATTTGAGTGTCGTAGGATCAATGCCCTCTTTCACGATACTCGGAATCAATAAATTTGCATGTACCCCACTAAAGGAATCTGTGTACAAAATATCTTCAATTGTTGCGTCGAGCACCATTTGCTTATAGGCTTCCGATGCATGGCTTTCGTCTGCCGCTAAGAAGCGCGTACCCATGAATGCATAATCAGCACCCATTATTCGGGCGGCGACCACGTCCGCACCATTGGAAATCGAACCCGATAAAATAATCGTGCCTTCGTAAAATTGTTTTACCGCTGCAATAAAAGCGAACGGATTTAAGCTCCCACCATGTCCCCCTGCCCCCGTACAAACTAAAATCAAGCCATCCACCCCAGTTGCCGCCGCCTTTTCAGCATGTTTGACAGTAGCTACATCCGAATAGACGAGCCCTCCGTATGCGTGAACGATTTCGAGTACTTCTCCTGGATGACCAAGTGAAGTAATCACAATCGGAGGTTGATAGTCTCGAATTAATATCAAATCCTCCTGATATCGACTATTTGTTTTTTTATGGCAGATAAAATTCACTGCCCAAGGTCGATTGCCCAATCCATCCTTCACTTCTTGAAGCCATTCTGCACATTGCTCGACTGGACGAGCATTTAATAGAGGTAACGAACCAATGACACCTGCTTTTCCTGCTTCTATGACCATGTTAGGCGTCGATACTAAAAACATCGGTGCAACGATAACTGGCAATTTCAACATGTACAATCCCCCTCCCAATTCCTTACCCACCGCGACTAAATATAATCGCTACACCGACTGTTACAGAACGGTGTTTCGCTACGAGAAACGGCTAACACTATTTTCATTTCACTTGCCCTGACACAATTTGTGCTAAAGATTTCCATACGACTTTAAGCACTAATTGTTCTGCGTTCCCAAACAGTCGAACTCGAATCACTTATTTCATTTTTCAAAACGGATTTTTGGATTTTTTGAGTCGCTGTCTTCGGCAAGCTTGCCCGAAATTCGATGAAACGCGGAATTTTATACTTTGCCATTACAGACTCGCACCATTCTATGATTTCTTCTGCTTGGATACGTTCACCTGTTTTCACAACGACATACACTTTTACTTCTTCACCACGTAAGTCATCTGGAACCGAAATGGCTGCTACCTCCAGAATTTTCGGATGCGCCATTAAAACCCTTTCAATCTCAGCCGAAGATATATTTTCTCCATTTCGTCGAATGATATCATTTTTTCGATCTAAAAAGTACAAAAAACCATCCTCATCCATATAACCAATATCTCCAGAATACAACCAACCATCACGATAGGCCTTTTGCGTTTCAGCAATGTTGTTCCAGTAACCAAGTGTTAAGGATGGACCTGTAAAGATTATTTCACCTGCTTGTAGCGCTGGCAAAGGATTTCCCATTTCGTCTACGATCATGATTTCATGATTTTCAAAGGCTGTTCCACTGGAACCACCCCTGCGGTTCCCCACATGATTTACCGTACCTCCACCCTCTGTCATTCCGTATAATTCAATCATTTCCAGCTTCCATCTTGTTTCATATTCCACAATTCTTTCCGGGTCTGCTTGTGCACCTACAGCTAATCGAAGTGTATTCTTCATCTCTTCCTCTGTCTCAGTTAATTTTGATAGTAAAGGTAGAATGGAACCCAAATAATAGAAAACCGTTGCCTGATAGTCGGCTACTTGCTGCCAAAATGTAGTGGGTTTAAACTTGTCTAATAGCACAATACTAGATTCTGATAAAAGTGATGTCGTAACCGTCAGTACTTGAGCGTTCATATGAAATAGAGGCAAACATGTTAACAGCCTGTCTTTTTCAGTGAGCTCCAAAGCTTTTTTTGCGGACTGAGCCAGGTGTATATAATACCTATGCGGGCACATGACCCCTTTTGGATTTCCGGTTGTACCCGACGTATATAGTATCGAAGCTAGATCCTCGTCATTCGGTATTTCATAGCGAATGAATCCTTCATTCTCTAGTAAACTATCCATGGACATCCAACCGTTTCTGGCTATCCCAGTCGTTATACAAAATCGAATCGAATCACATTGCGCAATAGCTGGATCTAAAATATGCTCAATTTCCTGATCCTCGCCTATCACCCCAATTACAGCGCTGTCATTTAGAATATAGGACACTTCTTTTTCTACTAAAGCAGTGTTGATCGGCACCATCACTGCGCCAATCCGATTTAACGCAAACCAGGCGTAGATAAATTCAGGGCGATTTTGAAGATATAAAGCAATTCTATCTCCCTTCTGAATACCAAGCGAACAAAATGAAAGGGCCAAAGCATTGACGCGGGCGTGCACATCACGGTAGGTCAATCGATCGTTATTCGTAAATAAATACGCTTTTTCCGGTAAATGTTTCGCATGATGATCTAATAATTGATTGATAAGGAACAATCTCTCCACCCTTTCTCGGATTTTATCGTGCTAAAGAACTGGTAACATAAAACGCCTCAGACCGTCAAACTAAATTGTTCTCTCAATCGATATTTTTGAATTTTCCCTGAGGGCGTTCTCGGAAGTTCATCCACAAAGACTATTTCTTTTGGTTTTTTGTAGCGTGCAAGTTTTTCTGAGATGAATTCTTCTATTTCCTGTTTTGTTATCGTCATTCCTGGTGTCAGAACAATGACTGCACAAACTGACTCTATAAATTTCGGATCAGGAATTCCAATAATGGCTACATCTCGTATGGCCGGGTGGCGTATGAGCACATCCTCTACTTCTACTGGATAAATATTTTCACCACCACTTCGGATCATGTCTTTTTTTCGACCTGATATGGCAAGATAACCATGTTGATCAATATAACCGAGATCGCCCGTATGACACCATCCATCGATAAATGTACGTGCTGTCTCTGCTTCTTTTCGCCAATATCCCATCGAAACAGACGGACCCTTTATGCAAATTTCTCCGACATGATCAAAGCCCAACACGTTTTCTTCATCATCTACAATTTTAATTTCCGTAAACGGCATGGGCTTTCCAACTGTATGCCCTTTCGTTTGTGCATCCTTCGAGTCAAGAGAAGCAGCAATGGGTGTGCCTTCCGTTAGGCCATAAACTTGAACAAATCCAACATGCGGATACTTCGCATAGAGTTGTTCAATTGCCCAAGGAATTACAGGGTCGCCCCCAGAATAGATTTGTCGTAAATTCGAAAATTTGTATTTGGATGCTGTAGGATGATTCAACAAATCATAGATCATAAATGGAAACAGGAAGCAATCTGTTACTTGTTCCTTTTCAATCACATTGACGATTCGTTCAATTTCAAAGCCTCCACTCTGCGTTACGATGATTGTTCCACCCACTAAAAGTGTCGGAATCACAAGATCTTCCATGGCTCCGACATGATAAAGAGGACCTGTTGACATGCCGATTGTCTCTGCATGTAGCCCCCATTTCAGTATTTGCATGTTCGCAAACCATAACGTATTTTCATGCGACCATAGAGCACCTTTAGGACTTCCCGTAGTGCCCGATGTGTACATCAACATAACCGGGTCAGCTTTATCGATATCTGTATGGACCGGCCCTGTTCCATTTCCCTCTTCTAACTTACGCCAACTCTTTGACCATTCAGGAATTGAATGCCCATCTTTTTCAAGACATAGGTATTCTTTCACCTGGACTGCGTCTCGAATTGACGCTATTCTTTCAGCTATATTCGAATGTAAACACAATATTTCCGGGCCTGAATCATTCAAAATATAGGTAAACTCTTCACTGGTTAATCGAAAGTTAATGCGAACGGCAATCGCTCCTAGCTTTGCAATTGCGAAATAGAGGGCAAAGTATTCAAGACAGTTGTATAACAAAATCCCAACTCGATCTCCTTTTTTAACGCCCATTTGACGAAGTGCATGCGCATATTGGTTTGCCTGATGATTTAAATCGCCATAGGTCCATGCTTCATTCGATTCAAATCTTAAAGCGATTTTTTCTGGATCTATTGTTTGATAGTTCTTTTCCACCCTATTGACTAAGTACCCGACGTCCATTTTCCATACCTCCCCTAAGCGTTAGCCCTCCATCGCATCGAGCATCTCTTCGTCGAGTTGGACAATCGACTTTTGCGTTAGCAACGAAACGACAATGAAGACAATAATTGAAATCGCAAATGCAACAGCTCCCACAATAACTCCTGGTGGAAGTATGACCACACCATATTTTCCGCCAATCTCTAATGCAAAATTCAAGCCTAGGCCAATAATGATACTTGAAATCGCTCCATACTTCGTCGCCTTTTCCCAAATGAGCCCGAGTACAACGGCTGGAAAGACTGCGGATGCAAAAGTTCCCCAACCAAAAACCCCAAGTAGGGCTACCAATGTATCCATATAAAATGAAAATAGCGTAGAAAGTACAAGCAAACCTACGACAGCTATTCGATTCCAAAGCAATTCATTTTTCACTTTCATATTAAAAGCTTTCGGAATATCCCTAGTTAACCCTGAAGCACCAAGCGTCACAAAGCTTGAGCCCGTAGACATAATAGCCGCAAGCAATCCCGCAATGACTAAACCGCCAATAATTGGGGATGTAAAATGTGTAATAAATACAGTCAATGCTTCATCTGGTGAGGCTAGTTCTGGAAATTCCCCTTTTATATAAAGAGATCTAGCAGTTAAGCCGATACCAATCACTAATAGAGTGCTCAATGTGTACGCAAACCCAGCGGTAAATGCTCCCCATTTCAATTGCTTCTGATCTTT
This sequence comes from Sporosarcina sp. ANT_H38, assembly GCF_008369195.1. GTDB lineage: Bacteria > Bacillota > Bacilli > Bacillales_A > Planococcaceae > Sporosarcina. Next base: position 526,406 of record NZ_VOBC01000001.1, on the reverse strand, counting down.
TATCATTAAAAATTTCGTGATAAAATGGGGCTGTCCAGCCGCACCTAAACTAAACAAAAAGATCCAACAGGCAATGGATAGTATGGAGTAAGTTCCAAATGGCGAAGCCATAAGTGGATCAGCACTTTGTAAACTCTCCGTGATATTCTGAACACCGCCACCAATATTCAGCGCCATGAAGAAAATCACAACGGAAACCGTAACCATAATGATCCCTTGGAATAAATCCGTATATACACCCGCAATAACTCCACCACCAACGCAGTAAAATCCGAGTATTGCAAGTCCAATAAGTGCTCCTATCTTTGGAGAAACACCAAAAACCGTATGCATAATAATGCCCATGGCTTGGACCTGTGTACCTAGATAGCCAATAACACCAAGCGTAACGGCTAGTCCAATCCATCCCCTTACAGCCTTACTGTTGTATCTTTTCTCGACCACATCTCCAAGTGTGTATATTTCACCTAGTTGACCAATCTTCCACATTCTTTTCCCAACTAAAAACCAAGTTAGTGCAAAACCTAAAGGGGCGGCAATTCCAACGCCAGCTAAAAACCCCATGCCTCCAGAAAACGTTAATCCCGTCCCGCCCAACATGCCAAAACCGCTTTGAATGGAAGAGAATGCAGCAATAGCCATAACAAACATACCTAGACTTTTACCAGCTATTAAAAAATCACTTGTTGTCTTCGTTTTCCCCGTTGCCCATACACCGATTAAAATACAAATAAGTAGATAGATGATGACAATCGTAATAATCGTACCGCTCATTTACCCCACCCCTTTTCGTTAGTCTACAAACCATCCCGCTACTTATTAGAAGTAGCGGATATCTACCGGATATCTACCGGATAAAATCGGGAAATACTATTAATTATGAACTGATTCCTCGTAAGTAAAGGTCCATGCGTAAAGTAAACAAATGAGATTAGCTAATGGCCAAATACCTAATAAATAGATGGCCATGCTTGGGGTTAGCCCTAAAATATACGAAGTTCCTCCTGTTGGTGAATCAATCGTGATCATATCGAGCCAGCTATATAAAATGATATAGGCAAGTGAAACAGATGCTGGAATCCATATTTTACGAGGATTTCTTTTCACATTTTTCACTAATCCCGCCAAAATAGCGATACCGATAACGACTAAATAAGGATAAAGAATTATGCGCCATGAACCCGTAAGCATCCCAATAAGTGTTACGCTAACGAGCAATAGAAATGTGTAGATAATCTTATCGGAAATAGACATCTTCGAACCCCTCCCCATTTTTTTATAACGTTAAGGATTTGGCTTGCAAATGCTGTGCCACAAAGTTGGTAGTTGTATCACCATTCAAAAAAGCTTCATGCGCAATAATATTTTTCAACATGGGAATATTTGTTTTAATGCCTTCCACCACATAGTAATCAAGAGCTTGTTTCATTTCTTCAATTGCTTGTTCTCTTGTATGGCCTTTTACGATTAATTTAGCAATCATCGGGTCATAAAACGGAGTAACCGTTGATTGTTCGTTTACAGCAAGTTCATGACGGATATTATCTCCACTTGGTAATGTCATTTTTGTGATTTTACCTGGAGATGGAAAAAATGTTTTTGGATCTTCCGCATAGATTCTCACTTCAATTGCATGACCACTTCTAGCAATATCCGATTGAAGAAATGACAGCTTTTTACCGAATGCAATGTTTAGTTGTTCTTTAACCAAATCTATCCCCGTTATTTCCTCTGTGATTGGGTGTTCTACTTGCAATCTTGTATTCATCTCAAGAAAGTAGAAATTCTTTTCTTCATCTACTAAAAATTCAATCGTCCCCGCGTTGATGTATCCGATTGATTTGGCTGCTTTTACAGCTACTTCTCCCATTTTTATGCGCGTTTCTTCGTCTAAAAATGGAGATGGCGCTTCTTCCAGAATTTTTTGATGGCGGCGTTGAATCGAACATTCTCGTTCCCATAGGTACACGGTATTGTGCTGATTGTCAGCAAGTATTTGAATTTCAATATGTCTTGGATTTGCTACATACTTTTCTATAAACATGGCACCATCACCAAAATAGTCGGTCGCCCTTTTTTGATTGCCCGCGAAGGCTTTCCTCAATTCCTCACTGTCGTTTACAATTTGTATACCTATGCCCCCTCCACCTGCAGAGGCTTTTAACATGACGGGATAGCCGATGTCGTTAGCAACCATAATTGCTTCCTCCGTGTCTTGTAACGGATAGTCAATACCCAGAACAATCGGAACACCCGCTGCTTTCATTAACTTTCGCGCTTCAATTTTACTGCCCATTTTTGCGATTGCTTCCGTTTCAGGTCCTATGAAAACGAGTCCAACCTCTTGACAACGCTTCACAAAATCCGCGTTTTCCGATAGTAAACCATAGCCCGGATGAACCGCTTCGGCCCCAGAAGCTTGCGCCACTTCAATAATCTTATCGATGTTTAGATAACTCTCGTTGACACGTGGCGGTCCAATTAAATAGGCTTCATCAGCAGCTTGGACATGAAGGGCCTCCGCATCTGCCTCCGAATAAATCGCAACCGTTGCAATCCCCATTTCCTTACATGTTCGAATGATTCTTGCTGCAATTTCTCCTCGATTGGCAATCAATATTTTAGTAAACATAACGGATCGTACCCCTTTCTATGTCGTTTGATTCACTCATTTACTGCGGTTGTGTATACCGTTCTTTTAGTTTAGTTTTTTGAATTTTCCCGGATGGTGTCATCGGCAATTCATCGACAAATACGAACTGCTTTGGTACTTTGTAATCTGCGAGATGTTCTTGGCAATAGGTGACTAATTCTGCCTCCGCTAGTTGCTTACCAACGGCCAGAACAATATAATAGCGCCCCACTTCACCGTAAAACGAATCGGGAACCCCGATGCCTGCCGCAATCGAAATAGACGGATGTGCGGTTAACACATTTTCAATCTCAACAGGCAACACGTTAAATCCACCTTGAATATAGATTTCTTTTTTTCTTCCTTTAAAACTGATATAGCCTTCCTCATCAGTGCTCACAATATCTCCTGTGTATAACCAGCCGTCTTCTGAAAAGGTATCTTCCGTATTTTCTTCATCCCTATAATACCCCTTCGCTAGACAATCACCTTTCACTACTAGCTCGCCCATTTCACCATTCACGACTTCTTGTCGCTTCCCATCCACAACTTTAGCGACGAAATCTCCAATTATCACACCGATTGTCTTTTGAACTTTTTCGATTGAATCACTTACCCTTGACAAGATACATGCGCCCGAGCTCTCACTCAGCCCATATAGGTTTACCAATTTCGCATTTGGCATCAATTTTGTGATTTCTTGACATAACGCCGGTTCAACATTCGAACCACCAATAATGCTAATCCGCACGGTACTCAGATCATAGGTCGAAAAGCCTTTATGGGAAAGCAACATTAAATACATTGTCGGGACACCACCAAAAAGTGTGGCTTTATGTTGGTGAATAGCTGATAACACATTTTCTGGTCGGAACTCTGGAATGAGCACAGCCATTCCTTTACTGATCAATGTCACTATAACCTGACATGTAATACCACCAACGTGGTTCAGTGGTAGGCTTTGAATAGTTACATCTTCCTCATTTATTTGAAAATGATTAACCTGCGCACGCGCTGAAGCTAATATACTTCGATGGGTGATCATGGCTCCTTTGGGCTTTCCAGTCGTTCCAGAAGTATAAATCATGACGGCAAGATCTTCAGGAATCACTTCTTTTTTACATGAGTTTAATTTATCGCTATCCGTGCTTCTTCCAATTAGTTCGGAAAAAGACAAACTGCCTTCAAATCCCTCACCGATAAAGATATACTTTTCAACAGTTGGGATTTCTGATTGGAAGTCGAAGAAAAACTCCGAGAAATTAAAACCCGGAATTTTATCGATAGACACAATTGCTTTTACCTCGGAATGATTGAGCATGTATTCCAATTCAGTATCCCGATACCGAACGCTTAACGCGACAGCGCCCACACCAATTTTCGCTGCGGCAAAATACGAAATGAGCCATTCCATTTGGTTTAAAGCAAGGATTGCAATATGATCGCCTCTTGTTAACCCTTCCTCTAGAAAAGCCGAGGCCAGCCGATCTGTCACTTCATCCAATTGCTTATAGGTCAGACTTTTCGAACCTTCGTATAAAAAGATGTAAGTGGGACATTTGTTTACTGCTTCTTGCAATATGTCATTTATCGTCTTCATCTTAAAAAATCCCCCTAACTGTATTCAACGCCCCACAAAAAGCGGTGCTCGTTTTTCCGCGAATGCTTTCAAACCTTCTTTTGCATCCTCACTCATAAACGCTTTATTTGCATAGTTCCATTCTTCTCGGAACGCTAATTCCATCGGCAAACTTTGTAAACGAACTACAGCCTCTTTCGTTGCTTGTACAGCAATCGGGCCGTTCCTGCAAATTTTCTCTGCATAGGATTCGGCTTCAGCTAAGAGTTGACTAGACGGCACAACCTTGTTGATCAAGCCAATATCAAGTGCTTCTTTAGCCGTGATGGATTCCCCTGTCAGTAAGATTTCCATTGCCCTGCAATAAGGGATTTGTCGAACGAGCCTGACTAGGGAACCCGCTGCCGCCATAATCGACCATTTCGGTTCAGGCAAGCCAAAAGTTGCGTGCTCAGCCGCAATTCGAATATCTGTTGCCTGAAGGATTTCCATGCCCCCCGCCAAACAATGGCCATTGACCGCGGCAATAATCGGCTTCCATAATGGCGTATGTTTCAACACGACATCATCTAATAGACCTGGATCCATTGTCCCTTCGGTGATTGCAGGAATGGTTTCCTTTAAATCAGCCCCAGCACAAAATGCCTGCTCCCCTGCACCTGTTAAAATAATCACTCGAACCTCATCGTCTTCTCTCGATTCCTTAAATGCTTCAGCGAGCTGTTGAAAGCCACTCGGAGGCATGGCGTTCATGGCCTCCGGTCTATTCAAAGTTATATAAGCCTTGTTAGACACTTTTTCATATAGCACCCAGTTTCGCATTATAAAAGCCCCCCTTTCGTAACCATCAACTGCGTTTGCCGTAACTAGCTTCCAACCCACTACGCGCATCCATTTGAATGCCATACTGAGGAATTGGGTAACGCAAGCCATTTCGACTTAACTTCTCTACGCCTTCGAGGGCCTTCACTAGATCAGCCGGCGCTAACGCCATTAGCATTTCATCATCCAAGACACCACCATATCGCCTTTCCGCATAACAAGGAATCGACAAGCTCGGTTCACCCGTTGCAAGCGCCCGTCCCCAAGAGTCCGCACAGGAAGACTCGCCGACAACTCCCCACTCGAGTTTTTTATAATCCTTCCACTGTAGGCCGTTAATGAGCAAAATCATCTGTCCCGGTGTTGCGTAAATCAAACAAATATCTGGAGGACTTAGTCGATTCGAGACAAGAGGTGAAACAGCCATTGCTGCATGCCTCCCATAAGGATTGACAGTCATCGCCGACTGATGAGCAGCAGAATCCTTCTGGTTTTCAAACCAAATCCCTGCCATTTCCTTCCCATCTAACCATTGTTCATCACGGGGATGTAAGCCAAGAACCGCACTACACTGCGGCATCACCAAATCTTCTTCAGTTATGCCCACGGTCCAGCCCAGCCTAGCTGCTTGTGCCACAATCTGATCAGCCGTGTGTACCGATTGTGGCCGTCTGATCTTCGGGATTGCTTCCATGTCCTCTGCTTTCTCGAACATTTTCATACCAACCGGAACTGTTTTTAAGCGTAAATAGGTATACAGCTGATTGACAATCAGCTGCCAGTCGTACGTCTCTGTTGTATTGACCATGTCAATACCACCTCTCTCATAATCGATTATTGCTCTTTATTGATGAGTATTTTTAATACGCCTGTCGTCACGGGTTCACCTGTTTGTTTCACAACTTTTTGAATAGCTGTTACCACACCCGTGCCATTTCCTTTGTCTAGTAAATCAGTGACCTCCAATTCCACATGTATCGTGTCATTGATGAAGGTTGGGCGAATAAATCGTAGATGTTCAATGCCATAAAATGCAACAATGACTTCTGGTTCCATCACTTGCAGTCCAGTAGCTACCGATAACACAAGCATGCCATGGGCAATTCTTTGCTTAAACGGTGTGTTGTTTTCCGCATACTCTTTATCTGTATGAAGCGGGTACCAGTCTCCACTAAATGCAGAAAACATGACAATATCTGCCTCCGTAATGGTGCGCCCTCTCGAACGCCACGTTTCACCGACTTCGAAGTGGTCAAATTTTTTATTAAACATGTTTATCCCCCTTTAAATCAAAGAATTTTCCGTCTCTTTTGCACGTAAAACGATTTTCAAAACCTTTCCTGTTGCATTTCTCGGCAATTCATTCACCAAGTCGATTTGCTTCGGAATTTTAAACGAAGCAAGTTTCTCTTCACAAAATGCACGAACCTCCTGTAAATCCAGCGATTCGTTTGGATTCTTCAAAGCGATTACCGCTTTTACGGACTCGCCCCATTTTTCATCTGGATAGCCTACAACCGCGACCTCTCTTATATTCGGATGGCGGATTAAGACTTGCTCCACCTCAATCGGGTAGACGTTTTCACCACCTGTAATAATCATGTCTTTCATACGATCTACGATGTAAAGAAAACCTTCTTCATCTTGTTTAGCAAGGTCTCCTGTAAAAAACCAACCGTTTCGAATCGCTTCTTTCGTTGCCTCAGGCTTGTTCCAATATTCAACAAAAATATTAGGTCCTTTCACCACTAACTCTCCTACTTCTCCAGTTGGCACTTCATTGCCATATGCATCTACAACTTTTATCTCTGTGTGTATCGGTGGCTTACCGACAGAGCCATTTCTCCTTACACTATTTTCGCTATCAAGCACTGCGACAACCGGTGCCGTTTCCGTTAAACCAAAACCTTCGTAGAACGGGATGCCACGATTTTGAAAAAATTCAATGATTGTAAGCGGACAAGGAGCCCCGCCTGAGATATTAAAGGTTAACGAGCTGACATCATAGTTTTCTAGATTTGGAAATTGCGTAATAGCCAGCCACATTGCCGGTACAAGAAACAAAGCTGTTATTTTTTCGCGTTCAACGAGCTCCAATGTCAATTGCGGATCGAATTTATCCTCTAAGATAACTGTCCCACCTTTGTATAAGGCTGGCGTTGTAAAGATATTCATCCCACCAATATGAAACAATGGTGCCACTGTTAACGTAATCATATCTTCAGTAATTGGTAGCGCGTCCAGGCAATTGATGGCATTCCATTGCGTATTGCCATGTGTTAGGACAGCTCCCTTAGGTCTGCCCGTTGTCCCAGATGTATACATCATCATATGTGCATCGTCTAAGCACACAACATATTCCGGCTCTTCACGCTTTGCATCTGCAAGGAGCAGCTCGTACGCTAGATGCATTCCTGTCTGATCGTCCCCCACTCGAATAAACGAACGAATTTGCGGCGTCCGTGCTGTAAGTCCCTCCGCAATGCCTTCCAATCTGTCATCATATATGAAAATAATACCGCCTGAATCATGCACAATATATTCAACTTCCTCAAGGCTTAAACGGAAATTAATCGGCACAAAAATGGCGCCAATTTTCGCACAGGCAAACAATGCTTCCATTAACTCATTTCTGTTAAAAAGAAGCGCATTGACTCGATCACCTTTTCTGACACCAAGATCGACAAGTGAATGCGCTAAACGATTTACGCGGTCATTTAGCTGTCGATACGTAAAGCGTTTGTCTTTGTAGACGATTGCTGTTTTATTCGCCTGTCGATCACTATGCTTCACGAGCCATGAACCAATACCATTTATCATAAATCGAACACTCCTCATTTTTTAGTGTCAGTGCATACTCGTTACATCTTCAAATAAGCTTTCATACTGTACACGTAGTTTTTGCTTTTGAATTTTACCTGTCGTGGTCATCGGAAATTCATCTACGAATATTACTTTTTTCGGCACTTGGAAACCGCCCAGATTCTCTTTACAATAAGCAATAATTTCGTCCTCCGTCACCTCTTGTCCCGTTTTCGGACGAACAATGGCCGTTACGGCTTCAATCCACTTTTCATGCGGCAGGCCGACAACGATGGCATTTTCAATCTTTTCGTGGTTTAAGAGCATTTGCTCAATTTTAATGGAAGCCACATTTTCGCCGCCAGTTTTAATCATGTCTTTTTTCCGATCTACAAACACCATTTGCCCGTCTTCATCCCAATAGCCTAAATCCCCTGTATGATGCCAACCAAATAACCGTGTTTCCTTTGTCGCTTCCTCATTATCTAGGTAGCCATTCATCACATTTGGGCCACGGTGGACAATTTCCCCAATTTGACCTTTTCCCAATAGATTACCCTCGTCGTCCATTACAGCCGTGTCATTGATAATCGCGGTCGTTCCCCAATAAGAACCAAAGCGTTTCAGTTGCTCTTCTGATTTAAAGAACATCGTCGCGGGATACATTTCCGTTTGCCCTGTTCCAAGTAAAAAGTCAGCCTCTAGCTCTGCGATCCCTTTTTTCAATGTCGTTTGATCCATAGGTGCCATGGCATACAAACAAGTTTGTAACGATGTCAAATTATAATTTTTCCGATTTGGATGATGAATTATCGCTCGATACATCATAGGTAACGCGAATATAAATGTTCCTTGTTCCCTTTCAATCGTTTGCATAAAATTCTCAGGTTCAAATTTTTTCGCCACCACGAGCTTGGCACCAATGGATAAGAAGGAGGTGTTAAATGAATGCTGCGCACAATGGAACATTGGCATAATGACTAGTAGTACTTCACTTTCCTTAATAAGCAGGTCAGCAATATTTCCTAAACTCGCAAGATAAACAGTTAAATGGCTAATACAAACCCCTTTTGGATTGCCCGTAGTGCCACTGGTAAACATAATTTGTGCGACATCACGGTCATGAATGTCGACATCTGGCTCTTCATGAGATTGCCCAACGAGTGTTTCAGTAAAAGACTTTCCAGCCTCTCCCTCTATGTTGTTCACAATAATAATTGTCGAACTATCAAAGCGAGAACGATCTGCTTGCAAAAAAGCATGATCGATAATGATTACTTTCACATCTGCTTTGTTTAAAATATATTGTTGCTCCACACTCGAAAGTCCTGGATTTACCGGCACCCAAATTAGACCTGCTTTTTGAATGCCGTACATTGCAATTACATGGTCAATCGAGTTGCCACATATCGTCGCAATGCCATCTCCTTTTTTATAACCGCTTCCAATCAAGTAATTTGCAAAGCGGTTACAGGCTTGGTCAAGCTCTCGATACGTCAGCTTCTGTTCCCCTTCCACAAGCGCCGTCTTATTCTCATAGCGACCTGCCGCTCTGCGGATGATATCACCAATTGCAACGCGATTAATCACTGAAATTTCTTCTCTCATTGTCATTGCCTCCACCACATTAGTTTTCAATGATTTGCAGTCTTTTCGTGAGTATCTCATTCATAATTTGCGTCGTTCCTCCGCCAATCGATTGAAGACGTGCATCACGCCAATAACGTTGAACAGGATATTCCATCATATAACCATTGCCACCGTGGATTTGAAGGGCTTGGTCACATACTCTGCTCACCATTTCCGCGGCATAGGCTTTAGCCATCGTCGCTTCTGTTGTGACATCTTGGCCTTTGTCATAGCGATAAACCGTCCGATAGGTAATACTTCTTGCCTTTTCAATGTCAATGGCCATATCAACCATTTTGTGCCGAAGCACTTGGAATTGAGCCAGTGGACCTCCGAATTGGATGCGTTCTTTACTGTAACGCACCGTGTCCTCCAATGCCTTTTCGGCCAATGCAATACTTGAAAGGGCTAATGTCAATCGTTCCCATTGAAAATTGATCATAATATACTTGAATCCTTCATTTAGGCGTCCAATCAAATTCTCCTTAGGCACTTTTACATTTTCAAAGTACAACTCGCCTGTATCAGACCCCCGCCACCCTAACTTGTCGAGTTTCTTACCAACAGAAAACCCCTCCCAAGTACTTTCTACAATGAACAGACTCATGTTTCGATGCCCAGAACCATCAGCCGTTTTTGCAGCAACAACGACATAATCAGCGTTCACACCATTTGTAATAAAGGTTTTTGAGCCATTTAACAAATAATGATCGCCCTTATCGACTGCCTTCGTGCCAATCGAAGAAACATCACTACCTGCATTTGGTTCCGTAATGCCTAATGCGGCAATCTTTTTTCCTTCAACGCCAGGCTGCAGGTATTTTAGCTTCTGCTCATGATTGCCAAAACGCCAAATCGGAGTCAGTGCAATGCCGATATGCGCAACAATCGAAGCACCAATTCCACCCGATCCACATTTGGTGAGTTCCTCATTGAAAATAGCATCCATAATCAGATCGGATCCTGCACCACCGTATTCGACCGGAAATTTCGTCCCCAAATACCCTAACTCTCCCACTCTCTCAAACACGCTTCTTGGAACTTCTCCTGCTTCTTCCCACTCTTCAACAAATGGGGTGATTTCTTTTTCCACAAATTTCTTAACTGAATTCCGAAACATGTTATGCTCTTCAGTAAACATCCAGTGGGTCATTTACTCACTTCCTTTTCTCAGGTTCACAAGCCCATTTGTTTGGCGATGATTTCCTTCATCACTTCATCTGCTCCGCCACCAATGCGATATAGCCTCGTATCACGCCAAATACGTTGAATTGGATATTCCATCATATAGCCATTACCACCGAAGATTTGGAGCGCACGGTCTGCTACCCAATGAGCCATTTGTGCAGCTGCAAGCTTAGTCATCGAAATTTCTTTACTCGGTACTTCGCCTTTTGAAAAACGATAGGCCGTTGCATACGTCAATTCCCTACACACTTCGATTTCTGTTTTCATCTCCGCAAGCAAATGAGCAATCACTTGGAAATTTGCAATTGGCTGATTGAATTGTTTTCTCGATTTGGCATAGTCATAGGCTAGCTCATAGGCTTGCTCCGCCATTCCAATGGAGCCGGCGGCAGCGATCATGCGCTCCCCTTGCAACTCCCACATAATATAAGAAAACCCTTTGCCCTCTTCACCAAGTAAATTAGCATGTGGCACTCGTACATTATCGAATATCAGCTCAGCTGTATCAGAGGAACGCATACCAACTTTGTCCAACTTCCGACTAACTGACACACCTGGGCTATCGAGTTCCACTATAAATAGACTGATTCCTTTGTAACCCGGTTCGTCTGACGTTCGCGTGACAAGCGTGACGAAATCTGCGCGTGTCCCATTTGTGATAAACATTTTTGAACCATCGATAATCCAATCATCACCGTCTCTACGCGCTCTTGTTTCAACAGAGGCAACATCAGAACCGTGGTTCGGCTCACTAATGCCAATCGCAGCCAGCTTATCTCCTTTTATGGCTGGCGTCAGAAAACGTTCCTTTTGTTCGGCATTACCAAATTCAGCGATGGGCGGTGTTGCCATATCTGTTTGAACAGCAATCGCCATCGGTACTCCTCCACAGCCACATTTTGCAAGCTCTTCCGCAAAGATAATGCTTGTAAAATAATCGCCACCCTGGCCACCAACTTCTTCCGAATAGCGTAAACCAAGAAAACCTAAATCACCCATTCGCTTTAACAATTCCATTGGAAAGATTCCTGCCTCTTCCCATTCTTCTACAAAGGGAACAACCTCTTTGCTGACAAATTTGCGAATTGTTTTACGCAATTCTTCATGCTCTTCTGTAAAGTAAGGTTCGTATGCCATACTCACACCCCCACCTCTTCTGGCACTTCAATTTCCATTCGCAGTAAGTTTGCACCAAAACATTTCCCCAGATTATCTACTCGAATCGACGTTGAACCTCCGCCGTTCAAAGCATCTTTTAAGATGAAATTAAAAGCATGAATCGTTGGCACTTCGTAACGGATTACTTCTCCATCGACTAAGCCCTGAAAATGCGCTTTCACTTTATCAGCCGTCACTTGTTTTGCAAAGAGCTTGTACATGTCTTCATTAGCAGCAAATAAACCGATATTCACCGTATTTCCTTTATCCCCAGATCGCACTTGTGCCATGTCCTTCAACAAAACGTTAGACATATGTTCCCACCTCTTCCACACGAATCTTCACTTGGCTTTCTACAATTTCTCTCGGAATAAGTGCCGACCACATGCCAAGGAGCTGTCTGGTTGGGATATTACCATAGAAGCCACCTGCTGCTGGCGGACCATTCAAAAACAAGGGAGGAAACAAACGGCCTAATTGTGCAGCGTCTTGCTTCGTTTTCGACCTAACCGCCATCCGTAAATAGACCTCATTCAAGTCCTCACTCGGCTCCTTAGCAAGTGGACCGTGTAAAGAATCATAGCCTAGATAGCTCGTATGAATTTCCTTATAAAGCAAGCCCTTTTGCTCGATTTGCTTACGAATGACTTCATCCGCTTTCCTCGCTTTTTTCAGCGCATCCGGCCATGAGAATCCCATAAGAACTTGCCCCATATAACCATCCTCATAGCCCATCACAACCTTTAATTGGTCAGGCTTCGGTTTGCCTTTAACGCCGCTAACCTTCACATGATGCTCCCCAACATTCTCCAGTTTGACTTGCGTCAAATCGACAATGACGTCTGGCGTAATATAAGCAGATGGGTCATGTATTTCATACAGCATTTGTTCTTTAACAGTGTCAACACTTACTAGACCGCCACGCTCACCCACTTTTGTTATAATGAATTCACCAGACGCGTCCACTTCAGCAATGGGATAACCAATTTCCTCTACTCGTTCAACCTGCTCCCAATCGCCACTGAAGTTACCGCCTGTCGACTGGGCCGAGCATTCCAAAAGATGCCCCATGAAAACCCCACTCGCGAGCTGATTCCAATCTTCTACTGACCAACCATATTCATAAATTAAAGGGGCAAGAAACTGCGCCGTATCTGTAGTTCTACCCGTCACTACCACATCCGCCCCCTGTTTCAGCGCCTCAACAATTGGCATAGAGCCGAGATAAGCATTCGCAAACTTCAGTTTCTCTTTCACACTATCAATGGATGCACCTGTTTCCATATGATTAAATGAAACTCCCTGTGCAATAAGGTCATCGATTTGATCAATTAAATTATCACCTGTGACAACCGCCACTTTTAAATCATCCATTCCCAACTCTTTAGCTACACGAATAACCTCTTGCTGAGCAGCAACTGGGTTAATGCCCCCTGCATTAGTCAACAGTTTAATGCCCTTCTCCTTCACATAAGGAAGCAAGGCTTTCATTGACGTTGTAATGTCCCTGGTATAACCAAGATTGTCGTCTTTTTGTTTGTCCTTCAGCAAAATTGCCATTGTCAATTCTGCTAAACAATCAAAACTAATATAATCGACATTGCCGTATTTAGCAGTCGCAATAGCAGGTTCGATGGTATCACCATAAAAACCTTGTGCAGCACCAATTCGAATTTTCTTCATCATGTCAAACCTTCTTTCTGCTATTATCCAATTACTACAACTGAATCCCCTTCTTGTACAAAATCTCCTTCTGCCACCTTTATTTCCTTTACCATCCCTGCATCTGTTACCTCAATCGGAATTTCCATTTTCATCGATTCTAAAATCATGACGATATCCCCTGCTGCTACTGTATCCCCTTCACGAACTTCAACTTTCCATATACTACCACTCATTGGCGATTGAATTTCCATCATTTTTTCCTCCTTTATTTGCCTTGCCATTTTGGTTTTCTTTTTTCCAAAAATGCAGATGCGCCTTCTTTCAAATCCTCACTTTGAAAAGACACAAGCCTCAATGTCGATAAATAATCAAATGACTTCATGAAATCCATTTGTTCTGTTGTAAAATAGGCATCCATGCCTAAATTAACCGCTAAAGGACTGTGTGAAGCAACTATTTTTGCTAGAGCCCACGTTTCCTCTTCCAACTCTTCATGCGGTACTACCCGATGAACAAGTTCATAGTCTTTTGCTCTTTCCGCATCAATGATTTCAGCCGTTAACATAAGCTCCATAGCGCGTCGATCGCCAACTGCTCGTCTTACCCATGGCAAGATTACAAAAGGTACAAGTCCGAGTTTCAGCTCAGTTAATCCTAGTTTGGCCTTATTCGACGCAATCGCAATATGTGACATTGCTACGAGCCCTGTCCCTCCCCCCAATGCGGGACCATTAACGGAAGCAATAATAGGTGTTTTAACCGTTGCTCCCAGCTTAAACAATTCAGTACTTTCTTTGCCCTCATGATGAAGTTGCGGGACCGCTTTTTCGAAGTTCTCTTTAAACTCATTTAAATTGCCACCCGCCGAAAACACCTTTCCAGCCCCAGTTAAAATAATCGCATGAACATCTCGATCTTGATCTGCTGTTCGAATAGCAACTATTAAATCCTTTGTTAACTGCTTCGTTAAAGGGTTTCTCATCTCAGGAAGATTCATCGTAATTTTGGCTATATTATCAGTCACTTCATACAATATGGTTTCATAGCTCACTTTTATCACCTCGGCATTCTAAATAATCACACTGGATGAATCGCGTTACGTTTTTCGTATTTTGTCACACTCTTCGTTCGATATAGATTAAATCGGCGAATCAGTTCTGTTCTCATTTCATCGAATCCGACCAAATCATCAATAATCAGCTCCGAAGCAAGTTTGAAAATATCGATGTCTTCTGTATACTCCTTTCTTTTTTCGCTTATAAAAGCTGGACGTTCCTCTTCCGGAATTTCTTGGATTTTGTTGAAATATACAGCATTGATTGCTGCTTCAGGTCCCATCACAGCAATTTGGGCACTTGGCAAAGCCAATACGGCATCTGATCCAAACGCTGGACCTGCCATTGCATAAAGCCCGGCACCATAACATTTACGTACAATGACCGATACAATTGGAACAGTCGCTTCGGATAGCGCTGAAATCATTTTTGCACCATGCCGAATAATTCCACTCTGTTCTACTTTTGAACCGATCATGTATCCCGGAACATCGGACAAGTAGAGTAAAGGGATACTATAAGCATTACAAATCATGATAAACCGTGCTGCCTTATCAGGAGAATCGACGAACAATGTCCCCCCTTTGACTTTGGATTGGTTGGCGATAATTCCTTTAACCTCCCCATTCAATCGTGCAAATCCTGTGATTAGTTCGGGGGCGAATAATTTTTTATACTCAAACCAACTACCCTCGTCAATCACTTGATCAATTAGTTCGTACATGTCAAATGGTGTATTTTGATTCAAAGGAATGATTTCTGCTATATTTCTACCACTTATCGGATTTTTCGCATCTTCTTTAGAAGGGGTTTCTTGCCAATTTTGAGGCATATATCCTAAATAACGTTTACAAGCTTCAATTGCCTCTTCCTCACTTTCTACAAGTACATCGCCTAACCCGCTTACTGAACAATGCATTTTTGCACCGCCCATTTTATCCATCGTTGTTTTTTCCCCAATTGCCATCTCTACCATTCTCGGAGAACCTAAGTATGCACTCGAATTTTGATCAATCATAATAACCAAATCCGAAAATGCAGGAACATAAGCAGCTCCTGCCGGCGAAGGCCCAAATAAAATAGTGATTTGCGGAACAACTCCTGACAATTGAATCTGATTATAGAAAATTTTACCGCCATGGCGTTTACCAGGGAAAACATTTAATTGTTCTGTAATTCTTGCTCCCGCGGAGTCGATCAGGTATAAAATCGGAATTTTTAAGTCTGCCGCTTTTTCCTGAATACGAATATTTTTTTCTACCGACTTTGGACCCCACGAACCCGCCTTGACTGTAGAATCTGCGGCTAAAAAACAAACTGTGCGCCCATTTACTTCTCCAATTCCTGTCACACAGCCATCAGCTGGAAGTGATGAATCTTCACTGTTTGCAAAAACACCATCTTCGACAATTGAGTTTGGATCAAAAATTCTTGCTAGCCGTTCCCGTACAAACATTTTTCCTTTTACCTTGTTCTGTTCGTGATATTTTTCTTTACCGCCTTTCAGGATACGTTCCTTTTCTGAATAATACCTTTGATAATCCGTTCGCAATTGCACACACTCCCGATAAACAAATTTTTGTCTCACTCTTTATATATGCAATTTCTATGCCACTATTTAAAATGGCTATAAATCTAGGAATTCCACAAAAATATACATAACGACTTTCTTTCAACTGTGTATATGCTCTATCTAATGTCCGAAAATTAAGACAGTTGTATTGATTCTTCGATTCAAATTCCTTACAATTAAGAAGTGGAGTAGCTATATAATCTTTTGAAAAGTATGTAGCCTATAATTTATTAAAATCTGTTAGCTGTAAAGGAGTTCATATAATTGCAGGTTCATCAGCTTTCTTCCTCTAATTTCATTAAAATTACTCGAAAAAGCACTGTAAGAGATGTTATGAAACACTTTCTGAATCAGCAACAAGATCTCGCCTGCGTTATTGAAAATGAACAATTACTCGGAATTGTCACTAAATATTCTCTATATCGCTTGCTTCTTGAAAATGGATCACTGGATGTATCCATAGAGCCGATCATTATAAAAAATGTTGTCACTATCTATGAGGAAGAAAACGCTTACTATGCAAAAGATTTATTGATTAAAAAAGGTGTTGGACATGCTGTCGTTATAAACAAGATGGGGAAAGTGACGGGAGTCATGGCAAAATCCGAATTAATTAAAGGATTAATTACAAGCGCTCATAATGTAGCCAATCGATTGAAATCATTGGTGAATCATCTACAGGAAGCTGTCATATCTGTTGATTTAGAAATGCGTATTACTTCTGTAAACACCACTGCTTTAGCACTGTTTCAACTTCAAGAGCAAGAGTTACTGAACCGTTCAATCTCGCAATACTTCTCTAATCTATCTGCGGGCTTGCAGGACTCAATTACAACTGAACAAACTTTCATAAAAAGATTGTACTTTCCAAATATGACAACCATCGCATCTTTCATTCCGATAAGAGAATGGTCTTCAGTTACCGGAGCAATGGTCGTACTGAAGGATGTTACTGATTTTGAAAAAGTGGCAAAGGAACTAGAGTCAACCAAAAGAATTGAAAAAGTACTGGAGAGCGCACTTGAACTAGCCTACGATGGGGTATTGATAACCGATACGGAAGGTATAATCACAAGGGTCAATCATAGTTTCCTTTCATTATTTGGCTATCAATCCCTACAAGAAGTTATCAATCAACCGATCAAGCATATTGTCCCTGAAATCCCCTCTGACAAAAGCATCCTACACAATGAGAAAATTGAAGGTGAGCTTATAGAAATCAGAAACAAGAAAGCAATTTTAACCCAAATGCCCATCATTCAAGATGGGGAAAAAATTGGCGCTATTTTCAAGATAATCTTCAAACAATTGGATGTGTGGAAGGACCTTTTGCACCATATGGAGCGATTGGAAGGTGAGATTTCATACTATCGCGGTGAATTAATCAAAGTATCATTTGAAAATGATCCATTTGGCCTCATCATTTCAAAAAACAAAAACATCAATCAACTAAAAAAAGAAGCTTATATTGCTTCACAAACCTTTTCAAACATCTTAATTACTGGAGAAAGCGGGACAGGAAAAGAATTAATCGCTGACGGAATCCATCAGTCCTCAGGAAGACCCGGGGCTTTTATTAAAGTAAATTGTGGTGCCATTCCAGAGGAGCTTTTGGAATCCGAGTTTTTCGGGTATGTAGATGGTGCATTTACGGGGGCAAGAAAAGGTGGAAAACCAGGCAAATTTGAATTAGCCGAAGGTGGGACAATTTTTTTAGACGAAATTGGAGACATGCCTCTATCTTTACAAGTCAAACTTTTGAGAGTATTGCAAGAAAAAGAATTTGAGCGGATAGGAGATACAAAAACAACAAAAATAGATGTAAGAATCCTTACAGCAACGAATAAAGATTTACTCAATATGGTTCATAAAGGACTATTTCGAGAGGACTTGTATTACCGAATCCATGTTATCCAGTTACACCTTCCTCCACTCCGGGAAAGAATAAATGACATTCCATTATTATGTGAATTTTTCCTTCAAAAATTCACAACAAAAAAGTTTAAACATATAGAGGGATTAACAAGGGATGCATTAGAAAAGTTAACCCAATACGAGTGGCCTGGAAACGTGAGAGAATTGGAAAATGTACTGGAACGTGCATTTCACTTTTCTACTAGCAATTGGATTGAAAAAGATAATCTATATTTTGATAGTTACCGAGTACAATCTGTTGAAGAAACTCACAAAGTGCCCACCCAAACTTTCACACAATCAAACGGAATAAACCGGAAAGAACTTCTGAATGAAACAGAAAGGTCTGTATTGATTCAGGCACTTACAGAGGCAAACGGCAACCGTACCAAAGCAGCGGAAATCCTGAAAATTAGCCGTTCTACCCTTTATCACAAATTGAAAAAATATCGTATCAAAGAAAATTCACAATTTAAGTCAGAGGATTAATTTGTCTTATTCCAATAGGCCTAGGATAAAACTCGACCTGTATCAAATTTAATTATTATCAGCTCTGGTTAAATTAGAATAAGAGAGTCATTGAAATGTTACAGATCAAGATACGAATATAAAAATAGAATTACTAGAGAACTTTTTTCTGTTTAAACAACCGGCTGGAAAGCAGTAAATCTACTGTAAAAGTTTGGTAGATTTTAATGAATTTAAGACTAAAAAGTATACATTCGTTAAGACAAAAGAATACTTTTGACTTTCACACCCATTCTGCATTTGTATTTACTTACCTATTATTCAAAGCAAAACCATACTAAAAATTCCTTTCCACACAAAAAAATGTCCGAGCAGATATTAATCTGCTCAGACATTTTCCAATTAAATCACGTGTGTTTCTTTTTTACGACGCTCAATTGCTTCAAGACGCTCATCGTATTGCTCTACAGTTAAGTTATGCTCAACGAAGTAACGGTTTCGTGGATGTGTACGGCATTCGTCCGAACAGCTACGCATATACAAATGTTCATTTTCTTCAGAACAAATGATTTTTGCGTTACATATTGGATTCGCACAGTTCACATAGCGCTCTGACGGCGTGCCATCGAAATGATCACGGCCCACGATGATATGCTCCACTTGATTGATTGGAACTGCAATTCGCTCGTCAAATACGTAACATTGTCCGTCCCAAAGCTGACCTTTGGCAACAGGATCTTTTCCGTACGTGACGATTCCCCCGTGCAATTGACCAACATCTTCGAAACCTTCACGTACTAGCCAACCTGAGAACTTTTCACAGCGTATTCCACCTGTGCAATACGTCAGGATTTTCTTCCCTTCGAACTGTTCTTTATTGTCGCGAATCCACCCAGGCAGGTCACGGAAGTTTTCAATTTCCGGTCGAATAGCACCACGGAAATGTCCGAGATCGAACTCATAGTCATTACGCGCATCAATAACTATTGTATCTTCATCTTGCATCTGCTTGAAGAACTCTTCAGGACTTAAGTAATTGCCCGTCAATTCATTTGGGTTAATGTCCTCAGGCAAGCTCAAGTTAACGATTTCTCCACGTGCACGTACATGCATTTTCTTGAATGCATGTCCATCTACTTCGTCGATTTTGAAAACGATATCTTTGAAACGATCATCGCTTCTCATCATGTTCATGTAAGCTTCCGTCTGTTCAACGGTGCCCGAACATGTACCGTTGATTCCTTCAGCACCTACGATAATACGACCTTTTAAACCAATTTCATTACATGCTGCCAAATGCTCAACAGCCAACGTTTCAGGATCTTCAATCGTTACATATTTGTAATAAAGAAGAACTTGGTATTCGTTTTTTTCCATTTACTCCAACCACCTTGTTTTTATAATTGCATGTTATAGCAACAATCGGCTCGAATTATTCACAAATAATTGTAAATATACAAAAGCAAACCCGTATATGCAAGATCCGGGACGCTGATATTATAGCACAAATCAAGAAAAGCGCAAGAGCCTTGGTCAGGTGCGACGTGGTGTTCCTTGCTTACCTTTAGCAAAGAATATACATCTAATCATGTGTTGCCTTATAGAAAGCGACATTTCTTTAAAATAAATAGGATATAATTCTAGAGAAAGTATAAGCCGCCAAAATTGTATCTTTGGCGGCTTTTCTCCAGGTAAGAAGCCAACTACTCTTTCGTCCAAAAAATCTCCAGCACGCTGTACACTTATGCATTTTGAGCGCGACGGATGAAGGACAACCATATGATTACCGAAAAAAATATGTAGGGATGCGACAAAGTCGCACCCCTACATATCCAGACATCTCGGTAATCGTAATAGAAGTCATTCAATCAAAAGCGATCCAAAGGCGGAACTATATATATAGCAGCCAGGGGTGATCAAGTTATGTACTTGTTACGTTTAGTTTATCAACAGACGTATTAATCTATAGACAAAATCTCAAATGGCTATCAAAAAAGTCACTACATTTCAAATAGATAAGTTGAATGCATGACTCCAATGAATAAAGCGTGGGAGCTTAAGAGATGCCTTTCACCATAAGCCAAGTAGTTTCAAACACCGGTCTTAGGACTTCGACTCCCGCTATATATCACCTGTGTTGTATTCAAATATTCCCCTGCGTAAATGCTAAGTTATACATCATTTCCAAAATATCAACATTTATAGTCACGAATTTCCCTTTTACTAAACATGGGGAAATAGTTCCACCAAAGAATATGTAAATCTTTGGTACTTTCATTTTTTTCATGTATACTAGAAAAGAATATATAATGATAGATTTCGACATTAATACATATTTTTTGAAACTATTAATGCGATTCACCCGTCTAACTTTCTATAAACAGCAAAGGAGTTTTTCACATGAAAATAACGCACCGAAAGCGTCGTTCCTCTTGGATTGACGTTACATTTTCAATCGCTATCGTCGCACTGACTGTGTCGGCCATCTATTTAATTTCACAAACCACCAAAAATGAGGCTGCTTCGCTCCATGAAAAGAAACAAGGTGCAAACCCAGCTCCGGTTGTGATTGATACGAGCGATTCCCATTATCCGGGTATTAAACTTATAACTGAAACCTCTAATGATTTATATACACCATTCGCTATTCAATATCCACAAAGTTTACATAGTCCATTCAATGAAGCGATTTCTACTTACATAAAGAATGCAAAACAAGATTACTTGACTACGATGACAGAAAACAGGAAAAGTGACAGTAAAATAAAAGGGGAATTGAATATCTCTTTTGAAACGCTCCCTCATCATTCAGGAAACTATTCTTTTGTACTTATTAACAGCAGGACAACTGGAGACGCAAACGGTACTACTGAAATTCGATCATTCCATTTAAATCCTGAAACAGGAGAAAACTTTACAATTGCAGATGTATTCGGACGTGATCCTAAACATCTTAAGATTGTTTCTACTTTAGTGCGTGAAACTTTGTACAATGATCCTCTACTAGTAGATTACCTTTTTCCAAAAGTAGTAGATATTAAAACTGAACCTCTTTGGGGAAATTTCCGTAATTTCGCAATCACGGACGAATCACTTATTATCTACTTCGAAGAAAATGAACTGACAGCAGGAACAATGGGTCCTCCGATTGTTGCAATCCCATTAAGTGATGTAAAAAATTTACTTTCCGATGAATTCCAATTACTAGTTGATGATACTGATAAAAATGCGAATATCATAGATCCATCAAAGGAGGAAAATGCAGCTACCCCTCCTAAAGAAACAGAGTCCTCTACCGATCAAGACGAAAACAATAGTACCTCTACTGAAGACGGGAAGGAAGAAGTCGATAATAGTACTAAACAAATCGCCCTTACATTTGATGATGGACCCGACCCTAAAGTAACTATGCAAATTCTTGAGACTTTGAAGAAATACGATGCAAAAGCAACATTTTTCATGCTTGGTAGTCGGGTTGAATACTATCCGGAAATCGCAAAAAAAGTCCAGGAAGCAGGACACGAGCTCGGGAATCACACATGGAATCACCCCGATCTGACTAAGGCAGGAGTAGAAAAGGTTCAAGCTGAAATAAACAAGACATCTTCCATTATTAAAAATGTCACTGGTGAGGAAGCAACTGTGTTCAGACCTCCTTATGGTGCAGTTAACAAGACTGTTCGCAGTCAGACAAACTTACCTGTCGTTCTATGGGACATCGATACACTTGACTGGAAACACAGGGATCCTAACCAGCTTCTTACACATGTAAAAGGCTCAGCAAAAGACGGAAGTATTATTCTTATGCACGATATTCACCAATCAACAGCAGAAGGTCTTGATTCAGTTCTAGCTTATTTACAAAGTGAAGGTTATACGTTTGTCACAGTTTCAGAGTTACAATAAGCAATCACTTCCCCTCTACTTCATGTTTAGGGGATTTTTTTTATTTTAATTCCGCAATATCACTATATGTCATAATGTACATCTGTTATAATATAGTTATAACAGATGGGAGGTAATCAAATGTTCATCCAAATCGAACCGGAATCGGATATACCAATTTACGCACAATTAGCTTCGCAACTAATCGAAGCGATTGCTCGCGGAAAACTGGTAGGCGGAGATGCGCTACCATCCGTTCGATCATTAGCAGCAGACCTTGGCATGAATATGCATACCGTCAATAAGGCTTACCATGAACTTGAAAGAAAAGAAATCATTCGGATTGTTCCAAAGTCAGGGGCTATCGTTAATCCACTTTCACAAAATGAGATTCGTTCGGATCATCTTGAAAGGATTTCTTTAGAAATAAAGCCTTTAATCGCAGAAGCAATCGTACTTGGGATGAAACCCGAGGCTATTAATAAACTTATATCATCAATCATTTTATCTATTAAGGAGGAGTAAACAATGGGACTTACAATTTTTTCAGTCATGATTGGTTTTATCTTTGTATTGCAATCTGCTACCCCATTCTTATTGAGACGGACAATTGCGTTCGGTGTAACGATTCCAGAAAGCCATACAGAAGATGCTACAATTGCTTCATTCAAGAAAACATATGCTGTAACTATTTTCATTACCGGCCTCATCTTACTGATTGCTTATTTTACCTGGGCGAACACTAGTAGTCTGACAGAAGAAAAAATCATCTTAACTGGATTAGCGATTCAGTTCGGTATCATCTTTTTGAGTATGGGACTCTATTTTTATTTTCACGCTAAAACAACACGTCTGAAGAGAGACAATGAATGGGGCTCACATTTGAAACAAGTTCGAATTGCTGATTTAGCAATTCGGACAAAAGACGAAATGCTGCCCTCATTTCTCTATGCTTTGCCAATGATTATTACTACTGGTCTAATTGCCTATACCGCAACTCAATACAGTAGTATACCTAGCATGATTCCAATACATTGGGGACCAAGTGGCCAACCAGATGCCTTTAGCCCGAAAACACCCTTCTCTGTAATCGCCCTTTTGCTCATTCTGTTGGTTATACAAGGAATGATGCTAGGGATCAATGCATTTACAAAAAAATCCGGCATCAAATTGAATGCCGCAAAACGTAAAACATCTCAAGTTCAACAATTATCGTTCCGTAAATATACGAGTTGGCTTCTATTTATGACAAGCGTGCTCACGACCGTACTCCTCGGATTCCTACAACTTACAACAATCCATGAAGATCTTGGAAATGCTGCACTTATGCTCGCGTTGCCGCTAGGTTTCTTACTAATCACCCTAATCACGACAGCTATATATGCTTTCAAAGTCGGTCAGAGTGGCTCACGAATTGATGCCGCAGTTGAAGAGGATATTCTTGCTGGCATCACTGATTTTGACGACGATAAGTACTGGAAAGCCGGGATCTTTTATGTGAATAAAGATGATTCGTCAATTTTTGTAGAGAAAAGATTCGGAGTCGGCTGGACCATCAACATGGGAAATCCAATTGGATATGTCATCCTATTCCTCCCGCTGTTGCTCATCTTAACTATTACTTTCCTATTATAATTTTAAAGTGACACATCTAAGAATCAAAAGCGCATAGGATATTATTATCAAGCAACATAAAAGCCACCATAGTCATGGTGGTTTTTTGTTGCTTATCACATCTATTGATAACTATAATTACCCATAAAATTTATTAAGTAAACACTGGGCGCTCCTTGTACGATTGCCTTTGGATTGAATAACTTCTATACCATTACTAAGATTTCTGGATATATAGGGATGCGACTTTGTCGTATCCCTATATATTTTTTCGGTAATCGTATTGTGGTTCTTCATCCGTCGCTCTCCAAATGCATAAGTACATGAAGTGCTAAGGTTCTTTGGGATGAAAGAATAGAGGGGCATCTCCATGGATAAAAGCCGCCAAAGATGCAATTTTGGCGGCTGAAACTTTATTTAGGGTTCTCTCTTCTTTACTAGTAAAGAAGTGTTATTTTCTATAAGGTATGACATGAGTACATGTATAATCTTTGCTTAAAGTATGCAAGGAGCACATTGTATAAAGTACTAGCGTGCCCGAAATTGTATCTTCGGGCACTTACAATTTCTTTAGAAAATCATCTATTCTTTTCTTTCAAAGCAACAGCATTTTCCACTTGAATATTGCATGAACGCGACAGGCAACTATTCGCAACAGTATTTCTAAGGAGGAATGAATTGCAATTCCTACTTAAATCTGTCATGAATAGTTAGCCGAAAGCAGTCCGGAAATAGTCCTGTGAAAATGAAGGTTATCAAGCCCTTCTCACCAGTATTTAATGCAAATACATGGTTAATCAACAGACGTGATAATTAACTAAAAATACTTGTACTATGAAGTGGTTGCAATCTAGCTTTTGGATCGACGTAGGCTTTTGCGTGATTCACTGCAATCGGTGCTTCACCAAGTCCGACAGCAATTAATTTCACTTTGCCTTCGTAGTTCGTAATGTCTCCAGCCGCGTAAATGCCTTCGATATTTGTCTCCATACGAGTGTTAACCATAATCGAATTGCGATCCATTTCAAGACCCCACTCTTTCAAAGGTCCAAGTGAAGAAATATTTCCGTAGTTAACGATTAAATGATCGACGTCAAGACGTTCTTCAGTTCCGTCTTTTTCTGCTAAGACAATTCCACTAACTTTGCCATCTACCCCTTCAATCGCTTTCACAGCACGAGAAGTTTTTACGTCAACTTTCGATTCCATTAATTGATTAACACTTGTCTCATGCGCTGTAAAGCGTTCACGTCGGTGAACCAGTGTTACACTGGAAGCGATATCCTCCAACATGAGTGACCAGTCAACTGCCGAGTCCCCGCCTCCGCAAACAAGTACATTTTTGTCTTTGAAAATCGTTAAGTCCTTAATGCTGTAATGAAGTGTGTTTCCTTCAAAAGAGGCTTCTTCAGGAAGTCCAATCTTACGTGGTTGGAATGCCCCGATACCAGCTGTCAAAAGAATGGTACGTGTCAAATGAGTACCTTTGTCTGTTTTAAGAATGAAGTGATCTCCATCACGCGTTGCTGACAAAGCCGTCTCACCTAGAAGTATTTCAGGTTTAGCATAATGAGCCTGAGTTACTAGATTCGCCACGAAGTCTTTCGCAAGAATTTTAGGGAATCCGCCTACATCATATATATCTTTATCGGGATACAGTTCAATCAGCTGACCTCCTAACTGTGGTAAGCTATCGATTATTTTCACCGACATCTCCCTCATTCCAGAATAGAAAGAAGCGAAAAGTCCTGTCGGCCCTCCCCCGATAATTGTAATATCAACGATTTCATTATTCATATGCAAACACTCCAATTAGATTAGTCTCGGGTAAAAGATTACTTCTTTACCCACTCTCCACATTATCTAACAAAACACACTAAAACACACATAATCTGATTTAAGCATAGCATCTTTTCTGGTAAAATAATTTCTTTTACAAATTATTTCTTTATAATTCCGGTATGCTAGCCGTAAAGTATCTATCTAGTAACTTTTAACCACAGTACGATACTTCATTATTTCCTAGACAGTAAAAATAGCCTGCACACATATCAAATGTGTACAGGCTTCTACTTAATTTCTATTCACGATGTGTTCTGCAATACTCAAGAACAATTTCTTTTTCATCATCTTCAAGTTCGAATTCAAGAACTTTCTCACTTGAACGCTCAAAGAAGTGATAAGAAGCAATACGCCCTTCATCCTCGTCAATTGCAAAAATCACTCGTAAGCCCGTTCCACCTTCAGAATAAAGCTCATCTTCTTCGTCAAGATCAATATACAATCGGTATTCATAACGTTCTCCAGCAATGATCCCCGTAGGATCGTTAATTTTTTTGATAATATACTCAGTTATTTCCATAGTAGTATCAACCTCTCACTTACAATTTTGGATTCCTGGCTACAAAGCCACTACACTCCATAATACATCATTCAACAACAAAAGGGTTAATTTTGGCCTATACCTTACTTTTTGATGAATTTAACTAACTCATTCAGTATAAGAGGCAACAGGCTCATAACGACAATAACTACCCATTCTATAAGCCCTAGCGACTGTACACTGAAGACTTTTGAGATTGGACCAACTGTTACGATGATCACCTGCAAAACAACTCCAAACAAAATCGAATAGATTAAGAATTTATTCTTGAAAATTCCTGCGGTAAATATAGACTGGTCCATCGATCTGAAGTTAAGTGAGTGAATAAGCTGAGAAAAACTCAGTGCGATGAAAGCCATTGTCTGTCCATGAACTAGTGCACTCTCTGGAATTACAGATGAAAACATGGCTAGGAAACCGCCTGAATACTCACCTGATAGGTATACGCCTACCATAAAAGCGACGAGCGTAATCATACCAATCAATAATCCGTTAAAAATCAAAAATGGAATAGACCCTTTGAATATACTCTCATTCCGGTGTCGCGGTTTTTCTTTCATTACTCCGGGTTCTTCAGGATCCACGCCGAGTGATAGCGCTGGAAATGTATCTGTCACAAGATTTATCCACAGAATATGAATCGGGCGTAATACTAATGGCCAGCCTAGTAAAACAGCAGCAAAAAGCGCGATGATTTCACCAAGATTACACGACAATAGAAATATGACGGACTTTTTAATATTGCGGTAAATCGTGCGTCCCTCTTCGACTGCTTTCACGATTGATGAAAAATTATCATCTGTCAAAATCATATCTGCTGCACCTTTTGCAACATCTGTCCCTGTAATCCCCATTGCCACGCCAATATCTGCCGCTTTTAATGATGGGGCGTCGTTAACTCCATCCCCTGTCATCGATACTGTATGATCTTTCGCTTTAAGTGCTTGCACAATCTTTACCTTATGCTCCGGTGAAACACGGGCATAGACATTAATATCTCCGGTTTTTTCTATCAATTGATCCACCGTCATCGATTCAATTGCTTTCCCTTCAATTACCTCGGATTTCTGAGTCGCAATTCCTAGTTCTTTCGCTATTGCAAATGCCGTGTCCTGATGATCCCCAGTAATCATGACTGTTCGAATCCCAGCTTCTTTCGTAACTTTAATCGCGTCTTTTACTTCTTCACGCGGTGGGTCAATCATTCCGACAAGGCCCAGGAATGTCAATCCTTCCTCAGATTGATCTAGTTCCATGGCTTTGGCTTCTTCTACAATCTTATAGGCTGAGCCTAATACACGTAACGCTAGAGAAGACATTGTCATTGCAGCTTCCAAGATGGATTGACGGTCGCTGTCATCAAGTATTCTTGACCCTTCAGCAACTTCAATATGTGTACACTTCTGCAGGATGCCGTCAATTGCACCTTTTGTATGTGAATAAATTGCATCTGCAGATCGATGTACCGTAGTCATTCGTTTCCGGTTTGAATCGAATGGTAACTCCGTGATTCTAGGATAGTTTTTATCCAACTGTTCTTTTTCCAATCCCGATTCTGTCGCCGCTACGACAAGGGCAATTTCTGTTGGATCTCCTGTTTCTCCAGTATTAGAATACGTCGCATCATTACACAATGCGATATTCTCAAATAACAGTTTTTGTACTGGATTTCCCAGATTGGCTTTACTTAATTCGTTTAAAGTACCTTCTGCAAAAAACGTTGTTACCGTCATTCTATTTTGAGTCAACGTCCCTGTTTTATCAGAACAGATAACATCCACAGAGCCTAACGCTTCCACAGCAGGGAGTTTGCGGATGATGACGTTCTGCTTGATCATCCGTTGAACGCCGATAGCAAGGACGATTGAAACGATTGCAGGCATCCCCTCGGGTATTGCTGCAACAGCAAGACTGACCGCTAACATAAACATTTCCAAATAGTCACGCCCTTGAAGTACACCAATAGCAAATATGATGACACAGATGGCAACAGCCGCAATACCAAGATATCTACCTAATTGAGCAAGACTTTTCTGGAGAGGCGTCTCGTCATCCACTTCCTTGTCTAGCATAGCTGCTACTTTCCCTATTTCCGTTTTCATGCCTGTTGCAATGGCAATTCCTGTTGCGCGTCCATATGTAGTCAATGTCGACATAAAAGCCATATCTTTTCGATCTCCAATTGGCATTGAGAGCTCTCCAGTAAAATGTGCGTCCTTATCGACCGGAACGGATTCGCCCGTCAGTGCCGCCTCTTCAATTTTCAAATTTACCGATTCGATCAGTCTTATATCACATGGAACGTATCTTCCTGCATCAAGAAGAACTACATCACCCGGGACGACTTCTTCCGACGGTATCTCCTTCTGAACGCCATTCCTTCTTACCAGCGCTTTAGGCACTGCCATATTTTTCAACGCTAGAAGTGCTTCCTCAGCTTTCGATTCCTGGACGACTCCAACAATAGCATTTATGATAACGACCAATCCTATAATAATTGAATCTGCCACTTCCCCTAGTATTCCAGAAATAACAGCAGCAGCGATTAGTACATAAATTAACACATTATTGATTTGCGCAAAAATCCGTTGTATCAAAGAGCGACTTTTACTTCCTGTAAGTTTATTAACCCCATATTCATTAGCCTTTTGTTCGCTTCCTCTTCACTTAATCCTATTTTCACATCCGTATCCAGCAATTGCTCAGTTCCATTCAGCATTCTCCAGACCCCTCTCACATACTTCTAAACTTTCCAATCTATACGAGTAATAGACCGCTTTCTTATTTTGTTCTATTTCTAGCCGTTAATGTATGAAATCTCTTTTAAAAGCTTTTCATGATGAATTGCATGAAACACGAAAATTTATTTTGCAATATTCCGGAACTTCACGGACAATAGAAACTGTGAAGTATTTCACTAGTAAAATAGCAGGGGGAATGATTTTGATAAAATTTGAAGACTATCAATACACTAAGCCCAATATGGAAGACGTAAAACAAAATTTTAATGCACTACTACAGGAATTCCGTTCAGCGAGTTCTTATGACCAACAAAATGGAGTCATTGCAAAAATAAATACAATTAGCAAAGACTACTCAACAATGTCCAATCTTGCCTATATCCGTTCTTCCATCGATACGAACGATGAGTTCTATCAGAAAGAACGCGATTACTTCGATGAAATCGGACCGGAGTACCAAGAGCTTGAAACCGCTTACTATAAAGAACTGGTCTCCACCCCTTTTAGAGCACAACTCGAAGAGAAATGGGGTACTCAACTATTTGCTTTAGCTGATAACGCCATTAAATCGTTTTCTCCAGAAATCATCGGTATGTTGCAAAAAGAAAACAAACTAACTTCCGATTATTCGAAACTCGTCGCATCTTCACAAATCGAATTTGATGGAAAAACACTGACACTTGCTCAAATGGGACCCTATGCAGAATCAACGGACCGTTCCGTTCGTAAGTCAGCTATGGAAGCTACTTACAAATTCTACGCTGACAATGGTGAAAAGTTCGATGAAATCTATGATAAACTCGTTAAACTTCGACATGAAATTGCGATTACACTCGGTTATAAAAACTTTGTCGAACTTGGCTACGTACGGATGAACCGTATCGATTATGATGCGAATATGGTTAAGAAATTCCGTGATCAAGTGCGCGATCATATCGTTCCACTCGCAAGCCGCCTTTACACGCGCCAAGCTGAACGGATAGGCGTTGACGAGTTGAAGTTTTATGATCAATCCTTAGACTTCCTTACAGGCAATGCAACGCCACAAGGGTCTCCTGATTGGATCATTGAAAACGGTAAAAAGATGTACTCTGAACTTTCACCTGAAACGGATGCATTTTTCAAATTTATGACGGACAAGAACTTAATGGACGTCGAAGCGAAAACTGGAAAAGAAGCGGGCGGCTATTGCACATTCATCGATAATTACGAATCACCTTTCATCTTCTCTAATTTCAACGGAACGTCTGGTGATATCGATGTGTTAACACATGAAGCTGGGCACGCATTCCAAATTTTTTCTAGCCGCGACATTGGAATTCCTGAATATTTATGGCCAACGTCTGAGGGTGCAGAAATCCACTCCATGAGTATGGAATTCTTAACATGGCCTTGGATGGAATTATTCTTTAAAGAACAAACGGATAAATACAAATTCGCACACCTTAGTGGTGCATTGCTCTTTTTGCCATACGGCGTCGCAGTCGATGAATTCCAACATGTCATTTATGAAAATCCCGAAATGACTGCTTCAGAGCGAAAAGAAGCATGGAAAAAGATCGAGAAAATATACCTACCTATGCGTGATTACGATGGAATTGAATACTTGGAATCCGGTGCCGTTTGGCAGCGCCAGGGTCACATTTATGAAGGCCCATTCTATTATATCGATTACACTCTTGCACAAATCTGCGCGTTCCAATTTTGGAAACGGTCATTTGAAGACCGTGAAGCGGCATGGAAAGATTATTTACATCTTTGCTCACTGGGTGGTTCAAAATCATTTACAAAACTAGTCGCCGAAGCGAACTTAATCTCACCTTTCGAAGATGGTTGTGTCGAGTCTGTCATTGGAACAATCGAGTCATGGCTCGATTCAATAGATGATAAAGCACTTTAAAACGAAAAACGAGGCTGTCCTGATATTTTAGGATAGCCTCGTTTTTTTACATATCCCCAGCTCAACTAATCACATTAAACCTATTGCATTGCCTTTTGAATCGATATCCATCCGAAGTGCTGCAGGCGTTTTTGGTAACCCAGGCATGGTCATAATATCCCCCGTCAAACAGACAAGGAATCCCGCACCTAGTTTCGGCATTATCTTCCTAACAGTAATTGTAAACCCTTCAGGACGCCCAAGTATCTTCGGATCATCTGAAAATGAATACTGCGTTTTGGCCATGCAAACCGGTAAAATCCCCCAGCCATTATTCTCGATGTCTTTCAGATCTTTTAACGCTTGATCTGTAAATACGACACCCAATCCACCATATACTTTTTGAACGATGGCTGTAATTTTATCGCTTACGGGTTGTTCAATATCATAAAGCGGAGCAAAGTTGTTAGGCTTATCCAATAGCTTTAGAACTTCCTGTGCTAAAGCAATGCCGCCTTCTCCACCTCGTTCCCAGACATCAGTAAGTGCCACCCTTATTTCGTTTTCCTCACACCACTCAAAAATGGCTTCCAATTCAGCAGCAGTGTCCGTGATGAACTTGTTCAATGCAACAACAGGCTGGACACCAAATGTGCGTATGGTATCAACATGCTTTGCTAAGTTTACAATTCCATCCGTCACTGCCTGAATATTTTCCTCTGCTAGCTGATTTTTAGGAACTCCACCATGCATTTTAAGCGCTCGTACTGTTGCCACAATAACAACTGCTCCGGGTGAGAATTCACCTTGACGTGCTTTTATATTCATGAATTTCTCAGCACCTAAATCTGCGCCGAATCCAGCTTCAGTCACAACAATATCAGCAAGTTTACGTGCCGTATTCGTTGCAATCAATGAGTTACAGCCATGAGCAATATTTGCAAATGGTCCACCGTGAATAAGTGCCGGCGTTCCTTCAATTGTCTGAACAAGATTTGGTTTGAACGCCTCTTTCAGGAGAAGTGCCAGCGCACCTTGGACACCAAGGTCACGTACCGTTACTGCCTCTTTGTCATACGTATAACCAATAACCATGCGCGCAAGTCTTTCTTTCAAATCTTGCAGACTCGTCGCCAAACAGAACACCGCCATAATTTCAGATGCGACTGTAATATCGAAACCATCTTCCCTCGGAACTCCTTGTGCAGGACCGCCTAGACCAATTGTTATGTTGCGCAACGCACGATCATTCATATCCAAGGCGCGCTTCCAAGTAATTCTCCGCGGGTCAATCCGAAGTACGTTACCTTGGTGAAGATGATTATCTATTAGTGCACTAAGCGCATTATTTGCAGTCGTGATTGCGTGAATATCACCATTAAAATGCAAATTAATTTCTTCCATTGGCAATACTTGGGCATATCCACCGCCTGTAGCCCCACCCTTCATCCCCATAACAGGTCCTAGGGATGGTTCGCGTAATGCAATCATCGTTTTTTCACCAAGCTTTGAGAGCGCGTCAGCAAGCCCTACGGTGACCGTCGACTTCCCTTCTCCCGCTGGCGTTGGACTGATTGCCGTGACAAGAACAACTTTCCCGTCCTTGTAACTATCAGATAACTTTGTTACATCTATCTTTGCTTTGAATCTTCCGTATGGTTCAACCGCTTCTTCCGGAATACCCGCTCTTTCGGCAATAGCCCAAATCGATTTCATCGTTGCCTGTGATGCAATTTCCAAGTCTGTCAGTGGCAATACTTTTTCGGTCATTTCTGCCCCCACCTTTCTTTGTCTCAAGTATACCGTACCCATGTCTAAAGTCACACAGCACTTTACGACTTTAATATGACATTATTAAGCAAATCAAGTGTTACATCACTCCGATACTAGCAGTACCACTTTTCCAAACTGCTTACTTTCTTCAACATAATCAAATGCTTCTGTCGCTTCGTTCAGATTGAACACTTTATCGATAATTGGGTGTGTCCCGTATCTTTCGACATGCGCAATCATGTCTCGCAACTCTTCCCTGCTTCCTAGCGTAGAACCGAAAAGTTGGTACTGACCATAGAAAAATGCGCGTAAATCCAAGTCGACCGTATCTTCAGTCGTTGCACCAAATACAACGATGCGTCCTCCTTTTTTCAGTACCCTCAGCGAACGGTTAAATGTCGCCCGACCAACACTTTCAATGACCAGGTCGATTGTCTCTCCTTTTAGTTCATTGTTCCAATCTCCATTCGTATCAAGTGCAATGTCTGCGCCAAGTTCAAGTGCCTGTTTGCGCTTCTTTTCACTACGTGACGTCACAATTACACGTGCCCCGATATTTTTGGCGAATGAAATGAGGTATGTAGCCACTCCACTACCCGCACCTGGGATGAAAACAGTATCGCCCGCCTTCAGACCCCCCTTAGTAAATAGCGCGCGATAACCCGTGAGACCCGCCAAGGAAAGAACAGACGCCTCAACCCACGACAAGTGAGTAGGCTTCTTTTCAATTTGCTCAGCAGAAATGACAATCTTCTCCGCAAACGTACCGTTATCGGGCAACCCTAAAATATCAAAATTCGCTGGTGGCGCATCACTATTTTCAAACCACCTTAGCGAAGGATTAATCATTACTTCATCCCCAACTGCAAATTCTGTAACCCCACCACCTATAGAATCGATAACCCCTGCACCATCGGACCCAAGCGTCAATGCCTCAGCTTCATCCCCTCTACGTTCGGGTATATATAAGTCACGACGATTCAGACCAGCCGCCCGAATCGCTACGACAACTTCACCATATCCTGCAATCGGTTCTTTCATGTCACCTATTTTCAACTGCCCGAATTCATGGATAAATGCTTTCAGCTTAATCATCCTTTCTTAGATATATACTACCTCCATCATACCTTAATATATATAATTTTCCATACTCTTCCGAATAGTGAACATAAGAAAAGCGAAGGGCGCCGTAGCTAGACGTAGTTCCGAATCGAAAGCTTATACTAATCTATAAATAAAAGAAAGCAAGATACCTATGATAGTTCCAATAGGTTTCTTGCTTTCTTAGCAGTTCAAGTAATCTTTTATTTACGATCGGTTACCTTTTCGTCTTCCCAACATTCCGCGCCTTTTAGCCCCGGAATCGAACTTGCCTTAAATATAGGATTTAATCCTCTTTTTCGTTGTTCCGTATAATCGTCTAACGTTTTAAATGCAACTTTCCCTAGAAGGAAGATAACAATAAGGTTAATAACCGCCATCATCCCCATGAAGAGGTCTGCCATGTTCCAAACAAGATCTACTTTTGCAAGCGTTCCAAACATGACCATTGCGAGTACGCCAAAACGGTAAACAGTTAACCAAATTTTATTCGTCTTGATGAATTCAATATTCGTCTCGCCATAATAGTAGTTTCCAATAATCGAACTGAATGAAAAGAATAGAATGGCAATCGCTAAGAAATAAGGGGCCCACTCTCCAACATGGACGCCCAGCGATGTCTGAGTTAACAGGATCCCATCTACTTCCCCTGTATTATAAAGATCGGCAAGGATAATAATGAACGCTGTTGCAGAACAAATGATGATCGTATCAAAAAACACACCAAGACTTTGCACAAGGCCCTGTTTTGCTGGATGTGATGTACTTGCTACCGCGGCAGCATTCGGAACACTCCCCATCCCCGCTTCATTTGAGAACAATCCACGTCTTACCCCTTGCATAATTGCTGCCCCTACCGCACCACCGACCGCTTCATTCATTCCAAATGCGCTCGTGAAGATCAGTTTAAATACTGCAGGAATCTCAGTTACATTCATAATAACGACATAAAGCGCAACAGCAATATAAAGAATAGCCATAATCGGAACGAAAATTTGTGTAACATTAGCAATCCGTTTTACGCCTCCGAAAATTACAAGCGCCGTTAAAACAATAAGAACTAAACCAATTATCCATTTTTCAATATGAAACACACTATTGAAAGACGCACTAATTGTATTTGACTGCACAGCATTAAAAATGAAACCGAAACAAAGTGTTAGCAAAATGGCGAATATAATACCTAGCTTCCGATTACCTAGTGCACTTTGCATATAATAAGCAGGCCCTCCGCGGAACGTATCACCGTCTTTCACTTTATATACTTGCGCGAGCGTACTTTCGATAAATGCCGTCGCCATTCCGATTATCGCAATGACCCACATCCAAAAAACGGCGCCAGGGCCCCCAATACCAATAGCCAGGGCAACCCCAGTGATATTTCCTGTCCCAACCCGAGATGCAGCACTAATTGTAAACGCTTGAAAAGCGGATATACCACCCTTTTTATCCGGTTTTTCAACCATAAGCTTAAACATTTCACCAAACAGACGGACCTGGACAAATTTCGTTCGAATCGTAAAATAAATACCTAAACCAATAAGTAAACCAATAAGAATATACGACCACAGAAGATTATTCCCGGTCGTTACAATCCATTCTAATGCACTTTCAATCATTTTCATTTCCTCCCAATCTCAACGTTGACATGCGCTATGTAATCTTCTTAATACATGTCAACAACGCCCATATCCATAACTATGGATATTTTTAAATCAAGTACATATTATACCCTATTTCGACAAATGAGAATAGCGGTTATTTAATGGGAATTAATGATTGACCCCGTTATTATTTTCAACAATAAAAGAGCAAGGCATCCCCACAAAGGATTCTATCCTAAATTCGCCAAATCTTATAGCGAGTAGTATGTAATTCAATCTCTCTCTGCTACATAACTCACATTATGAGAGCCTTCGCGTATTTTACACACTGGGTCTAGAAGTGACATCTCTAGGTTGTAAGTTATCCACAGTTAAAAAACTTGTGATTTTCAGACAACAAAAAACCTCCCTTCCTAATTTGAAAGGAGGCTACAATTATTCAGTTTTCCGTAAAGTAACAACGACTATTTCTGGTTGATTGAACAGCCTCACCGGAATTATGCTATTGCCAAGACCGCGACTTACTACCAATCGACTGTCATTCTTCTCGTGGACTCCCGATGAATATTTAGGAAACCATCCTTGCCCGGGTGACACAAGCCCCCCGACTCCCGGCATTCGAAATTGTCCACC
The DNA here is from genome assembly GCF_008369195.1 of Sporosarcina sp. ANT_H38. GTDB lineage: Bacteria > Bacillota > Bacilli > Bacillales_A > Planococcaceae > Sporosarcina. The sequence continues at coordinate 490,308 of NZ_VOBC01000001.1, read as the reverse complement.
ATGGGCATGACCACTGAATGTCACATCTATCCTAGCTTCGGCGTATTCATCGAATCGTTCCGGTCTATGTGACAATAGAACCTTGAACATCTCATCAGGTATATTTTTAAATGCTTGTTCAATCGATTTCTTAACGGCTTCATCATCCTCGAGATCACTTGCCAGAGGGTCATCAATTCCGCCAATCGCTATTGAACTACCCGGAAATAGTGTAATCACGTCTGCTTCATTTGATAAGACGCGAACACCCAGTTCTGCTAGAGCTCCCTTAATATTATCCATATCCTCCGTAGCAACTTCATGATTGCCCGTAACATAATATATTGGTGCTACAAATTGAAGCTCTTGAATAAGTATTAGGCTTTTTTCAAGATTGTAGCGGTTACTGTCGATAAAATCTCCAGTGATGAATATCGCTTGAGGTGTAATCATTTTAACTCTATTGACAACCTCCAAGTGATTTTCACCGAATTCAGCATCATGCAAATCAGAAATCTGGACGATACTGAATTTGTCGTAACTATCGGGAATCTTATCTGACATGATTTCGTAACGCGTTACCCCGACTGTAGTATTTTCTTTGTATATCAAAAAACTAAGAAGACCAATTATGAGTAGGACGTTAAACCACTTACTTCGTAATGACATCTTTGTTTTCGTTGTCTTTACAGTCGCTTTCATTACTGCCAGCGTTTTTTAAATTTTGCAAGTTCTAGAAGTTCAAGTACTTCTTTTTTTGGCAGTTCTGTCAGTATCGCAAGCATTTCGAGTTCTGCACGTCTTCTGCCTTTTCCACTTCTATAGGTTTCTTTATTTAGTGCATCAAGTTCAGCATACAGTTCATCAGTATGACTCGCTTGCTCCAGTTCCTCTGCCTCTATATCACTGATAATATTTTCTCTCAATTTGTCGTAAAGCATATCTACATTTGTAGAACCTGAGTTTTTAAATGGTTTTGACGTTTTCGCGTTACCGAGAATTAGCTCATCAGTTGAAACATTGAAGCGTTCCGAGATTTTCGCTACCCAAGCTGCGGATGGAGCATTTTTCCCTTTTTCCCAATCTTTAATTCGACTTGCCGACGTCCCTATAGCCGTACCAAATGCCATCATTGATAATCCACGTTCTTCACGCAGTTTTTTTAGCCTTATACCAAAATCCTCTTTGTTCCAATCATTCACATTGACGCCCCCTAAATAATTTATATACAACTCTATTATTTTTTATCTGGGGGCTTCTGTCAATCTATTTTTTGATTTTTCTATAAAACAATTAATAACCGGTTTTTTGTCGGTTATAATTTTCTTCATTCTTTGCTAAATATGCAATAATAATATCTTCATTTTTGAACCCAAGTTTTTTTGCAATAGCGCCATAATGAATCCAGACTTGCTCATAAGAGGTCATAGTAAGTTCATTCAAGAAGCGATGTATTGCAGCCGTCGTCTCAAGGAATAATTGTGTCAACTCTCCTTCAACTTCACCTACCGGCCAGCTTGTAAGCGTATGTAATTCCTTTTCGATACCTAAAGACAGAAGGAAATGAATTGAATCCACATACTCTTCAAGAATCACAGCATCATCTGAAGGACCTTTCGTACTCCAAAATTTAAAGCAACGAGTTTCATTCGCAAGTTCTGCGAGTTCAATTAGGAGTGCAAGTCCTTTTTCTTGAAAAACATCTGTCTGTTTCTCCCTGTTGTTTTGGATAAATAAATCGAGTTCACGTTGCATAGAGAATAGTTTTGACAGTTGCATAAAAAAACCTCCAATTATTATTTATATTGAAACTATTTAGCTTATCATCCGTATAAGACAGTAACTATAAAATTCGGAAAGGGGAATCCGTATGGGATTGCTAATCCGCTTTATCATAATTGTCTTTATCATTTATTTGTTCTACCGCGGGATTCGTTATTTAACCAACCCTAAAAGAAAGCTCGATATTGCATATGCGGAGGAGAAGTATTTTTTCTATGATGAAGTGAATAATGTGCGAAAAAATTTTTTCCTATCATATAAAGGTGCTATGTTTGAAGGCGAAAAATATTTAGATACAGCAGATGATTCCAGTGAGGTCATCTCCATTTTCGTTTGGATAAAAGATGAGACTAAACTTCAAAATTTCACAAAAGCCGATTTTCATTATCTCTCATCAAAAATCCTATCCAACTACCCTAAAGCAGATATCAGTTGGAAAAATCCAATCGAACAACTAATGGAACCATAATGCAAGCCCGTTGAAAAGCGGGCTTTTTACGCCTCCACTATACCTGGCAGAGTAATACCAAGAAGATAGAGTATACCGATTCCATATGCGATTGCTAATATAAGAAAGCCGATCCGAAATGATGTATGCCTCGTCTTATGACGGAATGTTTGCATCCCGAAGTAAGCACCAATGCCTCCACCAAGCAGTGCAAGTGTCCATAAAGTCTTTTCAGGAATACGTTGCCCTTTTCTTTTTGCCTGACGTTTGTCGTACCCCATTGTAATGAATGCCCAAATAGACATAATTGCAATCCATCCTAGAATAGTTGTTTGCATGTGCGATACCCCCTTTTCTTTTTATTTTACATGGTAACTGCTGAAAAGGACTATTTAAACGACATCTCACCGAAAATGTACGACGGATTTGCATTAGTATACGACAGACAAGTATCAGAGCAACAGGTAGTCGAACTCTACGAAAAAACGTGGCAAACACCCCCCGTAAAATCAACTAAAAAAGCCGCCCCGCACCCAGATTAGCTCTGGGCCGTTTGGCAGCTTGTATTGACGTTCTTATTTTGCGATTGATTTTTTTGCAGCATTTGCAAGTTGTGTGAACGCTTGTGCGTCAGTCACTGCAAGATCAGCAAGCATTTTACGGTTAACATCGATGCCAGCTACTTTCAAGCCGTGCATTAGAGTGCTGTAAGAAAGACCGTTGATACGTGCAGCCGCATTGATACGTGTAATCCAAAGTTTACGGAATTCACGTTTCTTCTGACGACGGTCACGGTATGCATAGTTGAATGATTTCATTACCTGTTGGTTTGCTACCTTGTAAAGTCTATGTTTTGAACCAAAATAACCTTTTGCTAATTTCAATACTCGATTACGACGCTTGCGCGACACTGTTCCACCTTTTACGCGTGGCATAGTTCATTACCTCCTGCTTTTCTGTCCGATTGTGTTTTAAATTATTTCATGTAAGTGATCATTTGACGAATACGTTTAAAGTCGCTTGCAGAAACGAGTGAAGATTTACGCAGGTGACGTTTCGCTTTTGTCGGTTTGTTTGCAAAAAGGTGACTTGTGTAAGCACTGCCACGCTTCAATTTACCAGAACCGGTTTTTTTGAAACGTTTCGCTGAGCCGCGGTGAGTTTTCATTTTTGGCATGTTCTGTTCCTCCTAAATCATTCATTGTTACTCTTTTTCAGCGGTTGGAGCAAGCACTAGGAACATGCTGCGGCCTTCCATCTTCGGTCTTTGTTCAACCGTAGATACATCTTTGCACGCTTCTGCGAAACGGTCAAGGACGCGCTGTCCGATTTCCTTGTGCGTAATTGCACGCCCGCGGAAACGGATGGAAGCTTTAACTTTGTCGCCTTTTTCAAGGAACTTGATAGCGTTCCGTAATTTTGTCTGGAAATCATGCTCATCGATTGTCGGGCTTAACCGAACTTCTTTAAGCAGAATGATTTTCTGATTCTTACGGACTTCGCGATCCTTTTTCTGCTGTTCAAACTTGAACTTTCCGTGGTCCATGATACGAGCCACTGGGGGTTTCGCTGTTGGAGCTACAAGGACAAGATCCAAATTCGCAAGAGCGGCAATTTCTAGTGCCTCAGTGCGTGTTTTGATTCCGAGCTGATCGCCGTTGTGATCAATGATGCGTAGCTCGCGGGCACGGATGCCCTCATTAACGTACATGTCTTTGCTAATAGTAATCCACCTCCGGATATTTCTCGAATACATGGTTTGGGTATACCGTCCTGTTCGGGCGGTCCCACAGGTTCATCCAACAAAAAAAGGTAGACAAATTGGATTTGTCTACCCGCGTATGTGTACGTGCAAAAGCACGGCACTTTACTCATGTTTTAACCCGTCAACAACGTCTAGGCGTCGAGCAGGTGAGAAGCGGGTAGCCTCTTCTTATACCACAAACTGTATTCAGTCATTACTAACCTTAATTACTTTAACATGTGTCAATTAACTTGTCAACATATTTTAATAAAATGAGCATTGGCGTATTCACGATTGTCGCTTTGCTTTCATCGTGGACATCATGTACTTAGATTTATACAGCTGAGGTTTGACCACTGCTATATAAAGTTAATTACTTGTAACTTCTTCTTTTAGTCTAGCAAGGAATTCGTCAAATGGCAAGCTTTCAGATTGCTGTTCACCATATTTACGAACATTCACTTCGCCTGATTCAACTTCCTTGTCGCCAAGAACGAGCATATAAGGTACTTTTTGCATCTGCGCTTCCCGAATTTTGTAACCGATTTTTTCATCACGGCTATCAATATTAACACGGAATCCTGCAGCAACCAATTTTTCACGAACGCCATCTGCATAATCAAAATGCGCATCTGGTGAAACGGGAATTACTTCTACTTGAACAGGTGCTAACCAAGTTGGGAATGCACCTTTGTATTCTTCAATTAGGAATGCAACAAAACGTTCCATAGTTGAAACAACTCCACGGTGAATGACGACTGGACGATGTTGTTTTCCATCTTCGCCAACGTATGTTAGATCGAAACGTTCAGGAAGCAAAAAGTCGAGTTGTACTGTTGATAACGTTTCTTCCATACCAATTGCTGTTTTCACTTGAACATCGAGTTTAGGGCCATAGAATGCAGCTTCCCCTTCTACTTCAACATAGTCAAGGCCAAGTTCATCCATCGCTTCTTTAAGCATTGATTGTGCACGATTCCACATTGCATCGTCATCAAAGTATTTCTCTTTATCTGCTGGATCTCGGTAAGAAACACGGAATGAATAATCTTCAATATTGAAATCTTTATAAACTTCAATAACGAGTTGTACAACTCGTTTGAACTCGTCCTTAATCTGGTCCGGACGAACAAAGATATGCGCATCATTCAACGTCATTCCGCGAACGCGCTGCAAGCCTGATAGTGCGCCGGACATTTCATAACGATGCATTGTACCAAGTTCTGCAATGCGTAGTGGCAGGTTTCTGTATGAATGAATTCCATTTTTATAAATCATCATATGATGTGGACAGTTCATTGGACGCAGGACAAGATCTTCGTTGTCCATGCTCATGACAGGGAACATGCCATCTTGATAGTGATCCCAGTGACCTGAAGTTTTATACAATTCCACGTTTCCAAGAACAGGTGTATAAACGTGGTCATACCCAAGCTTCGTTTCTTTATCAACGATGTATCTTTCAATTACACGGCGAATCGTAGCTCCCTTAGGTAACCACATTGGTAAGCCTTGTCCAACTTTTTGAGAGTTCATGAACAGATTAAGCTCTTTCCCGATTTTACGGTGATCTCGCTCTTTAGCTTCTTCCAGGAGACGAAGATGTTCTTTCAACTCATCTTTTTTGAAGAATGCCGTACCGTAAATCCGTTGTAACATTTTGTTATTTGAATCACCGCGCCAGTATGCACCTGCGATGCTAAGAAGTTTGAATTCTTTCAACTTCCCTGTAGATGGAACGTGGACTCCGCGGCACAAGTCGATGAAGTCGCCTTGTTCATAGATAGACACTTGCTCCCCCTCAGGAATCGCTTCAAGAAGTTCTAGCTTATATTCGTCATCAATTTCCTCGAAACGCTTTTTCGCCTCTTCACGAGATACGTCATGACGAATTACTTCCACGTTTTCAGCAATAATTCTTCTCATCTCTTTTTCAAGTTCAGGTAAGTCTTCTGCTGTAATCGGTTCAGGCGAATCAATATCATAATAAAATCCGCTTTGAATAACTGGCCCGATACCCAGCTTCGCATTAGGGTACTTACGTTTCACAGCTTGCGCAAGAAGATGTGCTGTACTGTGACGTAATATTTCAAGCGCTTCCGGTGATTGAGGTGTGATAATTGCAATATCGCCGTCCTCAGTAATCGCTGATTTCAAATCTACTAGCTTGTCTCCCACTTTACCTGCTAGCGCACTTTTTCGCAGTCCCGGGCTAATCGATCCTGCAACGTCTTCAGTAGTTGTACCTTGTGGAAATTCTTTCACAGCACCATCTGGAAATTTCAAATTAATCATAGTTGTCATTGTTAAGCACTCCTCTTTATTATTATTGAACAACAAAAAAAGCCCCATCCCTGGAAAGGGACGAAGCTTTAGCTCGCGGTTCCACCCTTCTTCCTTCAAATTGGTACAGAAATATATACCAAAAAGATGAAGCTTGACGTCGGGTAACGGACCGGATTCCGTCATCGGTTACTGCACAATGTTCACCGATGCTGCTCCGAGGTGGTAAATCATCCTTCTATCCTTCAGGGCTTCCAGCCAATGGCCCCGTTCTCTTTAGGTAGACGAAAAGATTGTTGTCCTCTTCCACGCATTTCAGATTATTTATTAAAATTGAGTATACTCGGATTACGCATTAAATGCAAGTGCGTTTCATCCGCATTAACGATCTACAATGAGATTATGTAAAAGTCGACATAATGTACATGTAGGTATTCCGCTAATTTCAACTGCCTGAATTATAAAAAGCACTATAGACTTGTTTCATCCCTTGATGTAGTTCGCAATTATCGAGATTTCTCACTATGCAGTTTTTTTGATAATCGTATGGTGGTCTTTCGTCCATCACTTAATGCTTGTCAGTTAATGAAAAGTATAGCCCAACGATGAACGGGAAACCTACCTTTATCAAGTTATCGAATGGAGGATTTTCATTGACACACAGTGATAAGACAGACAAAATCTTACTGCAATCAAAGCCTTTTCGCAATGACGCTTTCGATTTATCGGAGGATACCTATGAAGATGAGAGTGTTGTACAAGCGGGAATGGTATGAAAAAAAAACACATCATTCAGCTGATACTCATTTCTATTGTGTTACTATCAACACCAAAAATACTCTCCGAAGTATTCCCAGTTTTTTCTTCGACGTCTGACGCCGGAAGCACAATCACGATTTTCTCAGAAACTAATAAAGATGATCTTTACAAAAAAATCCTAGCGTACAGAGACCAACATAAAACTGAACCAATTGACGCGAAAATCGACAGAGTATGGAAAGCAATACCCGGGTACAATGGTTTGGAAGTAGATATTGAAGCCAGTTATAAAAATATGAAGGCGAACGGTGAAATGGACAAAAACAAAATCATATTTAAGGAAACTTCGCCAAAAATTCATTTGGACGATTTAGAGCCCTCACCAATTTATAGAGGGAATCCAGAAAAACCTATGGTGGCCCTGTTAATAAATGTCGCCTGGGGCAATGAGTACATCCCAGGAATCCTTAAAATCCTAGATGATTCCAAAGTCAAAGCAACATTCTTTTTTGACGGAAGTTGGGTCAAAAAGAATCCAGATTTGGCTACATCGATTAGCCTTAGGGGTCATGAAATCGGCAACCACGCTTACAGTCATCCCGATCTTAAACAACGCTCTAGGAATGAGACGACGGAAGAATTGAAAAAAACGAATGATGTCATTGAAGCAACTCTTAAGACAAAACCTAAGTGGTTTGCACCGCCAAGCGGGAGTTTTAATCAAGAAACAATTCTTGTCGCGAACGAACTCGGTATGAAAACCATTTTATGGACAGTCGATACGGTTGATTGGAAAAAACCTGCAACTTCGGAAATGGTCAGACGCGTTATAACAGGTGTAGAAAACGGTTCAATGGTTCTTATGCATCCAACAAAACCGGTCGCTGAAGGGCTAGAAAGCATGATATCTAGTATAAAAGAAAAAGGATACCAACTAGGTACCGTAAGTGACTTGATGAATGAAAAACGTATTGACAAATAATCTACGCTTCCCAAAGTCAGCACTTTTCAATTGAATTTATCAATGTGTTCCTTGCTTACTTTTAGCAAAGATTATGCAACTAATCTTGTGTCATCTTATAGAAAGTGACACTTCTTTAAAATATATAAGAAAAACCATAGAGAAAGCATCAGCCGCCAAAATTGCATCTTTGGCGGCTTTTCTCCAGGTAAAAAGCAAGCTATTCTTTCGTCCAAAAAACCTTTAGCACTCTAGGTATTTAAGCATTTGGAGCGCGACGGATGAAGGATAACCATACGATTACCGAAAAAAATGTGTGGGGGTACGACAAAGTCGCATCCCTACACATCCAGACATCTCAGTAATCGTACTAGAAGTCATTCGATTCAAAGCGTGCAACTATATAAGTAGAACTCAGGGGCTGATCAAGTTATTTACTGGTTAATTTTAGTTAAAAACTCCTGACCGTGTCATCAAGAACTTTTGCAGATTTCATTAGTTGTCCGGCAGCAGTCCCGATTGTCACGACAACTTCGGCTAAGGAAGACAATTGGTCCCCCACATCTTGAAAATCCACAATGGATGTATCGATGGCTTCAGTGATTTGTTCAAATGATTCCATTGATTTCTTGTTTTCCGTCAGACCCTCACCTACTAAGCTTTGAATGTCTACGATAGAGTCTATGACTTGATCGGTAACATTACTGGATACATCGATTAATGTGGCAATTTGTTCGACAGATTGCTTCGTTTGGTCTGCCAGCTTTCGTACTTCATCGGCAACGACTGCAAAACCTTTCCCATATTTCCCGGCACGGGCGGCTTCAATTGCTGAATTTAGTGCAAGCAAATTTGTTTGATTGGCAATGGTTTTTACAATTTGAATAACCTTTTGTATTTCATTTGACGAGGCAGCCAGCCGTTGCACCATCTGTGACATTTCGTTTGTTCTTTTATCTATTTCGGTGGTGTGTTTAAGTAGTCCCCGCATTTGGGCAATACCTACTTGAGAAATATGTTTTGTTTCATTCGAATCGATGATGCAGGATTTTAACTGTTCATTCACTTGTTTCGCATTCCCAATAAGTTCACTTACGGAAACGGACGTCCCAGAAGATTGCAGCTCTAACTCGTTGGATATCTTACCAATCGTTTCTTTTATACGAAGTTGGATTTTATTCTGTTCTTTCTGATGAATTGACGTTGCAAAATCATCAAATTCCTCCAAAACAATTTGCTGTTCAAAGTTTAGTAATTTACAGACAGATAAAATGACTTTTTGTTCTTCATCATTCGATAATTTCAAGGAATAAATCATTCGGATTAGACTGGACTGTAGGTTTTGAAATGCAGCAATATACCATTTGGGAAGTAACCCTATATGAACATGCATTTTAGCAACTTGTACCCTGCTTTCAATGAACCCGTGATCGATTCTTCCATCAAATAATTCAATGATATGTTTTTCTAATGTTTTCCTTAGTTTCTCAATGGAACTGTTCTTTTCAATAATTGTCGTTAATGTGGGCACTTGAATGATAGCTGTATAAAACCCGTCGACAATTTGATTGATTTGTTCTTCAACGTACGGTTTTAATCGGCGTACAAGTTGCAAATCTTCTAATTCCAACTTGATCATAGACAATTGTTTTAATCGTTCCTTATCTTGGAGGAATATTCCTATCCTTGAAACTTGAACATTTTTTAATGATTGTTCAGTTTTTTTGCGAGTAAAAAATAACATGAGGTCTTCTCCAATCTTTAATTGTATAAATTTCCACGATCAAAACCTGCCCCAGATGTCGAGGGAATACTTAGTTTTTTCAAAAGGAGTTGTACCTTATCGTTGGGAAGTGGCTTCGAATAAAAGTAGCCTTGGACTTCATCGCAATGCAATTCCTGTAAAAATAATTCCTGTTCAACCGTTTCGACCCCTTCGGCAATAATATTCAAATCTAAACTCTTAGCCAAATCAACGATTGTTTTGACGATTGCCCGGTTACTCGTGCTTGTATTCAACTCTTGAACAAATACCTGGTCTATTTTCAAGTGAGTAATTGGAAATTTATTCAAATAACTTAAAGAAGAGTAACCCGTTCCGAAATCGTCGATGCTAATATTGATGCCCATTTCCCTGAGTTGCTGGAGAATTACCTGGCTATGGTTTACGTCGATAGTCGCACTTTCGGTGATTTCAAGATTTAGATACTCCGGTTTCAGCCCTGTTTTTGTCAGCGTTTCGCTTACTTGTGCAACAAAAGAGGGATGAATAAACTGGAGAAAGGAAACGTTTACATTCATTCTAACTGGTGAATAACTGTCGTTTTGCCATTCTTTTGCCTGCGCGCAAGCGGTTTCAAGTACCCATTTCCCAATTTGTACAATTAACCCGGTTTCTTCGGCAGTCGGGATAAAATGCAAAGGAGAGATGATGCCTTCTGAGGGATGTTGCCAACGGATGAGTGCTTCCACCCCGATGAGTTTCCCTGTTTTTAAATTCATTTGCGGCTGATAATGAAGCACGAACTGATCCTTTTGTAGGGCTTCCTGAAGTCCAAGTACAAGCGTTTTATGGTCACAAATATTGTTTTTTACTTCTTTATCGAAAAGGCAATATGTGTTTTTACCATTTTCTTTCGCACTATACATAGCTGAATCAGCATTTCGTATTAATGTATCGTAGTCGTATCCATCTTCCGGAAACCTACTGATACCGATACTTGAACTAGTGAACACGTCAAGCTCCCCAAAAACGAACGGTTGGGACAACTCTCCAATAATCTTCGTCGCCACCGCTTCCAACTCTGAAGGCTGCGCTGAATGAAGTAAAATGACAAACTCATCACCGCCGTGGCGTGCAACGATATCAACTTTAGGACTACAATTTTTAAGTCGTTCGCCAACAGTTATTAGTAGTTGGTCACCAATTGCATGCCCCATCTTATCGTTGACCTGTTTAAAACAATCAAGATCAATAAACATGATTCCAAATGTTGCATCTTCTACTTGAGATTGTTTAATTGTTTCGTTCACTTTTTGTTGGAAAAATCGTCTGTTTGGAAGCGCTGTTAAATAGTCATAATAAGCCATATGTTCAACGAGCTTTTCCGCTTCTTTTCGTTCGGAAATATCTGAGACGGTACCAACAACCTCAATAACTTCGTTGTTTTCAAAAATCGGTGATATGTATACAATAAATGCATATTGAAACAAATTTAATTCAAAGTGAATCTCTTTCCCTTGTAAGCCTTCTTTCAAAAAAAAGTTAAATTGCTTGATTTCCTCTTCTGAAAAAGGATATGCCAGCGCTTTCTTGGATATATTCTCAGTTGTAATGCCAAGTTTTTCAGTAAGCTTTCCCTCAATAAGCGTAAAAACTATTTCCCCATTATCATCATTCCTATATTTAAAAACCGCGTTTTGAAGATTTCTCACTGTCTGAGAAAAGTCATTTTTCAGAGCAATTTGTAGCGCCTCTTCTGCTTCTTTTCTATCTGTAATGTCTGTTCGAATTACGATATATTGGTAAGGATCCCCTTTATCATCTAAATAAGGAACAATCGTCGTGTTCACCCAATATTCTACGCCATCTTTCGCTCGATTTTTCACATCGCCTTTCCAAATACCGCCTCTCTCAATCGTACGCCACATTTCTTTGAAAAAGCTTTTTGGATGATAGCCCGAGTTTACAACCCGATGTGATTTTCCAATCAATTCATCAGCTGAGTACTTTGATAGTTCACAAAACTTTTCATTCACATAAGTAATAATTCCTCTGCTATTAGTAATTGCGACAATAGAGGATTGATTGAGAGCATTTTCAATTGTACGAAAGTCCTCGAGTGTATTTTTATATTTTTTTTCGGTAAGTACTTTTTGTGTGATATCGAAATCAAAAGAAATAAATTGGGTGATTTTGCGATCTTCGTTGAGAACAGGCAAAATTGTTGCTTGCACCCAATAAGGTAAACCATCTTTAGAAACAAGTTTGACTATCTGATGACTTACTTTACCTTTAATTAAATCCCTTATCATTCCCTGATTGGCGGTTTCCAGCGTCCATTCCATACACACTTTTTCGTAACTTTCTCCAATCAATTCATTTTCACTATACTTTGAGAGGTCGCAAAATTTCCGATTCACGTGTGTGAAGATCCCGTTACGATCTAAAATTGATATAGAAAATTTCTCTTCCAATACACTGGAAATAGGCAATAAATTATTGATTTCCAGAAGCATCATATAACAATCCCCCTTTTATAGAAATACCGATTCGAGGCTATATTACCCTGAATATATAAATATCATAATTTCTTGCATCTTCACCACGGTAAATAGTGGTGAATAATTTTTCAATAAAAAGAATATATGCAACTTTTATCATATCACCAATCTTCCTACTAATAACCTAGGGAATTCCCTAATATCACAAAATAAGTTTAATTATTACGAATTAAGACGCTACTACATGAGCATTTAGTACGTGTAAAATATCCTTGGAAATATCATTTAGTAAATCTCTTTGTCCTTTATCGAAGAACGAATCAATTAAATCTCGATGGATGTCTTTAACTCTACGCCATCCCGATAACCCCACAACTTTTCAAGGACGGATACATTAAATTTACGCACAACAACTTCATAGTGATGCTTTTCATAATCGCCCATTGGATTTCCAATGCCATTTTCGCCCATACAAAAAACTGATACATAAGTTCATTGAACCATGTACCAGTTTTTTGTATGCATAGGAAATCATAAAATTCTTGACCAGTGGATAATCTTCTAAATGAGTTATTCCAAGTCCAGACTCCAGCGCAAATTCTTTATTTATCACGTCTATTTTCACCATCTAGCCGGATAGGGCTGCTGATCATTTGTACTCTCTCCATGATGCGCGCTGCCTTTAGTACGTCTTTTTCACCACGCTGTGTATAAGTCAAATGATCTTCAAGTTCAGCGTAACTCAAGTTAGATGTGAAAAAAGTCGGCATTTTTTCTGCCATTCTGTATTGCAAAATAGTCCCTAACACTTCATCGCGTGTCCAAGAAGACATCGCTTCGGCACCAATATCATCAAGCATAAGCACTTGTGCGTTTTTCACAAAATCGATTTTCTCGTTTAATGTGTGATCTTGAATGGATTGTTTCATTTCCCTTAGGAATTCCGGGACATAAACAGCAACCGTGCGTATTCGGCGATTCGCTAATTCGTTCGCCAATGCTCCAAGCACAAAAGATTTACCAATTCCAAATGGACCATAAATATACATGCCACGCTCTGGAAGTTTTCCGGTTTCATCGAAAACGTTTAAGAAATCTTTCGCAGCACGTACAGCTTTCACCCTACTGTCATCAAAAAACATATCAATGCTTTGTAACTTCGCTTCCATGACATCTTTCGGCATATACATACTGTCTATCATTTTCATAATAGTACGTTGATTGTCATCAACTAGTCTGTTCGGACATTTTGTATATTCCACGTCAACAAGCCCGCGGGATAATAATAATTTCGGCTCGAAGCCCTTCATGATATTTACACACCCTGCGAGGTCAGGACATTTTCCGCAACTATGGGAAGCTGTTGCATATTCATATAACTTGCCGAGGCTCCGTTCTACAACTTCGCCATCAACTTCAGTGGAATGATCCGTCAGAAATTGTTGTACCCCCGAACTCTCCATCACTTCTTTTCGCAATTCATCGTACCTCGCGGCAAATGCTGGTGATTTCACAACGCGTTTAAGCGTGTCGCCAATATGTTCCATTTCACTTCACCGTCCCGTCCCCTGTTACACCTAATTCCTCAAGTAATTTTCGACGTTCTTCATCGATAGATGAAGAACGTTTAACAGGTTTTTCTGATTTTGTTTTCTTTTCCTCTTTTTTATAAAACCATTCTGGCACTTTCTCTTCCCGTACAGGTTTTCGTCTCGGTGTCGATTTCTGACCTTCATTTTTCCACTTCACATACTGATCATGTTCATTCCGTGACATTTCAAGTGCAGTTTTCACCGTATCCACCTTTTTGTTCATCCAATGTGAAGCAATCCGTTCAACATAGCTGTTGGTTATTTTACCGTCATTGCGTAAATGAACGTATTGCAACAGGACATTGACAACACCAACGGACAATCCATGCGTATTAATCAGCTTTTCGGCAAGCTTCACATCGACTGAAAGCGGCTCTTTACCATTAATATCACGCAACATTTCAAGTGGCGCCGTATTTTCAAGGTAATGTACCAATTCTTCATCTCGCGTCAATACTCCGGTTTCAGGCTTAGGTAATTCTTTCGCGTACACCTTATGCAAGACCGGTGCCTCTTTTGAAACATTCATTTTATAAAACTCCGATGCTGATTTTCGCAATCTGTCTTCTGGCAACTTGAGGTCTTCATCAAGCGCCATCATGATGACTTTTTGCATGTCCAGCGGCGTGAGCGAATAAAGGAATGCGAGTTTTGCAATTGATTCCTTTGAAACAGAGGATAATGAAGCTTTCGGAACCATTTGTTCAGATAATCCCGAACGAAGCAGATCGAAATCAAAGTCCGAATGCAAAAATGGAACGCCTTCCGGTTCATTCCGTCCTATAAATTGCTGACCTTCTCCTATATCCATGCCATACCCCTGTTGAACGGGTGTATACACATCCAAAAATGTACGTGAAACATCGTCAAACCCGACTTCATTAACACTATCTAGCGCAAAACGGCTACGTAGACTCCGATATGCCTGCTCTCCGATTTTACTGAACAAGAAAGTGGACAACAATGGATCCTGAAAGAAACCTTTGGCATCAAGTGGAGGAAGCAGTTCATAAACAAATAATCTTGCATCTCCATCTTTTTTCTTGTAAGTACGTAATAAGCCAATCGCTTCCAGTGAAATCCTGGCCTCGAAAACAGGTCCTAGCGGCATCGTCAAAATGTTCATTAGATGGTAATGGTTATATTCAAGGCCATCTTCACGCTCTGCGTCCGCCCATAGCGTCATAAACAAACTCATCGCACCCTGGCCAATCAGCGGTTGATAAAATAACGTAAGGAGTTGACGGTCGTAATCCGAAAAGGGATGTGATAACCGTATTTTGTATGCATCAACTGGCTGTAATTCTTTATAAAGGGGTGCCATCGGAACTCTACATCCTATCTGAATGGGATACGTTACTTTTTCGTTCGTTTTTGTAAGTCTTGCAATTCTTTTATGAACACTGTTATGTCTTTATATTCTCGATAGACCGAAGCGAATCTAACATAAGCGACCTCATCAACTTCCGACAGCCGTTCCATAACCATTTCCCCAACATCATCAGAGTTAATCTCCACGACGCCTGCGCTTCTCAATTCTTTTTCAATCGAATAAACGATATTTTTTAGATCCTCAAGAGAAACAGGGCGTTTTTCACAAGCACGAATAAGGCCTCTGAGTACTTTTTCACCGCTAAATTCTTCACGCGAACCATCTTTTTTTACAACAATCAACGGCATTTCCTCAACTTTTTCAAATGTAGTAAATCGGAATGCGCATTGTTCACATTCTCTGCGTCGTCGTATGGATCTATTCTCCTCAGCGGGTCTGGAATCGACTACCCGGGTGCCATTGAACTGGCAAGCTGGACATTTCATAGTTTGTTTCCTCCGCTTTTCATTAGATAATAACTTAATTATAACAGAACAAGCTAAAAAAAATCGAAATAGAGAGTAAAGAAACATTGTGCATCAAGAAAAACGTCCCTAAAGTCATCACACATCGACTTTAGGGACGCTCTCTATTCACAATTACGCAAGTTTTTTTATTTCCAAAGCTGCAGCGACTTTCTTTGTCAAATCGACGACCCGTGCAGAGTAGCCCCACTCGTTATCATACCAAGCAAGTACTTTCACTTTGCGATCAGCCATGACGATCGTTGAAAGGCCATCAATGATTGCAGAGTCAGTTGTCGTATTAAAATCAACAGAGACAAGCGGTTCCATAGAGAAACGGAGAATTCCTGCCATCGTGCCTTCAGAGGCCTGTTTGAATGCACCATTCACCATTTCTACTGTAACGTCTTGTTTCAAGTCTACAACGAGGTCGACAAGTGATACATTTGGCGTCGGAATTCGAAGAGACATTCCGTGAATCTTTCCTTCTAGTTCTGGAAGTACAAGAGCCAATGCTTTTGCTGCCCCAGTAGACGTCGGAATGATAGATTGTCCGCATGCACGTGCACGTCGAAGGTCCTTATGTGGATTATCCAAGTTTTTTTGATCGTTTGTATAAGCATGAATAGTCGTCATTAAACCATTGTCGATACCAAATGTATCATTCAATACTTTAGCAACCGGAGCAAGACAGTTCGTTGTACAACTGGCATTCGAAATGATGTCATGCTTTTCAATATCTAATTTATCGTCATTAACACCTAGAACAATTGTAATATCTTCATTTTTACCCGGTGCGGATATAATCACTTTTTTCGCCCCAGCTTCAATGTGAAGTGCCGCTTTGTCACGAGAGTTGAACTTACCAGTCGCTTCGATGACAATATCGACGCCAAACTCTCTCCAAGGAAGGTTAAGTGGATCACGGTCAGAAACGATTTGCACTCGTTTCCCATTTACGACAATCGCGTTTTCTTCTGCTATAACTTCGCCAGCAAATGTACCGTGATTCGTATCATACTTAATAAGGTGAGCGAGCGTTTCTGATGGATACATTGCGTTGATTGCTACAATTGTTACATCTTCTTCTGTAATCATTTGGCGGAATACCATCCGTCCAATTCGCCCAAACCCGTTTATCGCAATAGAAGTAGTCATATGAAGATCCTCCAATATGTATGTTATACTTTTTAACTGTTACCCACCATTAGTATAACACATACTATAGTAAAACCAAGGTTTACCATGAATAATTGGAATGTTTTACTTTTCCGAATCATTTCACTTCTTTATATTCCATTTAGAAAGTACCTCAGTCAGTTGACTTTCTGTGTCTTCTACTGGACCATTGTTGTGCAAAACCGCGTCTGCGCGCAGTTCCTTCTCATCCATTGGAAGCTGAGAACGAATCCGTGCATCGGCTTCTTCTTCCGATAACACATTCCTAGCAATGAGCCGTTCTTTTTGTATTTCTGGTGTAACGGAAACGACAATGATTTTATCAACGAACGATTGCAGCCCACTTTCAAACAATAGTGGGATGTCCATGATGACCGTATTTGATCCCGTTGAAATCCATTGCTCCTTTTGCCTCATCATTTCTTTTCGAATGGCAGGATGGATGATGCTATTCAGCTTTTGGCGCTCTTCTACATTACCAAATATACGTTCTCCCATTTTTTCACGGTTAAGCGATCCATCTGCCCGCAAAATACCCTGTCCAAATACGCGGCTAATTTCCAGTAGAACTGGACTGCCAGGTTCCACAACAAGATGTGCAATTTCATCCGCATCTACAATCGGAAAACCCTTTTTCTGCAACATTTTAGACACAGTGCTTTTCCCACTTGCAATACTGCCCGTTAAGCCGATTATCATAGCCTACACACCCCTTCAGCAATCATTTCTGGCATGACGGACAATAAACGGATGTCCTGCCTGCAATTTTCATACTTTCTGTTGCAGAGCCGCAAGCAGGACAAGCCTTCCTGCCGTACATTTTAAGACGATCCTGCATTGTTCCTGCTTCCCCATTAATATTCCGGTAATCAGAAATCGAACTGCCGCCTGCATCAATACTTTCCTGTAAAATTGCCACAATCACTTCAAATAATTCTTTTTTTCTATTTAGGGTAATCTGCTCCGTAGTCTTTCCAGGATGGATTTTCATCTTATAGATTGCTTCCGTCGCATAAATATTTCCACATCCAGATATAATATGCCCATCCATAATGACCTCTTTGATAGGTTTTCGGGCATATTTCGGCGTAGCTGATAACTCAAGAAAATGATTGCGCGCTTCAGCAGCGAACGGTTCAGGAGCCATTTTCAATAAAGGCGGATGATCCGCTTCACAGCCGAGAAGCCGCAACTCTCCAAAACGACGAATATCCGAATAAACCAGTAATCCGCCGCCTTCAAGCGTAAAAACAACATGAACGTGGTTACGGAACTTCAATTCTGTAATATCATCGACATTTTCAACTGTAAACCATGCCCCCGTCATGCCCAAATGGCTGACAAGAAGGCAGGTGTTACCGTCTTTAATTAATTGAAAGTAAATGTATTTACTCCGCCGAGTGACGTTATTAATCATCATCCCAGCCAAATCTACTATAAAGTCTTCAGTTGTAATTCCTTTTATCACAGCTTCTTTACCAAGCTGTTTTGATCTGATAACCGTATCTGAAACGGTTACATTTTGGATCGTCCTTCCTATCGCAACTGGTGCGAGCGCCCGGACAACCCCTTCCACTTCTGGCAGTTCAGGCATGTGCTTCCCTCACTTCGTATCGTACCAAGATAATCCGAACGCCCAATCAACTTTCAATGGCACGTCAAGTGCAAGCGCTGATTCCATCACTTCAGGTACGAGTATTTTTAGTTTTTCAATTTCATTTTCTGGTGCTTCAAAGATCAATTCATCGTGCACTTGCAGGAGCATGCGTGTCTGCATGCCTTCAACTTCAAGCCTTCTAGCCATTTCAATCATTGCTTTCTTAATAATATCGGCCGCACTTCCTTGAATTGGTGTATTCATAGCAGTCCGTTCTGCAAAACTTCTTAAGTTGAAATTCGAACTTGTGATTTCCGGCAAATATCGTCTGCGGTTCATAAGCGTCGTCACATAGCCTTTTCTTTTCGCTTCTGCAACAATATCGCTCATATACTGTTTGACTCCTGGGAAACTACTGAGATAAGTGTCTATGAATTGTGCTGCGTCTTTCCGCGTAATATCCAAGTTTTGTGAAAGTCCGTAATCACTTATGCCATAGACAATTCCAAAGTTGACCGCTTTTGCTGCTCGACGCATATCTGACGTCACTGAATTTTCATCAACACCGAAAACGTCCATCGCTGTCTTCGTGTGAATATCTGCACCTGCTCGGAAAGCTTCAATCAGCTTTTCATCTTGCGACATATGTGCGAGAACACGCAGTTCAATTTGAGAATAGTCCGCTGCAAATAAATACCAACCCGGTTCAGACGGCACGAACGCTGCACGAATTTTCCGTCCCTCTTCAAGCCGCACAGGAATGTTTTGTAAATTGGGGTTGATGGAACTAAGTCTTCCAGTTGTAGTGAGCGCTTGTTGGAAGCGGGTATGAATCTTCCCATCCTCGTGAATTTCTTTTAATAGTCCTTCGATATAAGTCGAGTTTAATTTACCAAGTTGGCGATAATTCAAAATATGACTGATGATTTCATGTTCACTTTCCAGTTTCTCAAGCACATCTGCTGCAGTTGAATAGCCAGTCTTCGTTTTCTTAATCGGAGTAAGTCCGATTTTCTCAAAAAGGATGACACCAAGCTGTTTAGGCGAATTAATATTGAACTTTTCTCCTGCAATTTCATAAATAGTTTTCTCAAGTGTGGACAGTTTAGCAGACAGTTCCGTTCCAATTGTCAGAAGCGTCTCTCGATCCGTCTTAACACCAGTCGTTTCCATTTTCGCAAGAATCGCTGCTAGTGGTAACTCAAGTTCATGGTACAGATCATACTGATCATTATCTTGTAATTTCTCTTCAATCTCAGCATGCAGTTTCCAAATTGCCTGCGCTTTCCGCTCGGCATGGTCTGCAATTATTTCTTCAGTAGGTATGGCTTTCTTAGCACCTTTTCCATAAATCACTTCATCCTGCTCGACTTCTGTGTAACCGAACTCTCGTGTAATGGAAGCTACATCGGTATAGGTCGTCGAAGGATTTACGATATAGGTCGCAAGCAATAGGTCAAACTGGAAACCTTCTGCGTCTAAGCCTTGACGCGCAAGTGATGCACTAGCCGCTTTCGAATCAGACGAGTATTTCAGCTTGTCCGTATTTTGTAGCCAATTTTTAAACGATGTCGATTCTTTTGCGACTTCAAGTGGGACAAAGAGGATATTTTTTTCATCCGCCAAACTGATGCCCAAAATCTCTGCTGTCAGATAGTTTTCATCCATCATTTCAACATGAATTGCCATTTCGTTTGATAAATCCTTGTCCAAGAGTTCAGAAACAATCGTGACTTCAATAGCTTCTTTCGGCTCTTCAGCTGCTTGTGGTGTGATTTTCTCGAGAAGTGTCTTGAATTTCAATTCCCGGTAAATATTCGACACTTTATCCATATCGGGTCCGTCATACACAAAATCATTTATAGAAACCGTGATTGGTGCATCCACTTCAATAGTCGCAAGGTCTTTGCTCATGAAGGCTTGTGCTTCATTTTCCGTTAAATTCTGATTCAATTTTTTAGCAGTAATTTTATCTAGAGATTTGTACACATTTTCAATCGAACCGTATTCGATTAGCAATTTAAGCGCTGTTTTCTCCCCGACACCAGGAACTCCCGGAATATTATCGGATGCATCGCCCATGAGCCCTTTCATATCAATGATTTGATGTGGCTTAATGCCGTATTTCTCCATGACATGTTCAGGCGTATATTTCTCAATATCCGTCATCCCTTTACGAGTGATGAACACCGTTGTATGGCTGCTAGCAAGTTGCGTTAAGTCTTTATCTCCTGAAATAACAACGATTTCAGAACCCTCTGCATCACCTGCTTTACTAAGCGTACCAATGATATCATCCGCTTCGTACTGGTCCAGTTCGTACTGTTCAATATTGTATGCTTCAAGAAGCTTTCGCAAATAAGGAAATTGCTCAGATAATTCCGGCGGGGTTTTCTGACGTCCACCTTTATAGTCACCGTAAGTTTTATGCCTAAATGTCGTTTTTCCAGCATCCCATGCCACAAGAATATGCGTCGGCTTTTCATCCTCTAGGATATTTTGTAGCATCATTGTAAAGCCATATACCGCGTTTGTATGGATCCCGTTATCATTTGTCAATAAAGGCAATGCGAAAAATGCCCGGTATGCAAGACTATTTCCATCAAGTAATACAATTTTCTTTGTCGTCATGTTCATTCCACTCCTATTCAAAAAACGTCATCTTCATTCATCTTACCACGAGGTAAGGATAAGTGAAAATGACGAGTTATTTAGGCTGCTTCCGCTATTTTTTACACATGGATTCTCAATTAACTTGACGCAAAGGTATACATATGCGAATTAACGTTCCTACGCCGATTGCACTCTCCACTTCGACTGTACCGCTGTGTGCCTCCACAAGGTGCTTAACAATGGCTAGTCCGAGACCAGTCCCTCCTGAATCGCGGCTTCTAGCACGATCGACACGATAGAAACGTTCAAACAGCCGTGCAAGTTCAATTTGTTCGATACCTATTCCTTCATCTTGTACTTCGATAATTGCATTTTCGGCTTTGGTTATAACTGAAACAGTGATCTTTGTCTGTTCTTTAGAATAGTTAATTGCATTTGATAAGAGATTCACCATTACTTGAATTAATCGCCTTGCATCACCTTCGATACTAATTTGTTCAGCAATATCCAATTTGATATCCATTTTCTTTCGTTCCAAATTTCCGGAAACGATTTTTAATGCATCATTCATCAAGTCTAGCAGCTCAACATGACCGAATTGAAGTGAAAAATTTTCTCTTTCCATTGCTGATAATTCGAGCAAGTCATCGATCAATAGATGTAGTCTGTTACTTTCTTTTTGTATAATTTCAAGAAATTCTTTCATTATGATAGGCTCATTCATCGCACCATCTAATAATGTTTCAGTAAATCCTTTAATTGAAGTAATAGGGGTACGAAGTTCGTGGGATACATTTGCAACAAAATCTTTTCTTACTTCTTCAAGTCTGACAAGTTTCGTAATATCATGCATGACAACAACAATGCCGAGCCAGTTACCATGATGGCCGATGACAGGCGCTCCATAAACGCTCATGTAGGAAAGGCGACCTCCTGAATCAACCCTTACCTGCTTTTCATGCACTTGTTCTGTCATGAAAACAGCTTCAATCAAATTTTCAATTTCAATAGGTAAACCGATTGTTTTGAAAGTCTTGCCAACGAGCTCCTCTTTTGAAAATCCAAAAGTCTTTTCAAATACACCGTTTACCAGATTTACTGATCCTTCACGACCGAACATAAGCAGACCGCTACCCATACTTTCGATAAGAGTTTTCAATCGCTCTTTTTCCATCATCCTGAGTGTCGACATTTCTTGGAGATTGCTCGCTATTTTGTTAATAGAGATTGCAAGATCATTGTTATATTCAGGTTCATCCGTCTTGGTCCTTATTAAATAATCACCTTTTGCAATTTGAACGGCCACTTTTGTCACTTCATCGACCGGGCGAGCGTACTGCATCATCATCCGCATTGCTATAAAGAGAGATAGTATAAATGCAATTACCAACGTGATAATTAAATAAACCCAGTATTGCCGTTGCAGATCCAGTGCAACATCCCGTGCGAATAAAGGGAAAAACTGACCCAAGACAATGCCGAGGCCAGTTAAAAGAACCGAAAGAAGAATTGCACAAGCGATTGTTAATCGATAATATAGATCTTTCATCACGTTTTCGGTTCCTCAAATTTATAGCCAATTCCTCTTACCGTCTTGATGAAAACAGGTTTCTTCGTGTTCTCTTCAATCTTTTCACGTAAATGGCTGACATGAACATCGACAATACGAGTATCGCCAGCAAAGTCATAGTTCCAGACCGCACTCAAAAGTTGGTCCCTTGATAGAACTCGATTCTTGTTCTGCATAAAATAAACAAGCAGTTCAAATTCTTTCGGGGTGAATTCAAGTACTACTTTGTCAAGGTAAGCTTCGTATTGTTCAGCGTGAACCGTTAAAGATCCTGTGGTTAAAATTCCTGTTTCTTCGATTCGGCCTGTCCATTCTCCACTCCGTCTCAATACAGCCTTAACGCGTGCAACAACTTCTCGCGGACTAAACGGTTTTGTCATATAATCATCCGCACCAATCTCAAGACCTAGTACCTTGTCGAGCTCGTCCCCTTTTGCCGTAAGCATGATAATTGGAATGTCGAGTCCGCGCTGTCTTAACGTTTTACAGACATCAATTCCATCCATTTTTGGAAGCATCAAATCAAGTAATATCAAATCAGGTTTTTCCATTTCTGTTTTCAATACAGCTTCTTCTCCGTCAGCAGCAGTGATTGTTTCGTATTGCGCTAGCTTCAAGTTGTATTCTAGTAGTGTCCGAATCGGCTGTTCGTCATCGACAATCAATATTTTCTTTATACTTGAACTCAACTTGCATCAATCCCCTGTCAAAAGTTATCCATTGCTTGTGATGTAAGACGCTCTTCCACTTTTGGCGGAGTGACTGTCACTATTCCAGAAATGACGATGTCTTCCTTTTCGTCACGTGCTTCGATTGAAATGTCTATTAAATTTTTATCTTTATCAACATGAATAATTTCGAGCAAAAAATTGATAGTTGTATAGTGATACACAGCTTTCGGGAATGACAATTGTTGTTTCAGAATATGTGAACCAGGTCCTGGTAAATACTTAGACACGGCGGATGTCACAATCCCTGTCAGCATAATAGTTGGCACTATGGGCATTCCATAAGCCGTTTGTGAAGCGTAATCATGCTGGATATAGAGTGGGTTACTGTCATTTGTTAGTCCAAGATAGAGTAGTAGATCTTTATCTTCAATTTTCTCTGTCAATTTCAATTTTTCTCCAACAGTAATTTCTTCTATCTTTCTACCTAGACGCCTTTTCTTCCCTAGTATCAACTTTCTCCCCCCTTTTAAATGTGATAATACAAGTTTATCAATAATTTGAAAAAAAATCGAGTAGCATATGCGCTACTCGATTTTTATTAAAGGATTATCAATTACGCCTCAGTGTAATTGCGTCCAAACTTTGATTGGCGCTTGCGCAATTAACTCTATATGTTGAACAAATGAATACGGGAATCCACTGAAAAAATCACGAAACAAGTGAATGAATTAGAATCTCTGCCAATACCGCTTCGACGCTTTGTGAATACCTCCCGCGATAAGTCGGAAAGGGGTAGCCGAAGTACGCGGCGATTTTAGTCTGAGTTCCCCTAATCAGTAGCTACTTCTGCTGTTTCAAGTTAGACAAGAACTTTCATAACAGCTTTCACTGATTCAGCAGAATTAGCTAATGCCGCTTTTTCGTCTTCAGTCAATTCAAGTTCGATTATTCTTTCGATACCGCCTGCGCCGAGCACAGTTGGTACACCGATGTAAATACCATCAAGACCATACTCGCCTTCAAGGTATGCAATCGAAGGTAAAACACGTTTCTGATCTTTAAGGATCGCTTCAGCCATTTCAACAAGTGATGCAGCTGGTGCATAGTAAGCAGAACCATTTCCAAGAAGGTTAACGATTTCTGCTCCACCTTTACGTGTGCGATCTACGATTTCTTCAAGACGCTCAGCAGAGATCAAAGTTTCAAGTGGGATACCGCCTGCATATGAGTAGCGTACAAGTGGAACCATATCGTCGCCATGACCGCCAAGTACGAAACCAGTGACGTCTTTAACAGACAAGTTCAATTCTTGCGCTACAAACGTACGAAAACGTGCAGTGTCAAGTACACCAGATTGTCCGATTACGCGTTCTTTCGGCAATCCTGATTCTTTGTATACTGTGTAAGTCATTGCATCGACAGGGTTCGTCAATACGATGATTGTTGTATTCGGAGAATGTTTTACGATTTCACCAGTTACGATTTTCATGACTTTTTGGTTCGTCTGAACAAGGTCATCACGGCTCATACCTGGTTTGCGAGCAATACCAGCTGTAATAATGACAATGTCAGAGTCTTTTGTATCGGCGTAATTTGAAGTTCCTATAATACTCACGTCAAAACCTTGAACGGGTCCAGCTTCCATCATATCAAGAGCTTTCCCTTTTGTTGGATTTTCCATTTGTGGAATATCGACGATAACTACATCGCAAAGCTCCTTTTGAGCTAAAAGAAATGCTGTAGTTGCACCTGTGAAACCAGAACCGATAACTGAGACTTTTTTACGTTGCATTGTCATGAGTCGACTCTCCCTTTATTCATAAGTATGGGGGGTATCCCCCATTGAATCTATTAAAAATCTCCAACGGCGGAAAACTAGTGCTTTCCGCCGTTGGAGTATTAATAATTAGAGATTTTTTATCAATTCATTAGCGAATTCAGATGCTTTAACTTCTGTTGCACCGTCCATAAGACGAGCAAAGTCATAAGTAACAACTTTAGATACAATTGTTTTTTCGATTGAAGCAGTGATCATATCCGCCGCTTCATTCCATCCAAGGTGCTCAAGCATCAAGACGCCTGAAAGTAGGAGTGAAGAAGGGTTAACTTTATCAAGTCCTGCATATTTCGGTGCAGTACCGTGAGTTGCTTCAAAGATTGCATGTCCTGTAATATAGTTGATGTTTGCTCCAGGAGCGATACCAATTCCGCCAACTTGTGCAGCAAGAGCATCAGAAATATAATCGCCGTTCAAGTTCATTGTTGCAACAACATCGAACTCTTTTGGACGTGTCAAAATTTGTTGCAAGAAGATGTCAGCAATCGCATCTTTAACGATGATTTTGCCAGCTGCTTCAGCTTCAGCTTGCGCTTTGTTAGCTGCATCAGTTCCATCAGCATCTTTGATTTTATCGTACTGGTTCCATGTGAAGACTTTATCGCCGAATTCTTGTTCAGCAACTTCATAGCCCCAGTTTTTAAATGCGCCTTCTGTAAACTTCATAATGTTCCCTTTATGAACAAGCGTCAATGACTTGCGGCCTTCTTTAATAATATAAGTAAGAGCAGCACGCACTAAACGTTTTGTACCTTCTTCAGAAATAGGTTTGATACCAATTCCAGATGTTTCTGGGAAGCGGATATTTTTAACACCCATTTCATTTTGTAGGAAATCAATCATTTTTTTCGCTTCAGGTGTACCTTCTTTGTATTCAATACCTGCATAGATATCTTCCGTATTTTCGCGGAAAATAACCATATCGCAATCTTCAGGGCGTTTAACAGGTGAAGGAACACCTTCAAAGTAACGCACTGGACGTAGACAAGTGTAAAGATCCAATTCTTGGCGAAGTGCAACGTTCAATGACCGGAAACCGCCGCCGATTGGTGTAGTAAGTGGTCCTTTAATAGCAATCAAGTACTCATCGATTATGTCAAGTGTTTCTTGTGGAAGCCATTCGCCCGTTTCGTTGAATGCTTTTTCTCCCGCAAGAACTTCTTTCCAAACGAGTTTTTTCTTGCCATCATAAGCTTTATCAACAGCTGCTTCCATTACGCGTGATGCTGAATGCCAAATATCTGGGCCAGTACCGTCACCGATAATAAAAGGAATTGTTGCGTGATCAGGAACATTTAAAACACCATTAGTTACTGTAATTTTTCCACCGTTAGTCATATATAATTTCCTCCCAAATTCAAAATTAGAGTGTCGACTTATATCTATGCTGCCCAAAGATTTAAAGTACTTATCGTTCTTTAATCGGAACGTATTTCTGCATGCCCGGACCAGTATAATCTGCACGAGGGCGGATCAACCTATTGTTTGCATACTGCTCACGAATATGTGCAATCCATCCCGAAATACGAGATACTGCGAAAATTGGTGTAAATAAATCATGATCAATGTCAAGTGAATGATAGACAGAAGCCGAATAGAAATCGACGTTTGGTGGCAAATTCTTTTCACCAGTAACAATTTCTTCGATTTTATTGGACATATTGTACCATTTCTCTTCACCGCGAAGTTCTGTTAAACGCTTAGACATTTCACGAAGATGTTTTGCACGCGGGTCACCTTTACGATAGACACGGTGGCCGAAGCCCATGATTTTTTCTTTGTTATCCAATTTCGCACGGATATATGATTCTACTTTATCTTCTGAACCGATTTCCATCAGCATTTTCATTACTTGTTCGTTTGCCCCACCGTGAAGTGGCCCTTTAAGTGCACCCATCGCTGCTGTAACACCTGAGTACATATCAGAAAGCGTCGCAACACAAACGCGTGCTGTGAATGTAGATGCATTGAGCTCATGGTCTGCGTGAAGGACAAGGGCTTTGTCGAATGCTTCAATTGCAATTGCTTCAGGTTGTTTACCTGAAAGCATATATAGGAAGTTTTCTGCGTAGCCATATTCGACTTTTGGAGCAACAGGCTCAAGGCCTTTACGGATACGTGAGAATGAAGTAACTAGTGTAGCAATTTTCGCTTGAAGCTTAATTGCTTTTTCATAATTTGCTTCATCAGACATATCTTCTGCTTTTTCATCGTATAGTGCAAGTAGTGATACTGCAGTACGCAATGCCGCCATTGGGTGTACTTCCCCAATCGGATACGTTTTGAAATGATTAAGTACTTCTTGAGGAACTGACATGTTATCTGCAAGCTGTTTTTTCAGTTCTGCAAGTTCGTCCTCTTTTGGCAGACGCTGGTGCCAAAGAAGATAAATAACTTCTTCAAAGCTGGCGTTATCTGCAAGATTATCAATATCATAGCCGACATATGTAAGTGTGTCATCAATAATAGAACTGATTGCTGACTGTGTCGCTACGACTCCCTCCAACCCTTTGGTTGATGTCATATAAATCGCTCCCTTTTTCAGTACAGCTGTTCAGTCCACAAAAAAAGGCAGAGGAACAGCTAGTCTGCTGATAATAAATAGCTATCTAAAACGCTTACAACGACCATTATAATCAATTTTGTCATCTTTGTGAATGGATACGCTTGTTTTTGTTTTTAGTTTTAGGAAAAGGGAGTCAGAAAATGCCGAAAAATAGTAACAGACAACAGGCTTTTCAATCGGTTTTTATCAAATGGTTGCCTGCTGTTTTGACAGGTATTATCCTGTTTGCTGTTCCCCCAGCGGCAATCGCTGTCATTATCGCTTACTTTACTGCACCTATCCTATCGTCCGTCCGCTCAGTGACCAAGCTTCCGCTTACAATAGCAACATTATTCGTTATTGCACTTATGCTCTTTTTGATGAGTGCGTTCACTTTTATCGCAATTCACGGTCTTATTGACACCGTTCCAGCCGTCGAACGCCATATAGCACCGATTACTCAAAATACGGACATTGCAAGCAAATTGTTCACTTTTCTCGAGGATAAGGTTGTCGAATATGGCCATGCTCTTTTAGAATACACCTTATCGATGATTAGTACCATATTTCAACAGCTATTCAGTTTATTCATTTTCCTCGTTGCTTACTTTTTCGCCTTACGCGAATCCGGAAAAAACCGATACTGGTTTCTAGTCTACTTCCCAATCACCATACGCCAACCTGCGAAAAGGATGTTCACAAAATCTGGTCAACTTATCGGAACTTTCATTTCAGTAGAGGCTCGCTTATTTTCCCTTACATTCCTAATTATTACAATGGGGTTCATCTTTCTTCAGTTCGAGTCACCAATTGGAAATGCTTTTCTTATCTCTCTGGCAGATAGCCTACCATTCCTCGGTATCGGCCTGTTCCTACTGCCCATGGCTGCTTTCTTCCTATACACAAACAATTTATATATAGGAATTGCACTCATTTTACTATATATATTCACCATGATATCAAGACAAATGGCCGAATCATATATGTGGGCATCCACCTTCCAATTGAAGCCAATTCATGCTTTTTTTATAACAATTTCTTCTTTCTATCTGTTCGGTTTACCCGGTATTTTGCTAACGCCATTCTTACTTTTTGCTGCATTGAAAGTAAGACAACACCCTTTGTTTATCGGATGACAATTTGTCCATTTTTCATTTTTTTATAGATCCAATTTTGAATGAATGGCCTGATACTATTTCTTGGTCCTTTGAATAGTAATAAAAAGCCGACAAGGTCGGTGATGAAACCGGGCATAATTAACAGAATTCCACCAAACAGGATACAAAGACTATCAATAAGTGCATCTCCAGGAGTCTCCATAACTGTCATACGCGTTTTTAAATCAGTCCAAGCTTTCATCCCTTGACGCTTAGCGAGGTATGCCCCTCCTAGTCCTGTAATAAGGATAATAGCTATTGTTGGCACAAGCCCAAGCGTCTTCCCTGAATAAATTAGTAAAGCAAGTTCAGCCGTTGGAACAGCAATAAATGTGAGTACAATCCATTTCAAGTTAAAATTCATCTCCTAAAAAAAGCTGCTTACCGAGCATATCGGAAGCAGCCTTATCTTATTTATAAAACGCTAGCGTGCCCGTTGTAAATAACGCCAGATTCAGCATCCATCGTAATTTCCTTGCCATGTTGAATAAGCTCGGTAGCATCTTCAACACCGACAATTACTGGAATTCCAAGACTTAGTCCAACAATAGCGCCATGACTTGTCAATCCGCCTTCTTCCGTAATCAGCCCTGCACATTTCTCGATGGCAGGCATCATATCACGATCAGATGCGTTTGTTATAAGAATCGCTCCTTCTGTATCATATGCCAATGCTTCAGCTGCATTTTTAGCCACAACAGTTCGACCATAAGCTACATTTTTGCCAATCCCTTGTCCACGTGCAAGCAAATCCCCAATGACATGAATTTTCATCAAGTTTGTCGTTCCCGCCTCACCAACTGGAACACCAGCCGTAATGATAACAACGTCACCATGTCCGACATACTGATGTTTGAC
Source organism: Sporosarcina sp. ANT_H38 (assembly GCF_008369195.1). Taxonomy (GTDB): domain Bacteria; phylum Bacillota; class Bacilli; order Bacillales_A; family Planococcaceae; genus Sporosarcina. Next base: position 460,673 of record NZ_VOBC01000001.1, on the reverse strand, counting down.
ACTCTCTTCGACAGACTCTTGTAAGATTTCATCAATCGAAGAAACTTTTTTACCAACAATCGGATAGACACCCCAGACGAGTGATAGTTTTCTAGAACAGGCTTCGGATGAAGTTACCGCAATGACTGGACAACCCGGACGGTATTTAGCAATCATTTTAGCAGTATGACCACTTTCTGTTGGAGCAAGGACAGCCTTCACTTTCAAGTTGATAGCCGTGTATGCAGCAGCTTGTCCAATCGCTTCGGTCATATTGCCGTGTTTTTCACGTCGACGTGTTGAAACGACGGAACGATAATCGATTGCCGCTTCCGTAGTACGCGCAATTCTATCCATCGTCTCGACTGATTCGATCGGATAAATTCCCGCTGCGGTCTCTCCTGACAGCATAATTGCATCAGTACCGTCAAAAATCGCATTCGCTACATCGCTCGCTTCCGCACGTGTAGGACGCGGGTTACGCTGCATTGAGTCGAGCATTTGTGTTGCTGTGATCACTGGTTTACCCGCCTGGTTACATTTTTCTATCAAATTTTTCTGAACCAACGGTACTTCTTCTGGTGGAATCTCTACACCTAGATCTCCACGCGCAACCATAAGACCATCTGAAACATTCAGGATTTCATCGATGTTATCGACGCCTTCTTGATTTTCTATTTTGGGAATAATTTGTATATTACCGCCGTTGTTCTTCTCTAGAAGAGCACGTATTTCCATAACATCAGATGCCCGTCTTACGAATGAGGCCGCTATGAAATCGACACCTTCCTTAATACCAAACAGGATATCAGCAGCATCTTTTTCAGTCATTCCAGGAAGTTGTACAGAAACACCCGGTACGTTAACACCTTTATTATTGCTTAACGAACCCGAATTAATGATCAGTGTATGGATTAACCCACGTTCTTCATCTTTACCTGTGACTTCTAATTGGATTAGGCCATCGTCTAAGAGTATGACAGAACCCTTGCTTACATCTTCGATCAGTTTACCGTAACTGACTGAAAACACATCATTATTTCCTACAACTTGCGTCATGGAAATATCAATATTTTGTCCTGCTACAAGTTCCAACTTACCGTTTTCCATGGAGTGTGTCCGAATTTCAGGACCTTTCGTATCAAGCAGAATTCCAACAACTTTACCTTTTTCACGAGCAACCTTTTTTATGGTATCCATGCGAGCTTTATGTTCCTCATGATTACCATGGGAAAAATTGAGCCTCGCTACATTCATACCTGCGTCAATAAGTTGTTCCAATAATTCCGGTGATTCACTTGCAGGACCAATCGTACATACAATTTTCGTTTTTCTCATCAACTATCGCCTCTTTTATGTTTTTTAAACACCCAGTTAAATAGACAATTCCTTGGACAACTTGTACATCTCTATATCCAAACCATCCGATTGTTCGAAAACGTCCGTTAGTTTATAGTCTACCACCACATGATTTCGCATGCCAATTGCAATGCCACCACGACCTTCTAGCAATACTTCTACAGCTTTTGCTCCGTACTGACTTGCAATGACACGATCACGCGCAGAAGGTGAGCCCCCCCGTTGGATATGACCAAGCACGGATATGCGTGTTTCAATATTTGCTTCACGCATCAATATTTCAGCAAGCTCCGCAGCCGACATAACTCCTTCAGCCACGATGATGATACTATGTTTCTTGCCTCTTCCCGTACCTCTTTTCAGCCGTTCGATAATATTGGGCAATTCATATTTTTCTTCAGGAACGAGAATCGTTTCAGCACCGCCAGCAAGTCCCGCCCATAAGGCAAGGTCACCTGCATCACGCCCCATAACCTCAACAATGAATGTACGTTCATGAGATGTAGCAGTATCGCGAATCTTATCGATGGAATCAATGACCGTATTCAATGCTGTATCAAAACCAATTGTAAGCTCAGTACCATTGATGTCATTATCAATGGTTGCGGGAACTCCGACACATGGCAGACCAAGAGATGTTAATTCAAGTGCACCTCTGAATGAACCATCACCGCCAATGACAACTAAAGCATCGATTTCGTTCAACTTCAATTGTTTCATGGCTTTTTCACGCCCCTCCAGCGTCCGGAACTCCTCACTTCGGGCTGACCGCAATATCGTTCCACCTCTTTGAATGATATCTCCCACTGAACCCAATTGCAGAGGTTCAATTTTCCCTTCGATTAATCCCTGAAAACCATTGAAAACGCCTGCAACTTCGAGGCCTTCATAAATTGCTTTTCGAACAACTGCACGAACTGCAGCATTCATACCCGGTGCGTCTCCCCCACTTGTCAACACAGCAATTTTCTTCATTGGAATCTCCCCTATGTAGATTTAGTTTAGTTTATTATAAACACTAATAAATGCGGTCAGCCATTTCTATCTTTTATTCAGAAAAAACGCCAATACGGCGGAATTTATCATAACGATGGTCAACAAGACCTTTGCCATCCAGTGTTCCTAATTCATCCAAGGAAGTTCGAATTGCATTTCCGATACTAATAGCTTGCGCTTTCGAATCACGATGCGCACCACCCCGTACTTCAGGAATAATATCATCGATAATTCCCATTTCTTTCAAGTGTGGAGCTGTAATTTTCATAGCTTCCGCCATCTGTTTTGCAAGTGATGCATCTTTCCAAAGTATTGTTGCTGCCCCTTCAGGAGAAATAACTGAATACCAAGAATTCTCAAGCATGAGAATATGGTTAGAAACGCCAAGCCCTAACGCCCCTCCGCTTCCTCCCTCACCAATAACAATTGAAAGGACCGGTACTGTAAGTCCCGCCATTTCAACTAGGTTTCGGGCAATCGCTTCAGCTTGACCGCGCTCTTCAGCAGCTTTACCCGGATAAGCCCCTTTCGTATCGATGAAACATATGATTGGACGATCAAATTTTTCCGCTTGTTTCATAAGTCGCAAAGCTTTCCGATAACCTTCTGGATGAGGCATACCAAAGTTTCGTTTCACATTCTCTTTCGTATCTCTACCTCGTTGATGACCTATGATTGTTACCGGAGTTTTTTCAAATGAAGCGATACCTCCAATGATTGCAGCATCATCGCCATAAGCACGATCCCCGTGCAATTGCATGAAATCTTCAAATAGTATTTCGATATAATCAAGTGTAGTCGGGCGTTCCGGGTGCCTCGCAACTTGAACACGGTCCCACGGTTCCATGTTCTCGTAAATCTCTTCTTCCAAGTTCTTCAAACGTACTTTTAACGTTTCGATTTCACCTGAAAGGTCAACTGAGTTGTTTGCCGTGAACTCTTCAAGATCCACGATTTTCTCGCGTAGCTTAACAATCGGCTCTTCGAATTTCAACGTCTTACTCATGTCAGTTAGCCCCCTTCACGTGAAGTCGAACGATCTTAGATAAGGTTTCTTTCATGTCCGCACGGTGAACGACTGCGTCCAATTGGCCGTGATCCAGCAAGAATTCCGCAGTTTGGAAATCATCCGGTAATTTTTCTCTAACAGTTTGCTCGATTACGCGTCTACCTGCAAATCCGATAAGTGCTTTAGGTTCTGCGATATTAATATCGCCGACTGATGCAAAACTTGCCGTTACACCGCCTGTCGTTGGATACGTCATAACGGATATATAAAGCAGTCCTTTTTTGGAATGACGATTAAGCGCGACACTTGATTTTGCCATCTGCATGAGCGATAATACGCCTTCTTGCATACGTGCACCACCACTCGCTGAAAAAATAATCATTGGAATACCAAGATCGGTCGCTTTTTCAATTGCGCGAGTAATCTTTTCACCAACAACCGACCCCATCGATCCCATACGGAAATGTGCATCCATAATGGCTACAGCAATTTCCAATCCATCGATTTTACCCGTTCCAGTAAGAACTGCCTCATTCAAACCAGTTCTTCTCGAATCTGACTCAATTTTTTCAGTGTAAGCAGGGAAATTAAGAGGGTTTTCCGTTTTCAGATGATCATCAATCGATTCGAATGTCTCTTCATCAAACAAGCAGGCCACACGTTCAGCTGCTGTCATCTTCAAATGATGATCACATTTGGGGCAAACTTTCATTAGTTTGATTAAATCCTTTGTTAAAATAATGTTTTTACATTCTGGACATTTTGTCATGATTCCTTCCGGGACATCATTTTTAGCGTCAACGGAAGGAATCGTCGTCATATGCTTTTTCCTGTTTTTCATAAATATATCGCGAATCATTTATCATTGTCCCCTCTTTCACTTTCAACTAATTCAATCCATTCAGAATAAGCTTCCAATGTGGCAATCACGTTGCCATCGCACAAGTTTTGTAGCAACATTTTCACACTATCATTTTCATCAACTTTTGTCATTTCACTGAATGGAACTTTACTATATTGTTTTAATATAAACCAAATTTTAAGAGACAATCGATTTCCTGACGCAACAATCATCTCACGGACAAGGTCCTCTCGTAAAATTTCCCCATCCTGATCGATTTTTTTTAGCAAGCTCTCCCATACTGGTAATGCTCGTAATGCTCTGTCCTTACATATAGCAAGGATTGCCGCCGTTTCGTGAATTCTACGTGTTTCCTGAACATCACTAACAGAATCTGGCTGTTGCAAGATGAAAGCTGCAAGAACTTCAACAAGTTGATGCTTCCTGAAATCGACAAGGAAAGTCCCTTCACCACGCCGAGTTTCGATAATCCCGAGCAGTTCCAAACTTCGTAACGCTTCACGAACCGTGGATCTTCCTGCCTGTAGACGCTCTGCCAGTTCACGTTCGGAAGGCAGCTTTCCACCGGTTTCAATGCCTTCTTCGTTAATTATCGATTTAAGTTTACCGACAATATCTAGAAACATTTTCGACGATGGTTTTGGATTTTGCATGCGTGGACCCCTTTGGAAATATAAATGATGAAAAGTGGTCTGACCACTCCTGTCTTTAGCATACAGAAAACGATGCTGAACGTAAAGTGAAAGTTGGAAATTGATTCAAATCGCATAACACAACACATACATATGAAATTTTAAAGAGGCATGCCTGTTGTTTCCGCATGCCTCTTAACTATTTTTCGTTTGTTGAACAAGTATTTGTGGCTTCCCTCTACGACGTTCAACAGTTCCTTCGACATGGATTATCGTCATTTCAGTAAGCTGACTTTCTGAAATCGTATATTGTTTTGGAAATAAAGTACAAGAAATTTGTCCCGTCTCATCTTGAATCGTAACAAATGCCATTGATTCGCCTTTTTTCGTTCTTATTCGTTTAATCTCGATAACTAGACCTACCATTTTCACATACGCGCGGTCCGGAATTGTGTCAATCGAAGAAATCGTATGAAATCCACCGCCCGCTGCCTTTTTCGCTTCTGCTGCAGGGTGTTCTGAAAGATAGAAACCAAGCACTTCTCTTTCAAATTCGAGCAACGTCATGCGCGGCATCGTACCCCCTGGAGAATATTTTGGGCTTGCTACCGAACGAAGTACTTCACTCAATAAATCATCGCCATCATCAGGGCGGATGAACAACGCATGAGATATCGCCGCGTCAATCGAGGCGAGTAAAATAGCCCGTGATTCTCCGAACTCATCGAGTGCCCCTGCTTTTACAAGCGGTCCAATCGCCTTCTCAGTGAACACATCACCACCAACTGATGCTGCCATATCAAATAATGTTTTCCAATTCCCACCAGACTTCCTTGCACGCTTTAAAGCATCGTAAAATGTAGGCGTCACACCTTTAATAGCTCCAAGACCAATCCGAATGGCCCCTTTCTCAACTGTATACGTATATTTACTGCGCTTAATAGACGGCGGAAGAATTTTAACACCTACTACCTCAGATTCGCGCATCAACTCCATTGCTTTGTCATTATTTCCAGTCATTGATGAAAGGAGTGCAGCGTAAAAATATGCGGGTTCATTCGCTTTCAAATAAGCAAGCTGGTATGAAATGAGTGAGTATGCAACAGCATGACTTTTCGGAAATCCGTAATCCGCAAACTTTACAATTAGATCATAAATTGCAACAGCTGCATTTTCAGGAAAATCATTTTCGATGGCTTTTTGTGTAAAACGAATTCGTTCTTTTTCTAGATTCACTCGATTCTTTTTACTGACGGCACGCCTTAGCAGATCCGCTTCACCCATCGTGAATCCTGCCACGCGAACCGCAATTTCCATAATTTGTTCTTGATAAACGATAACGCCATATGTTTCTTTCAAAACTGATTCAAGTAGCGGATGAATATACGTTATTTTTTCATTTTCATTTTTACGTCTGCTATAAAGTGGTATATTGTCCATCGGGCCCGGTCGGTAAAGTGCGTTAATCGCAAAAATATCTTCGAATTTAGTTGGCCGTATCAAGCGAAGCGCATCTCTCATTCCATCTGATTCAAATTGAAAAATGCCCATCATATCTCCGGCTCTAAAGAGTTCGAATGTCTTTTCATCGTTTAAAGGAATATTTTCAAAATCCAAACGAATTCCTTTATCATAGGCAATCATCGACCTGATACGGTCTAGTAAAGTTAAGTTACGCAGACCAAGGAAATCCATTTTCAATAAACCTTGTTCCTCAACTTCTCCCATTGGCCACTGGGTAAGGTAAATTCCATCCGCCCCACTTTGAAGTGGTACCACTTCAACAAGTGGAACTGGCGATAAAATGACACCCGCAGCATGCGTCGATGCATTACGGGGCAACCCTTCAAGGCTCATTGCTGCTTTAAGCCAGTCACTTCGCAGCGGATCAATTGCGATCCAATCTTGCAACGCCCTCGATTCTGCAACTGCCGCTTCAAGCGTAATTCTATGTCTATTTGGAATTTCCTTGGATAAGTAGGCCATTTCTTCATTTGAAAAGTCAAATACACGTGCCACATTTCGGGCGACTGACCTGGCGGAAAGCGTACCAAACGTAATGATTTGTGCGACATTTGTCTTGCCGTATTTCTGTGCGACATAGTCAATTACTTCTGCACGTCGATTATCCGCAAAGTCGATATCAATATCCGGCATTGTTACCCGGCCGGGATTGAGAAATCGTTCAAAAATAAGCCCATATTTAATCGGATCTACATCTGTGATGCCAAGCGCATAAGCAACGAGAGATCCGGCAGAAGACCCCCGCCCTGGCCCCGTCAAGATAGCATTTTCTTTGGCGTAACGCATAAAATCTTCGACAATCAGGAAGTAATCAGCAAAGCCCATCTCACTAATTACACTAATCTCATAAAGGAGACGTTCTTCATATGCCTCATCCACTTTGCCTAGTCGTTTTTTTAAACCCTTCATGCTATTTTGCTCCAGTAATCTTGTCGCTGTTTCTCCTACCGAAACCGGAAATACAGGCATAAGCGATTGACTTGGGGGCAATGCCGCATCGCATGATAAGAGGATGTCCGACGTGTTCGTGAGCCATTCAGGTCTGTCAGAGAACCATTCTGTAAGTTCAATTTCCTCAGGAATATATGCAGCCTTTTGCCTGTTTTCAGGCCTAGCCGGGTCATTTAGCTTGAATCCTGTGCGAATCGCTTCTGCAACTTCATAAGCGAATGCATCTTCCTTGTCGGAGTACCTGCTTTCATAGACCGCAGCTATAGGCGTATTAGTTATATCTGCAATTTTTTCAATTAATTCTTCATCAGGATGTCTGACACCTCCTGCCCTGGCAACACCAATGATAATCGATGACTTGTCGCAGTCCTTTATGACTCGCTGGAAAACTTCCTCAATGTCTGATAAGGAGGGTCCCCAAGATACATCCGTCAACGGATAAACGATAATACAGCCTTTACTATATGCTTTCAACCATTGCAGCGGCAGCGTTTCAGAATCTCTTACAGATACGGCACTGCTCATTTTCAGTAGATTTCGATAGCCTTCATCATCTTTTGCATAGACATAAAGTAGGACAGCTACCCCTTCTCCAATTTCCAAAAAGATAGATAGCCCGATAACCGGGCGGATTTCATGTTTTTTCATCACTTTATAAAATGACTGAACGCCGTACAATTTCGAGTTAACAATCGCGACGGCTTTAGCCCCTCTCCTTTTCAGAAGCGGGGCTAGATAATCAAGTTTATTGATGCCACGCAGAAGATCTGCGCCAGTTACTACTTGCGGATAGACAAGTGTCAATGCAATCCCTCCGCCTGTTTTTTTATATACACAATTGCTTTAACTTCGTGATGACTTCATCAACTTCTTCCCATGAATGGACAGAAGCTCCCGAGGCAAGAGGATGTCCACCGCCCCCATATTGAGCAGCCAAGTCATTGATAACAGGCCCCTTAGAACGAAGTCGGACACGAATTTGATCCTCTTCCTCTATGAATATTATCCATGCACAAATCCCTTGCACGTCACCTAGCGCCCCAACGAGCTGCGATGTATCAGATGCAGTTACCCCAAATTTTTTAAGTGTCATTTTATCTATTTTGACGAATGCTGCTCCATTTTCGTCCATTGTAAAGTTTTGGTACATATATCCTTTTAGATGTAGTAATTCTCTCTTAACCTCGTACATCCCCGCAAATAATTCAGGACGATTAAAATCAAATTTGATTAGTTCACTTACGGCTTCAAAAGTGTTGGTAGTTGTACTCGGGAACAGAAAACGTCCCGTATCTCCGACAATTCCCGCAAATAGTAGCCTAGCCGCATCAGTGGTCATTTTCCAGCCATAAGACTGTTTACCTTCTTCGTACAAAGAGTAGATCATTTCAGATGTCGAGCTTGCTGAGGTGTTAACCCATTTGATATCACCGTAAGGATCTGCATCGGGGTGATGATCAATTTTCATAAGTACAGCACCTTCTGTATAAAACTCACTGTCAATTCGCCCCGTGTTTCCTGTATCAGTAACAATCACTAGAGCTCCTTCATAAAACGAGCGTTCTACGTGATCTTGTTGCGCTAGATAGCTAAGTGATTCTTCGTGTTGGCCAACTGCGAACACTTGCTTACTAGGATAGTTTGCTTTTATCAATTCCTTCAGTCCTGATTGTGATCCGTATGCATCAGGATCAGGTCTCACATGACGATGAATAATGATTTTATCGTACTTTTCAATTGTGTCGATGATTTGTCTTTTCATATCCGATTCCCCCAAGCTTCGATAAATTCAGTTCGCATTCTGCTCCAAAAGCCGCTACAATGTAAGAAGTTTGTATGTAATGGAGGGCTTTCATGTTAACGATAAATTTCATTTTCGTATTTTTCATCATTGCTTCTGCGGTCTTCTATTTTTACTTTAAGACTCGGCAGTTCCGCACAAGGTCACTATTTCCAATACGCAAAAAAATGTATGCTAGTATGTCTGGCGCCTCTCTTGGAGGCTTGTTGTTGTTTTTCGGACTCAATCAGCTGATGCTTTTTGACGGTATCACAACATATATTATTGCTGCCTTATTTATCCTATTCGGAGCTTATGTAGGCATTTTCAATTTCAAGGCCTATAAACATTACAGAAGCTTCGTAGATGAAGAAACAAAACTGAACGACAACTGATGCGCAAATGTGCATCAGTTTTTTTGTCCATATATGTTGAAGTATCGAATTCGATATATAGCCTAATTTGGCGCCTTACAGGGCTAGAAACATCCCTTAAGCGCCGAAGCGTTATTCGAATGAATTAATTTAATCTACATAATTAAAATTACCGTTCAAACAGTTGATACATAATCATGGCCTTTGCAACTAGGTCAGATTCGCTTAGTATATCGAAATCTACTTTCACGAACCTTCTGCTCATATGTAAGATCTTCGGAACAACGACCACTACACTGCCAAGTTGGACATGCTTAATAAAATACAACGACATATTTTCCGGGACACTTTCCCCGCGTTTCCGCATTTTGATGGCTCTGTTTCCCGCTTCAGTTAGAAGCGTTGTCAATGCTCCATAAGATAAAGAACCTAACTGGTTCGTCATCTGGGGGATAACTGTAAATTCAACTGTATCCGGTTGTTCGAGTATGGTTTTCATTTGATTTTTAATAATATCATCAATTGTTTCACCCTGCTGAGGTTGACGCTGAGTCATTTGAAGCGCCTTTAGAACATCTTGGCGACTAATAATCCCAGCAAGTAGCCCTGCATCTGAAACGACTGGCAACAAATCAATACCTTCCCAGATCATACTATGACCAGCTGAGGCAACAGATGTTTTTCCCGTGACGGTTATCGGGTGACGTGTCATTACTTTTTCAATCAATTCATCATCCATTTTGCCAATTGCATCACGTGAAGTAATAACGCCGACAAGTTTCCCCTTTTTCTCGATAACTGGATAACCAGTATGGGACGTCTTATTATTCACCTCATGAAAATGAGTGACCTGATCCTTTGCTGAAAGTGTAATTGTTTCTGTTAGTGGCGTCAAAATATCTTCCACCAACAAAATTTCTTTTTCAATCAGCTGATCATAGATTGCCCTATTCAACATCGTTGCAACAGTAAATGTGTCATAACTCGTCGAAATAACTGGTAATTCCAATTCATCAGCTAACTTTTTCACTTCATCAGACGTGTCAAATCCTCCTGTGACCAACACCGCAGCACCTGCAAGAAGTGCTGTTTCATGCGCTTTCAATCTGTTTCCAACAATCAAAAGACTCCCCGCGTCAATGTAACGCATCATGTCATCCAATTGCATTGCACCTATAACAAATTTTGTCAACGTCTTATGTAATCCCCCACGGCCGCCAATCACCAGTCCGTCGACAATGTTAAGCACTTCTGCAAACGTGAGCCGTTCAATATTTTCTTTCTTTTTCTTCTCAATTCGGATTGTCCCTACACGTTCAATCGTATTGACGAGTTTCTGATTTTCCGCTTCTTTAATAGCCCGGTAAGCTGTCCCTTCGCTGACAGATAGCACCTTCGCTACTTGGCGGACCGAAATTTTCTCGCCAACAGCTAACCCCTCGATATAACTGAGTATCAATTCATGTTTTGTCGCCATGTCTTCACCTTTTCTCTATCATGACCTTAAGCCCATTCTACCACATAAGGTTAAACAAAAGCGCAAGCCGAGCGCCTAAACGCAGCAGATAAGATATTTCAAAAAAAATTATCATAGGACTTTTATAGTTCCAATACTTCCCCGACTTTCATTATTTTCACATCATGTCCTTCCACAAGCGATTTGAACGTTTCCGGATCCTGCTCAATCGGCGGGAATGTATTGAAATGGATGGGCACAGCAAGTTTTGGATTGAGCAATTCAACCGCATACGCCGCGTCTTGTGGCCCCATCGTAAAATTATCACCAATTGGGACGAAGGCGACTTCGATTTGGTGGCGCTTTCCAATCAACTCCATATCACCGAAAAGCGACGTATCCCCCGCGTGATAAATGGTCTTACCTTCCGCCATAAATAAAATACCCGCTGGCATACCTGTATAGATGATTTCGTTATCCTCAGTCGTGTACGACGAGCTGTGAAACGCTTGCGTATATTTCACTGTTCCGAATTCAAACTTGCAAGCTCCTCCAATATTCATACCGTGCGTTCGTACTCCTTGCCACCCCAGATAATCAGCAAGTTCAACTGGTGCTATGACAAGTGCGTCACATGCTTTCGCAATTGCGACCGTATCGCCGACGTGATCATTATGTCCATGTGTTAATAAAATAACATCTGGTTTTTCATTTTCCACCTCAAGATCAGTAAGCTTATTTCCCGTAATGAACGGGTCGATGAGAATTGTGTAGTTACCTGTTTTCATTTTTACAATCGAATGTCCATGGTATGAAATTTGCATTGAAATATCTCCTCCATTTTTTATCTTCATAAGACAAATTTCGATATACAACCCAAAAACCCTCTTTTTTGTTATAATAGTTGCAGTTACAATAGGAGGCGTTAATATGAGTAAAGTTAAAGAAATACAACAGTTTTTACAGAAAGAAAACTTTGACGCAGCATTTATAACTACACCAGATAACGTATTTTACGTATCGGGATTCCACAGCGACCCGCATGAACGTCTTCTAGGCGTTATGGTATTTAAAGATGCAGAACCATTTGTTATTTGTCCTTTGATGGAAGTTCCCGATGTAAAAGCAGCTGGCTGGACTTTTGAAGCGGTTGGACACGAAGATACAGACGATGCTTGGGATATTGTCATGGAAACGGTCCGTAAGCGAGGAGATCTCCCTGCCACAATCGCAATTGAGAAGTCTCATTTAACAGTTGAACGTTTAGAGCGGATGGATGAATTGTTTGCAGATGCTAAATTCGTCCGTCTTGATGAACAATTAAATGGCATGCGGAATATTAAAAGCGAAGATGAACTTAAAAACTTACGTATCGCTGCCGAACTAGCTGATTATGCAATTGAAGTTGGTTGCAAAGAAATCGCTGAAGGAAAAACTGAGCTTGAGATTCTTATGGCAATTGAGTTTGAAATGAAGAAAAAAGGTGTTCAGAAAATGTCGTTCGATACGATGGTTCTATCTGGCCCAAAAACTGCATCTCCACACGGTACACCTGGAGACCGCAAAATCCAAAAAGGCGATTTCATCCTATTTGATCTAGGCGTCGTCTATAACGGCTACTGTTCCGATATTACACGGACAGTTGCGTTCGGTGAACCTACGGAAGCAATGCGCGAAGTTTATGAAACGGTCAGAAAAGCAGAGCAGGCTGCTGTCGATTTGGTGCGTCCCGGCGTTAAGGCTATGGACATTGATAAAGCTGCTCGTGATGTGATTTCCGAAGCAGGATACGGCGAGTATTTCACACACCGTGTTGGTCACGGACTCGGGATTTCGGTTCATGAATTCCCATCTATGACGGGTACAAACGAATTTGCTCTCAAAGAAGGTATGGTCTTCACAATCGAGCCAGGTATTTATAATTCTGCAATCACGGGCGTACGAATTGAAGATGATGTTGTCGTAACAGCTGATGGCGTCGAAGTATTAACGAAGTTCCCTAAAGAATTGCAGATTATTCAGCCCTAATAACAAAAGCTCAAAGAGACCAGAATCTAGATTTGTAATTTCTATGTTACAACTTATCCATAATGCTAGATTTCCAAATCTCCGAAAAAAGTCAAAAAGTGTAATCGATCCTCTTTAAGCATAAAAAGGCTGCCCACACCATAACATGTGTGGACAGCCTTTTCTTTATTAATTATTGATTTAATAGCATTTCAGCGGATACATATTCAACACCTTGAGCATCTGCTACAGCTTTATAAGTAACATGCCCATCCAATGTGTTAATGCCATTTTGAAGAGAAACATTATCCAGGCAAGCTTGTTTGTAGCCTTTGTTCGCTATTTGAAGTGCATAAGGAACTGTAACGTTCGTTAATGCTGTCGTTGAAGTTTGTGGAACTGCACCTGGCATATTCGCTACTGCGTAGTGAACAACGCCATGTTTCACATAAGTTGGCTCATCATGAGTAGTTACACGATCGGATGTCGCAAAGATACCGCCTTGATCGATTGCTATGTCTACAAGAACAGATCCAGGCTTCATAGATTTAACCATCTCTTCTGAAACAAGTTTCGGTGCTCTCGCTCCCGGTATCAAAACAGCCCCGACAACAAGATCCGCATCTTTGACAGACTCAGCAATATTGAATGGATTTGAAACGAGTGTCTGGATATCATTGCCGAAGATTTCGTCCAATTGACGCAGACGATCGACTGACAAGTCAAGAACAGTTACTTTTGCACCCATTCCAACTGCAATACGAGCAGCATTTGTTCCAGCTTGCCCACCACCGATAACGGTTACGTGACCGCGTGAAACGCCCGGTACACCACTCAACAGAATACCTTTACCACCATTTGTTTGTTGTAAATATTGTGCACCAATTTGTGTAGCCATACGACCTGCAACTTCACTCATAGGAGCAAGAAGAGGCAACGAGTTGTTTGGAAGCTGTACTGTTTCGTAAGCAATCCCTACAACTTTATTGTCAAGAAGTGCTTTTGTTAATTCCACTTCAGGTGCCAAGTGCAAGTAAGTGAACAAGATAAGCCCTTCACTGAAATAACCGTATTCGGCAGCAACTGGTTCTTTTACTTTCATTACCATATTTGCACTCCATGCTTCTTCTGCTGTTGCAACGATTTTAGCGCCAGCTTTAGTGTAATCCTCGTCCGTAAAACTTGAACCTAGACCCGCACCTTTTTCAATGATAACCTCATGACCTGCTGACTTTAAGTTAAAAACGCCTGCGGGTGTCATTGCGACACGATTTTCGTTGTTTTTCACTTCTTTTGGGACACCAATAATCATTACGATTCCTCCTAAAGATAACTTTTAGTTAGTTGGTCATTTGATAAAGTTAAACTAACAATCAGTGGGAGGATTCTTCATCCCCCACTGATTGTTAGTTTAACCATTTGGGATTTTACGGGCAGTTGCCCCCACTTCATGTCCTCAAAGACTTGAAGTGGGATTATACTGCCTGTTAATGCGGGATAAACTCTTATCCGGACCAATCTATTTTTAATATTATCAGATAGTAATGATTTGTGCTCTAATTTATCAATTCGCCAAATATTCTGTCCGTAATAAATCTTATCATTCGACAAATCTTTCATGCTTCCACTCAAAAACATACGTATTTTACCGAAATTAAAACTATTAATCATTTTTTTGAGTTTTAAAAGGGTTTTTTCCTTTTTTCTCGAAATAAGTAAGTATACCAATCTAAGGATGGAGTGAGATAAATGACATTAGTATACAAACAAATTCTTGTTGCGGTGGACGGATCAAAGGAATCAGAGTGGGCTTTTAAAAAAGCTGTGGCAATTGCTGACAGAAACGAAGCTACATTAAATTTGATTAACATCATCGATACGCGCTCATATGCTGCGGTGGAAGCTTATGATCGGTCGGTTGCCGAAAGGGCGCAGAAATTCGCAGAAGAATTATTAAACAACTACAAATTGGAAGCCGAAAAGGCTGGCTTACTGCATGTTAACGTCATCGTTGAATATGGTTCACCGAAGACAATGATTTCACGTGATCTTTCGAAAAAACTAGAAGCAGATCTTATCATTTGCGGAGCAACTGGTTTAAATATGGTGGAACGTTTCCTAATTGGTAGTGTATCCGAAAACATTGTCCGTTCTGCAAAATGTGATGTCCTCGTCATTCGGACTCCTGAAGCATTAAAATAACAAAAAGAGTTGCCACAATATTCTTGTGGCAACTCTTTTTTATAGTACCTAGGTTTACTGCCTGCTTTACAACTTCGCTACACGCATGGTATCGCGGGCGATCATTACCTCTTCATTGGTCGGAATGACTAGCACTTTAACCGGAGAATAAGGGAAGCTGATATGTATTTCCTTTCCCCTGATGTCATTCAAATCCGGGTCGAAGTAAACTCCCATGAACTCAAGGCCCTTTAACACTTTCTCGCGAATTACATTACTGTTTTCACCGATACCAGCCGTAAAGATAATCGCATCTACACCGCCCATCCTTGCTGCATACGAACCAATGTATTTATGAATTCGATCTGCAAAAACATCTAAGGCCAATTGCGCTCGCGCATTCCCTTTTGATGCTTCGATTTCAATGTCACGTAAATCGCTTGAAAATCCTGAAATAGCAAGCAATCCTGATTGTTTATTCAAAACCTCAAGTACTTCCTCAACGGTTTTGTCCGCCTGCTCCATAATATAAGGAATGAGTGCCGGGTCAATATTGCCTGAACGCGTTCCCATCGTCACTCCCGCTAGAGGTGTAAAACCCATCGACGTATCGAGCGATTTCCCGCCCTCTACAGCTGCTATACTTGCACCGTTTCCTAAATGGCAAGAGATAAGCCTTGTGTCTCCTAATGGCCGATTCAACAGTTTCGCAGCACGTTCTGTTACATACTTATGGCTTGTGCCGTGAAAACCGTATTTCCGTATGCCATATTTTTCATAATACTCGTAAGGTAACGGATACAGAAAAGAACTTTCCGGCATCGTTTGATGAAAAGCCGTGTCAAAAACTGCAATAGCTGGTACATTGGGTAACGCTTTACTAAATTCTTTAATACCAACAATGTTTGCCGGATTATGAAGTGGCGCAAGATTTGATAGTCCCTCAAGGATTTCGATTATATCATCATTGATGAGTACGGCATCGCTGAAAACTTCGCCACCATGAACAACACGGTGACCTATTCCATCAATTTCATCGAATGAACCAACGACCCCTTCACTGATTAGCACCTTTAGAAGCATGGCTACAGCTTCGGTATGATTTTGTATAACTTGACTTTTTTTCACTCTGCCTTGTTTGAACTTCATAATGAAAACCGATTCTGAAAGACCAATTCGGTCAATTTGCCCTTTTGCCGTTATGTTCTCTTCGGGCATCTGGAGAAGCTGAAACTTCAAGGACGAACTTCCAGCATTTATCGCTAAAATGTTCCGCATATAAAGCGCTCCTTTTAAACTAATTTCTTTAACCGACAAATCTAAACACTTAGCTAGCCCACGAGTCTAGATTAACTCTTTATTCAGTAGCCCAAATATCGATTTTCTGAAGGAACAGGGCCATTGCATGCTTGTCCGTCATATTAGGCACTTTCGCAAGAAGGACATCGTGTGACACTTTCTTTTCAGGGAAAGGTTTTTGCAAGATTAAAATACTCTTTGCATGTATTACATTTTTGAACAGTGAATCAGGCAGTTGAATGATTGCACGGATATTCGTTTGTTTTTTCAAATATGGGTGCAATGTGAGCGATTGGTCAGACTCAAACAAATTCGCTGGTATGATGAATACGCCGTGTCCACCAGGTTTCGTATGTTTCATTGATTGTTCAAGGAATAAATGATGTGCATAAGCATGTCCTTCTACAGGCATCAATTCAAAATTGAGCGCATTTTCATCATCCGGATAAAACCCGACTGGCAAATCGCTTACAGCGATATCGACTGGATCGACAAATAACGGCCGGAGTGCATCCTGGACATAGAACACGACAGGGTGTTCAAGTAATTCCGCAGTTACAGCAGACAATCTAACTAACAAATCATCAATTTCAATTGCAGTTGCCGTGACATCGTTCCCGATTGTGTTCATAACTGTATACAGAAGATTACCTGTCCCTGCTGCAGGATCTAGAAGTGTAACGCCTTGTTCACCCTTCACTAATTTACCAGCGATATGGCCAATGAGCATCCCAATTGAGTCCGGAGTCATCTGGTGGTTAGGCTGTACATTTTGCTTCATCCCCTTCAGGACTGCTAGCTGGATACCTCTGCGAATATCCTCTTTAGTAACTGTATCCGATACCATTGGCTGCGATTCCCCTGAAAGCCACTTTTGGCAAATTTCGATAATCGCTTCTAGGTAAATCATTTCCGTAGAATCTGCAAATGTATCAATGAATGAAAATATTTTTTCTGTATTTGTTGTCATGAATTTATCCCTCAACTGACAAAACCCACCCGTTTCGGAGTGGGTTTTATTATTATTTTGTATTTACTTTGTTAATTCTTTTACCGCTAAAATTGCTTTTTCGTAGTCAGGATGGTCTGTGCCTTCACCGACATACTCAACATAAGTCACTTTATCATCTTTATCGATAACAAAGACAGAACGTGCAAGCAAACGGAGTTCTTTCATTACAACGCCGTACGCTTCTCCAAATGAAAGATCCCGATGATCGGATAATGTTTGTAGATTCGCAATACCTTCAGCTGCACACCATCTTGCTTGTGCAAAAGGAAGATCGGCAGAAATCGTCAACACTTGAACGTCATCGCCAAGAGAAGAAGCTTCCTCGTTAAATTTACGCGTCTGCGTTGAACAGACACCCGTATCAATTGAAGGAATCACACTAATAAGCCTGATTTTCCCTTTAGAATCGGCGAGTGTCACCGGACTCAAATCGTTAGCAAGTACTGTGAAATCTTGCGCTGTATCACCTACTGCAACTTCTTTTCCAAGCAATGTAACAGGATTGTTCTTGAATGTAACGTTAGCCATTAAGACGCCTCCTCTTCTAATTCTATCTTACTAAATGATAGTACCCTCTGGCAACTGTTGTCCCTCAATCCGTTTATGGTAATCTACACGTATTTCTTTTTCATAAGAATGCTCATGTTCGACAACAGTATCTGCGAACAAGTCATGTAATGCTTCTTTTCTCCTTGTAAATATAACCAAAAAATAGGGGATAACAAGCATTTTCGATATGAATCTCCCTATAATTTCACGAAAAATGACAGCCCCCCATGAAAGCTTGCCTCCGTCTTTTGCAACTACTCTTATGCCCATAATCATTTTCCCAACAGTCTGCTGTAAGTACTTTGTCATCAGCGCGAAGTAAAGCAACAGCAAAATAAGAATCGTAACTTTATAGGTGCTGAACAAGAAGAAAGAGGGATTTGTAATTTCCCAACCCGCAACTCTGAAAATCGGTTTGATGATAATTCCACTTATTGCTGATAGAACAAGAAGATCAATTGCATATGCCCATAGTCGCGTCCAGAAACCCGCATATTTTGCCCGATAATGCTCAGTTTCTATTGTCTCATAATCCGGAATAGGCATCGCTTCAGCTGCGGGATTTCCCGTTAGATTCGGTTGTTGTTCAATATTTTCCGACATTCGCTAGCCCTCCTTATTTTTCACCATACAAATACATCATCCTTGGTGCATTATAATCGTTTAATAACTTACCAATTAGTTCAGACTCAATATTGCCGCCAAACATACTTTCAGCTTTCACTCCGAGCATTGAAGTCCAGCTATCAAGGGACGCATACTCAAAGACAGTGGCATCTTGAAGATTAAAATCTTCTTTCATCCCAGCGATAACATCACCAGCCTTGCCTGTTTCATCTGCAAGTCCAGCTTCGATTGCCTGACGTCCGTTCATGATACGGCCATCCGCCACTTTTTTCACTTCAGCTTCCGTCATTCCGCGGCCTTCCTCGATAATATCGACGAAGCGCTCATAGGAGTCATTTATCATCTCCTGAAGCATTACACGCTCATCGTCTTTCATCTCACGTGATCCACTCATAATATCTTTGTAAGGACCCGTCTTAATAGTATTGAAGTCAATACCGTATTTTTCAGCAAGTTTCGCATAGTTGACACTTTCCATAATAACTCCAATCGAGCCTGTAATTGTTTCAGGATTAACAAATATCTTATCTGCCGAGGCTGACACATAATAACCACCTGAAGCAGCCATCCCGCCCATCGAAACATATAGCGGAATTTCTTTTTCTACTTGAATCATTCGGAGTGCATCATAAATATCTGCTGATTCAACAACTCCACCACCAGGTGAATTCACCTCAAGAACAACGCCTTTTACATCCGCATCCTCAAGAATCGCCGACAGCTGATTCATGAAATATTGATGATTATAGCCCGAAGATTGGAAAAGGGATGACGTGTCACCTAAGTCTTGGATAACACCATTAAGTGAAAGAACGGCGATTTTGTCATTACCGGTTCCTTCCTCAATAATCGCTTCTTCAAACCCCGAAGCTGATGTAGCCATCATTTCTTCAAAGAACCCGTTGAAATCCCTCGTAAATATGTACGATAACGAATTAATACCCACTGACACAAAAACAAGTGCTGCAGCGACGATGATTGCGATCCATCGTTTCATTGTCATTTCAAATTCCTCCTTTTTCATTTCATTAACTTATACGTTCTGTCACACCAAAATGTTTCACTCCATGGTAAAATCAGTATAACTTATTCAGAGGGGGCTTGGTGTAATGACAGATCGAATGAATATATTTATTTACAGTAAACATGATGAAGGTTCACTCGATAAGAAATCGAAAGTGGCAGACTCACTTATCCATGAAGGTTTTACAATTACCGACAACGATAAAGATGCGAATATTATTATCAGCATTGGTAGCGATGGTTCATTTTTACAAGCCGTTCGAAAAACCGGTTTCCGTCAGGATTGTTTGTATGCAGGCATTTCTTTAACAGGTAAACCCGGACTTTACTGTGATTTTCATTATAATAATCTTTTCGAAATGACGGAGACTATTCGCAAAACAGGTCTTGAAGTGAGAAGATATCCACTTATCGAAGTAAAGATTGATAATCACCAGCCATTTTATTGCCTAAATGAATTCAGTATTCGTTCCAATATTATTCGGACATTCGTCCTTGATGTCATTATTGACGATAAATTGTTCGAAACATTCCTCGGTGATGGTCTAATAATTTCCACGCCAACTGGCAGTACTGCTTACAATAAATCAGTCAATGGGGCAGTTGTTGATCCGTTACTTCGCTGTTTTCAAGTAACTGAACTTGCTTCCGTAAACAATAATAATTACAGAACACTTGGCTCGTCCTTCATAATGAGTGGCGAACGTAAACTCCAACTAAAAGTTCACCAGGATGGGAATGTTTTCCCTTTGGTTGCCGCTGACAATGAAGCGCTTGGGATTCGCCAAGTTGAAAACGTAGAAATCAGATTGAGCGATAAAACGGTGAAAACTGTAAAACTTAAGAACAACTCCTTTTGGGAGAAAGTGCAGCGCATTTATTTATAAAAGAAAAACAAAAATTGTCCTCCCATTTCGGGTGAAGAATTCTCTTGATTGGGACAAAATAACAAACAGGGGACCCATTCATGTTATGAATAGGTCCCCTGTTTGTTGGTGTATAGCCATTCCTATGATAGCAGCATTGAAAAGCACAACTATTTTAACAAGAACCGTTCAATGTAAAATAGTCATTTCATAGAAATAGATAGCACTTTTCATTTCCGTTGAAAGAAAAGGTTCTGTTAAAAGCTAATATTAATTTTCTTATTCAACAAATTTGGCAGATTAGCTTTATATAAAAAGATTGAGTTGAGTCACTTGATTAGTAGCAAGCCTATTTCTGCAATAGCGACTAGTGTATTGGTTATGATTATTTACTTTTTTATGGAACAATCAGGGTTTATAATCGTCTTAGGTATATACATCTTTCTAATTATTTCATTTTTCAGCTAATATCCATCTCTATTATTTAATTCCGTTAAAAAAATTTAAAAGGTATGCGTTGAAGAATTTGTTGAAATTAGAAAGGATATTTAAAAGGGAGTAGATAAAAATTAATATTAATTTATGGTCCTTTATACTTTCTTTTCTTTGTATCCCTATATTTTTAATTGCAGCATTCTCTGCTAACTTTTTTAGCTTTTCCACCAAAATCATAGGGCTTTATCCATTAGATATTGTCTTAGGTATAACAGTGATAGCATTTTTCCTTGGAGTTATCGGGTTAAAGGATGTAAGGGAATGGAAAGCAATGGCTAGAAGTATATTTACTATAATTTTTACAACTGTTTTTTCAATGGTATTAATTCTCATTATATTCATCGGCAGATCGCTTGATTAACCTCTTTCAACTAACTGCTTCGTCGGTTGAAGGAGGTTTAATCTTTACTAAAAAACGCATTAACCTCTTTGATAGAGCTGGTTGAAAGTCTGTAAATAGTGTGAGTGTCTTTTGTATTCATAATAGTTCCATTGTCTTCTGAAATCCAAAGGGAATACGATTCTTCACCAATGCTGAATTTATGCTGTGGATTTATCATATCAACAATTCCTGGTTCCTCGGTCGAATCTTTTACAGCTTTACTGAATATAGCTATTTCATTTTTTTCTTTTAAATCTAAATATCCCGTTTTTGTTTCTATTTGTTCCTTTTGAGAACAACCTACTAGTAAAGTTCCTAATATAATAAATAGTATTGATAACTTTTTCATATTATCCTCCCTTTCCAATAGTAGACGTACATTTGTCAAAACCGTTTCACAATACAGTTCTATTAACGGAAGAGGGCTGTTAGCATTATTGAGTTATTTTCTTTTCAAATGAAGTTATTGATAGGTCTTCCATCACTTTTGTTTCTCCAGTTTTTAAAAATCCGTTTTTTTCATAGAAATAGATTGCTGGTGCATTTCTAGAACCCGTTGATACGATCAGTGTTTCTATACCTTCTCCGACACTTTCAACGAAATCCAATAACTTCTGGGCAATTCCTTGTCTAAAATGCAGTGGGTGCACCATTAACCGATGAATATCAATTAGACTCTCTTCTACTTTTATAGAAATGACTCCACTTAACTCTCCATCCACATAGTATCCATAAAATGTTTCTCCGCATTGTTGTAATGTGCTAACAGAATCCCTTAATGGTGGGATGTCGTAGAAATTTATCAACTTCGCCTCTACCTTATAAGAAGGGATTTGAACGCTTAATACCTCTTCAGCAAGTTTCGAATTTGTAATATCTATTTTTGTAATCAATATTATCCTCCTTTTATATCAGTTAAATACCACGTCTGTTGATTGACCCTGTATTTGCATAAAATACTGGTGTATAGGGCTTGGAAAAATGCAGTTTTATTTGAAAGAAATGAATAGATCACTTTCTATAGAGACTGTATGTGCCCGAAGATGCAATTTCGGGCACTCTTGCACGTTGCACAAAGCGTTCCTTGTTTACTTTCGGTAAAAATTATACAAGTATTATTGGCATACTTTATAGAAAGTGACACTTCTTTAAAAATAAAAATGAAAAAACCATAGAGAACGCTTCAGCCGCCAAAATTGCATCTTTGGCGGCTTTTATTCATGTAGGAAGCTCCTCTATTCTTTCGTACCAAAGAGCTTTAGCACTTCGAGTACTTTTGCATTTGGAGAGCGACGGATGAAGGATAACCATACGATTACCGAAAAAATATGTAGGGATGCGACAAAGTCGCATCCCTACATATTAAGACACTTCGGTAATCGTATAGAAGTCGTTCTATCCAAAGCAATCCAAAGACAACTATACACGTAGCGCCAGTAGATGATCATGTTATTCACTAGATTGATGGAATTCTTTATGTCAACATCTAAAGAAAGACTTTTTCAGCGGCCACTTCATTTACAGGAGGTTCTTCTTCATTTTCATCACTTCAATTACTTTAGAAACCGTAAAGAGTAACAACGCTGACCAAATGAACGCGAATGATAGTAATTCTATTTTCCCAAAAGTTTCTTCATAAACGACAACTCCAAAAAACAGCATCATCGTTGGAGCTATGTATTGTAGAAAGCCTGCCATATACAACGGAATTCTTTGTACGCCTTTTGCGTACATAATAAGAGGTAGAGCTGTTGCTACACCTGTAAAGACTAGTAGAATGTCAGTCTTTATATCAGAATGTAAGAATACTGCATCGCCTTCCATGAATAGCCACACATAATAAATGACCGCAAACGGAACAATGAAGAACGTTTCAATTGTCAACCCGCGCAGTGCATCTAGCTTAATTTGCTTCTTAATAAGACCGTATATAGCAAACGTTATAGCCAATGTAAATGCTAGCCATGGAAACTTACCGTACGACACAGTCAAGATTGTGACTCCGGTTGCCGCCAGTAAAAAAGCAACTTGCTGCGCTCTTGACAGTTTTTCTTTCAAGAAAAATATTCCTAATAATACCGATATTAGCGGATTTATGTAATAACCAAGACTCGTTTGAACTATATAGTCATGATTCACAGCCCATATGTATACGAACCAGTTCATAGAGACAAGTGCCGAAGCCCCAAATAAAGCCCAAAAATCCTTTTGCGATGCCCAAAGTGTTTTTATGTCTTCCATAAGATGACGTCCATTTTTCATAAGAAGAACAACTAATAGAGTCAGGACAAATGCCCACACAATACGACTCATTAATATTTCAGCACTTGCAACATGCTCAAGATTTTTCCAATAGATTGGCATAATCCCCCAAATAAGATATGAACCCACAGCCCAGAGGACACCACTTTTTTCCGTTTGCATTATGACGCCCCCATATATTTTGATTATCGAAATAATAACTTAAGTATAGACCCCATAATACGTTGCGTAAAGATGAGATTATTTAGCACTATAAATAACCTAACTGCAAATACCAATAACCGCTTAAAAAGTCCGGAATAATCCGTTCTTAAAAAGCGGTTTATTTTCTGTACTAATTTACTGTTGTTCTTGCTTCCTTAATTCAATCCGCATTATTTTTCCTGAAGCAGTTTTCGGTAATTCTTCCAAAAACTCAATTTTACGCGGATATTTATAAGGAGCTGTTAGTGTCTTCACATGATCCTGCAATTCAGCAATAAGACCTTCTTCATTTTTCCGTTCGGAATCACGTAACACCACGAACGCTTTGACGATACTCCCCCGGACTTCATCGGGACTTGCTACGACCGCACATTCACGCACTGCGGGATGTTTCGTCAAGGCATCTTCTACTTCAAATGGCCCAATTGTGTAGCCGGAACTAATAATAATGTCATCTCCCCGACCTTCAAACCAAAAATAACCATCCTCATCCATTTTTGCCCGGTCACCTGTTATGTAATAATCACCCCGGAACTGCATCGTTGTTCGTTCTGGATCTTTTAAATATTCCTTAAATAATGCTGGTGTTGAAACGTGCACCGCGATATCTCCGACCTCCCCGATAGCAGCCCGATTCCCCTCATCATCGATAATTTCGACCTTATTACCAGGAGTTGGTTTCCCCATAGAACCCGGACGAGCCTCCATACCAAGCATAGTTCCTACAAGTAATGTATTTTCCGTCTGTCCGTAACCGTCTCTTACTGAAAGAGAAAAGTTCTTGTCAAAGATATCAATCACTTCACGGTTAAGTGGTTCACCAGCTGAAACTGCACTGTAAATCGAAGAAAGATCATAATCACCTAGTCTTTCCGCTTTCGCCATGAACCTGTATTCCGTTGGTGTACAACATAATACATTCACTTGATACTTGCCAATCAACTCTAAATAAGTGGTTACATCAAATTTCCCATCGTACACAAGCCCAGTCGCCCCACTACCGAGTACTGATAGGAAAGGTGTCCAAATCCACTTTTGCCATCCTGGTGCAGCTGTAGCCCAGACAACGTCACCTTCTTTGATACCCAACCAGCTTGCTCCTGTTGTCCGTAGATGTGCATATCCCCAGCCATGTGTATGAATGACTCCTTTTGGTTTGCCTGTCGTTCCCGATGTGTAGGATAGAAATGCCATATCTGAGCTTTTCGTTCGTGGTGCGGTAAACTCGTCTGAAGCCGTTTCCATTAGGTCAGTTAATGAAAGTTGATTTTTCTTCGCCTCTCCTACAACGAATAGTTTGACATCCCCCATATTTTTCACTTCGCTAAATTGATCGGTGAATGCATCGAACGCAACGATTGCTTTAGCATCGCTATGTGCTAATCGATACTCTATATCTGAAGTCCTGAGCATTTCAGAACTAGGGATAACTACCAGTCCTGCTTTAAGTGCACCGATGTACGTTATATACGCCTCGATTAGCCTGGGTACCATAACGAGAACTACATCGCCCTTTTCAAGTCCATTCGATTTAAAGACATTAGCTGCCTTATTCGACATACCAATTAATTCGTCATATGTAATTTCTTTCTTGTCCCCATTTGCATTGACGTAAATGAGTGCTTTTTCACCTGCGCCAGTTGCATATCTCTCAAATTCACTTACAATATTATACCGTTTCGGTGCAATCAGTTGTTCACGATTCATGCAATCTCCCCCTTCTATGTATTACCCAAGTATACAAACAAACGACCGATAATTCAAAACTAATTAACTTTTCAATATTAATTCAAAGGTGATTTTTACTTAAACAGTCTATAATGATTAAAAATGCGAAAAGCTGTTCCGGAATATTACCGGAACAGCTTTTCATAAAAACAATTATATTTAGTAACCCTTCATTTGTTCTTGAGCCTGTCGCACTAAGCGCTTTGTAATTTCTCCGCCGACGGATCCGTTGGCACGCGCTGATGCATCTGGTCCCATTTGTACGCCGAATTCTGCTGCAATTTCATTTTTCATTTGATCAAGTGCTTGTCTTACGCCTGGAACTAATAGTTGATTCGAGTTACCACTGTTGTTGTTATTAGCCATGATTGCCACCTCCTTATGCATTTAGAATGTGCTAGATGTAGAATTTCATGCAATATTTTATTTGGTAAAGTTTGTTAATCACTTTGAAGCAGTTTAAACGGCTGTACTTTTGTTTACACTGTAGAAACAAAAAGTTGTGTTGAAGATTACCAAGAACAATTTTTACTTAAAAAATTATTTTTGGTACCCGTTCATTTGTTGTTGCGCCTGACGCACTAATCGTTTTGTAATTTCTCCGCCTACGGATCCATTGGCACGTGATGATGCATCTGGTCCCATTTGTACGCCAAATTCTGCTGCAATTTCATTTTTCATTTGATCAAGTGCTTGTCTTACACCTGGAACTAGTAACTGATTTGAATTACTACTGTTGTTGTTCGGCATGTTTGTCACCTCCTTGTGCACATAGAATGTGCCGTTTACAAAATTTTATCCATCTAACTGCTTTGGTAATTTTAACCAATTTATCGAAACTGTTTAACCATCTACATTTTCGCTTACACTATATATGCGAAAAGTTGTTCCAAACAGCTTGTCATATAATAAATTTTATTTGTTGCCATTCATTTGTTGTTGTGCCTGACGTACTAATCGTTTTGTAATTTCTCCTCCAACGGATCCATTGGCACGCGATGCTGCATCTGGTCCCATTTGTACGCCAAATTCTGATGCGATTTCGTTTTTCATTTGATCAAGTGCTTGTCTTACGCCCGGAACTACTAGCTTATTCGAATTACCACTGTTGTTGTTCGGCATGTTTGTCACCTCCTTGTGCATATAGAATGTGCCAAAGAATAAAATTCATGCGCGAGCACTAAGTGGGAAATTAATCCAAATATTATAGTTTAGTTTAATCAACCATCATTTTGCTCACACTGTATAAGCAAAAAGCTGCATCAGACAATGTCCGATGCAGCTTTTTTTGTTCTTATATTCGATTGTGTTCCAGTTATGAATTGTTAAATACAGCTTTATGCATATAGAATGTATCTCTATAGAGATTTCATGCAGGTGGTCCATACGAGATTATTTACATTCTTTAAAGTAAGTTCTCAAATTCGTCGTCCTGTTGAAGCGGCAACTCAACTGTTGTTCTCTTTCCTACTGCTTCTTCAATCATTGGCTCGAAATCAGTGAAACTTTCGTAATAAGCGACTTTTTCAAGCTTCGGTTTTGTTTTCGGGTTTGAAGGCGAGAAAATTGTACAGCAATCTTCATAGGGTCTGATTGATATTTCGTATGTCCCTATCTCTTGGGCAATATCAATAATATCCAGTTTGTCCGTTGCAATGAGCGGACGCAAAATAGGTGAAGAAGTTACAGCATTGATAGCCGTTAAACTTTCAAGAGTCTGACTTGCAACTTGTCCTAAGCTTTCTCCTGTTACAATTGCAAGTGCACCTTCTTCTTCGCGCACTTTATCAGCAATTTGGAGCATTAATCTCCGCGTTGTCGTCATTGAAACATTATCAGGTACTTGACTAACAATCGCTTGCTGGATTTCAGTGAATGGTATTATATGAAGCCTAACTGCTGCTCCGAATGAACTTAACTTCTCCGCAAGGTCTATCACTTTCTTTTTAGCTAAATCACTTGTGAACGGCGGACTAGCAAAGTGAATTGCATCAATCGATACACCACGCTTCATCATAAGATAACCTGCAACTGGGCTGTCAATGCCGCCTGACAACATAAGAATTGAATGGCCATTTGAACCTACTGGCATACCGCCTGCGCCTTCATACACTTTAGCTGTTATGAAAGCTCCTTCTATTCTAATATCGATGTGCAATACAATATCAGGTTTTTTCATTTGCACAATAAGTTCTGGGAAGCTACGTAATACATGCGACCCAACTTCCAGCTGCAACTCATTCGTCACAAGCGGAAATCTTTTATCCGTACGTCTCACTTCAACTTTGAACGTTTTGCCAGCAGTCTCATCTGCACCAATGATTTCTAGAGCTTTTTCTTTAATCGCTTCAAGCGTCGCTTCACATTTTGCTACCGGACTGAAAGATTGGATGCCGAAAATATGCGGCAAACGGACTATCGCTTCTTCCATATCATTTTTGTCTTCCGCAAAAAGAAACATACGATCACGTTCTGGTTTAATGATGACAGTTTTCAAATCACTCAAAGCATCTTTAATATTGTTTCTTAATTTCTTGACGAATACATTCCTGTTTCGTCCCTTTAATGATATCTCTCCATAGCGTATCAATAGTTCGTTCCATTCCATTACTTATTTCCCCTTCCAAGCAGTTCCATGAACCGTGCAAATACTTGCTCGAATTCGACCACATGCTGTTCAATATTATTTTTTCCAAAGCTAATACGAATTACTCCGTTTTTAAACTTTCCGTTTACACTGATTGCCTCTATAACATGACCCGCAGTGCCATTTTTCGATGAACAAGCACTAGACGTTGAAATCGTTATGCCGTTTTCTTGAAAGAAGTTAACAGCGACTTCCCCTTTTACTTTTAAAAATGCTACAGCTAAAATATGCGGCGCTGCCTTATCAGGGGCAAGCACACGAACATTTTCAAATGGCTCGATAAACGTTATAATACGATTTCTCCATTGCCTGAAGTCCTTCTGCTCAACATCGGTCGCACTCATCCGGACTGCCTTTGCCAAAGCCACAGCATCTGCTACAGATACGGTACCGCTACGTATTCCTTTTTCCTGACCACCGCCATAATTAATTGGTTCAGGTGTAATTCCTTTTCTTAATGCGAGTATACCCGAACCTTTCAAGCCATTAATTTTATGAGCTGAAATCGTTATTGCGTCCGGACCGTCACCTGTTAACGTAACCGCTAGTTTACCGAAACTTTGAACAGTATCCGAATGAAATAGCGCCCTTGAGTTCTCTTTAATGACGCGTGCACATTCAGCGATTGGTTGTATTGTGCCGATTTCATTATTAACATGCATGATGCTGACAAGTATTGTATCTTTCCGAAGTTTACTTTTCAACTCTTCGACAGAGATCATTCCTTGTTCATCAACCGACAAATAATCTACTTCAAACCCTTGCGTCTCTAAATATTCCATTGAATGAAGAACAGAAGGATGTTCAATTTTTGTTGTGATGAGATGGTTACCTCTGGCTTGCAAAGCACGTGCAAAACCGATAACCGCCAAATTATTGGCTTCCGTACCACCCGATGTGAATAAAAGTTCTCCGTCAGGTGCACCGAGAATCGATAAAATCTGTTCTCTCGATCGTTCAAGAAGCGTCTCGGCTTCCTTCCCAGCAAGATGTATTGAAGCGGGATTCGCAAAAAAACGCTTGTTCACTTCTATAAAAGATGTAAGCACACCCTCATCAGGAGCCGTTGTAGCGCTATTATCAAAATATATCATGTTAATCTTCCTTTCATTTCACGAAAAATCCATTACGCCTTGGAGTAATTGCGTCCAAATTTCAAATTGCGCTTGTGCAATAAACTCTTTTCAAAACTTGTGACATCCGCCGACGGCATAACTTGAATCAGCAGGGAGTTTGCACCCCATTAATTTATACGTATTTTAGCATTCATCCCACCACTTATAGAAGCAAGGGACTTCTGTAGCTGAAGCTCCGCTTTCAGTACAAAAAGATTTGCTGATTCAAGTTAAATGCGTGACAAAGCCACCTGCATTATATGCCGGTGGCTATTTGTAGTCTACTCTTTAACTCAGACGTTTTCTTTCACAAGTTCTTCAATTCGTTTCATAGCACCCGGTTCCATTTCTTCAACCGCTGTTGCCGCTTCTTCCAATGCTTTTGCATAACGGAATTGTCTGAAAGACTCTTCCGCATCTAACAAGCGGGCGTGAACTTCCGGATTAGATGCACGGTACCTGTTTCCGTATTGGATGATCCACTCAATTAGCAATACATTCTCAAGCATTTCTTCAACTTTCAAGGTGACATCATCTACAGCTTTCCCCGCATTCTCTAAATAAGAATCGACGAGACTCATATTAAGGGGTACTTCCTGTAAACTTTGTGTCACGATATAAATTTGTTCATCGGCCTCTTCAAGACGCGCTTCCATATCATCTGGTATACCAGGAATATTTCCCTTATGTAGCATACGTTCCGAATTTTGCAATTTACGCGACAGTTCTTCCAATTTAGCCCGAACATTATTTTCATCAATTCGCAAGTTTTTCATACGATTTGTGAAACTTTCCTGTTCATCAGCTATTTGTTCTAGTTCTTCGGAAATGGATTGCAACTCTTCCTGTAATCCCGAATAAGCAGATACTTGTTCCTCAAGCCTATAAATAAGCACACCAAATCGTTTGTCGAGAGAACCTAACTTTTTGAGAGCCAGTTGTGGAATTTGTGCTTCTTTTTCATCTAGTCGATAACTTTCTTGAACAAAAGCTGCCTCGTCTGAAGTTTCTCTTGTCAAGATCGTTATTACGTGAAGCCTCTCAGCAATTTGGTTATAGTGTTCGTCTACATAATGCTTTGCATTCACTTCATTTTCAAGCGCATCATAAAATGAATCAATGCGATCATTTATTTCGCTTGTACAATGTTGAACAGATTCAATTTGAAGATCAGCCATTTTTACCAACAGTTCTTCGAGATCAAGCTCAATTGTTCTAAGTTGTTTTGTTAATTCTAGATGTTGCAAATAATAGGACTGTTCTTCCATCTCTCTCGTCCCATTTCGTAGTTCACGAATCGATGCTGGAATTTTGCTTTGTATTTCAGAAAGCAACGATGGAATTTCGTGGATCAACGTAAAAACATGATCTCCCTTTGCTGATAATGCCATAACAATTTCGCGCGCTAGCAAATAATTGCCATTTGCAGTCAACTCGTCGTATTCAACGAATTTCGGGTTAAATGACTCCAGTTCTTTTTCCAGCGGATTCGCTGTCATCCCAAACGAATGTTGATGAGCGAGTACCGCTTTGCGAGCGGCACGATGCTGCTCTTTTAATTTTTCCATTTCGATTCGGTTTTTCTCTTCACTGCCAACGAGTTCGTTTAACTCATGCAAAATGTCATTCATTTTTTTATCGCAAAATCGGATTTTCTCTTGAATTTCCTTCTCTAACTCTGTTGCTTTTCTAAAACGGAAACGATCGACTACATCTTCTACATCAAATAATAATGTATCAATTTTCGGCATATGTATGTCTATCAATTCTGTCCATTCTCTGCGCCAACGCTCGAATTTTTCTTCGGTTTCACCAGTCATGTTCAATTGTTTTACTTTCGTCATCTCTTCCAAGATCGGTTTGTGTTGAATCTGCAGCTTCTCCTGCTCTAAACGACCAATTTCTTGGATATGTTTGCGCCTGAATAAAAAGGCGATAGTCGTCAATATGATAAGTGCTACAATAGCAATGATGAAGGTTGTCATCGTGGTCCCCCTGTCTGAGTCACTATACCATGATATTATCCTATATAGTACCACGTTTAAACCATTATAGTTGCGAAAATGAATGATTTATAGGGAAAAATCGGTTTTTCCCTATAAAAATCTACAAAAATTGTTTATAGACGTCCCATTATGTATACTAATCTAAAACAAAATGTTCTTAAAGGAGTGTTCTAT
Organism: Sporosarcina sp. ANT_H38; assembly: GCF_008369195.1. Lineage (GTDB taxonomy): Bacteria > Bacillota > Bacilli > Bacillales_A > Planococcaceae > Sporosarcina. The sequence goes on along the minus strand of NZ_VOBC01000001.1, from coordinate 429,174 downwards.
TTGTTTCAAGGAATTGACTACGCTAATGATTTAAATGTAAAGTATCAACAACTCACAAGTCAATTAGACGCATTGCTGACAGGCGAGAAAAATATCTACGCCAACTTAAGTAACACGTCCGCATTACTCAATCAATTTTTCGACCGCGTCAATTGGGTCGGATTTTACTTAATGGATGAAAGTGAACTAGTGCTAGGTCCTTTCCAAGGTCTTCCAGCTTGTATACGCATTCCCCTTGGAAAAGGCGTCTGCGGAACAGCGGCTGAAACGAAAAAATCAATCATTGTCCCTGACGTTAATGCCTTCCCAGGACATATTGCATGCGATGCAGCTTCACAGTCTGAAATCGTCATTCCGATTATTAAAGATGGTGTCTTACTTGGCATCCTAGATATTGATAGCCCCGAGCTGAACCGTTTCACTGAAGCAGATCAAGCTGGACTTGAACAATTAGTAGAAGTTCTAGTCAAACATCTTTGAACAAGAAGCTGCCTCGCTCGCCAGACAATCGGTGGTCAAGGCAGTTTTCATTATCGCTTAGGAAGTTATTAAATCTGGACGGTAGTTATATTACACCAAAGGGATTTCACGTCAAGAATCCAGGCGCCTAACGCTATTCTTATGTTAATCCTGTTTCGTAATTGCCGTTTCCATGACCGCGAATGCCTTCTTGAAGTCAGCTATGAGATCATCTGCATGTTCAAGACCGACTGAAAGCCTAAGCAAAGAATCTGTGATACCCATCTGCAGACGTTCCGCCTCTGGAATAACTGAATGAGTCATCGTTGCAGGATGCTGGATAAGCGTTTCTGCGTCTCCCAGACTGACTGCAATTTTAATAAGGGAAAGGCTATCCATGAACAACTGAGCGCCTTCTTTTCCGCCCTTAATTGCAAATGAAATAAGTCCGCCTCCTGCTCTCATTTGACGTTTCGCTAATTCATATTGCGGATTATCTTCATCGAACGGATAATAAATTTCTTCAACAAGCTTCTGACCTTTAAGAAAAGCAAATATTCTTTCTGCATTCAAAGTATGACGTTCCATACGAACTGATAATGTTTTCAATCCTCGGATTAGAAGCCAAGCATCGAATGGCGATATAATACCCCCGAAATCTTTCTGCACGGACTTACGAATTGACTCCATCTCTTCTTTGTCAGCTCCAACGAGAAGCCCGGCTATGACATCTCCGTGACCGTTAATATATTTTGTAGCACTATGCAAAACGAAATCCGCGCCGATATCGAGCGGGTTTTGTAAATAGGGTGACAAAAAGGTATTGTCAACTACTACTCGAAGTCCATGACGTTTGGCTACGTTGACAACTGCGTGTAGATCAACAAGTTCCATTGTCGGGTTGATAGGCGTTTCAATATATATACAGACTGTTTCCGGTTTAATTGCTCGTTCAATTTCCTCTTCCGTCTTCATCTGAATAAGATCATGCGTGATATTGTATTTTTGATCTAACATACCAAGAAGTCCGAATGTGCAACCATAAATCCCTCGAGAACACAGAATATGATCGCCCGATTTCGTCAAGTAAACAAGAATCGTACTGACTGTCGCCATACCCGAGCCAAACGCAAGTGTGCCTTTGCCGTTCTCAAGTGCTGTCATACGTTCTTCTAACACGCGGACAGTCGGATTTCCGAGTCTAGAATAAACGTTTCCTTTCTCAGCACCTGAAAAGCGATTTTCCCCTTGCACCGCTGTTTCAAACGCAAAGGTCGACGTTTGGTAAAGCGGGGCCGCTAAACTTCCCTGATGTTCTCTGTCATCATACCCTTCATGGATAACGACCGTATCTTTGTGAAGATTTTTTTTGCCCATTTCCATCCCCCTTATGTTTTCAAATACTCTCATTCCTTCTCTATCAGTTTACTCTTCAAACGCAGTTAGAAGAAGGCAAGTCTGGTTTCTTTATGAATTACAGCTTGGTTTTTACCATTATTTTTTGCCGTATAAAGTGCTTTGTCAGTCTTCTGAAACAACTCTTTATAAGTTGAATACCCTTTCGAAGTCCAGTTATGCATCCCTATTGATACAGTAACCGAGGGTTCAGTCGTAGTAGGAATAAGTTGGACTAGACGTTCCGCAAATAATGCACCCTCTTGAAATTCTGTTAACGGCAAAAAGATAGCGATTTCCTCTCCGCCCCACCTTGCAGCAATCCCTTTGCTGGATACTTCTGATAGGATGGAAGAAGCAATCTGCTTCAACACATCATCCCCTGCTACATGACCATATGTGTCGTTTACATGCTTAAAATCATCGACATCTAATAGAATAAAGACACCCATTTCATCATCAGCAATGGACTTTTCAATAATATTGTCCACATAACTCCTTGTATAGAGCTTGGTTAGATGATCTTTATCGACAAGGTCCTGTAGCTGGTCGCGTAATACTGAGTTTGCAAGTGCAAGCGAAGAATGTCCAATTAGAGATTGCATTAGCTTGAAGCTGTCAAAAGAAAAGAAGTACTGTTCTTTATGCAATAATACAACAAAGCCTGTAAGTATCTCTTGATTCATAATTGGAATCGCAATGATTGAATCGTAACAATTAGACTCGTTCATTATACTGCTGAAGTTCGCATTGAATAAAGCTTCTTTCCCACTTCGCAAGTGTTTCGATGCAAATCCAATATATTTTTTTCCTGATTCAGTTCCAAAAAAATCCGTACTTAATTGAGAGATATCATAGCTATCTTTTTCATCGTAAAAAACGAACGCAATTTCAGTTGGTCGAAATGCTTTTTGCAATTGTCGTTTTAAAAATTCCGTCATTTCTCCAAATTTCATATTACTGTTTAATTTCCTAGACGTTTCATTGACTAGTTGTAAGTCTTCGATAACTCGGTGTGACTGATCATGTAGAATCGCTTTTTCCAGTGCACTTCCTGCTGCATTCACTACCCTACCGACAAAATTTTTCTGTGTCGATGAAAAAACGAAGTCAACTGGCGCTTTAATTTGCAACACACCATAGACACCTTGTCTTCCTTTGATTGGCGCATTAATCAACTTGCAGGACAAATCAGACATTACTTCGTTTGTCATTTCGCCTGATAAGAACGTATTCATTGTAGACGGTCTTTCATTAATGTAATCAATTAACTTATAGTTATGCGTCACTACTTTTTGATCATGAGATAAAAGTAGTCCCACATCGGATGTTGGGAAAGTTCTAGATATCGCAGAGACCACACCGTCCAATATTACATTACTTTGCATCGTCGAATTGAATAATTCGGTGACGCCAAACAAATGCCTGGAGCTTTTTTCTTCTTTCATTAGAAAGACTATCTTCCTGACCCTGTCTATGAGATGACACACTACTTTTTCAAGCTCGTACGAGTAGGGTGATGCACTGAAAGCACCCCATTCAACAGTAGATTTCAGAATCAACAGTCCAAGAGGTTCAGAGTTCAAATTTTGGAATAAAAGAAAGTCGTCTGTATAGTCGTACCCTTTTTCTCGCACTTGTGAAATTAAAGATGCACGGTTAACCTCTTCCCCAGTTTTCAATGCATCAAAAGTTATGACGTTTTCCCTCTTATAAACAGCTTTATGCCCTCTAAGAGGCATGAAAACATTATTTACATATACGAAAAAATCCGCTTCCACAATACAAAAATGATTCTTTAGTATCGGTTTCAATACCTCAAACCATCGCTCATAAGATTGCAAAGCAGTATCTTCGGCCCATAAATCCATCAAATCACTTTTAATTTTATACATTGTCAATTGATGATCCGTCACATAATCACCCCTATCCTTAATTTATATGAAGGTTCTAATTAATCTCACTTAATTGTAATACATTTGAACTATATACGCCAATACTTTATATAGATCATTTGACTTATTTCGTTTTTAAAGGATAGCGCTTGACTCTTACCTCTATAATTGTTATGATAAAACTTGTGTAAAATAGTTGCAGCAGTTGTGTGTTTCAGATTGTCCAGTCTATTCCTTTTTAAGGTGCATCGAGTAACTTCCTGGCTGCGGAGGCGAGGATGCAAGATGATAGAATGGCATTTGGATTGAACACATCTGGTTCTTATTTTACAACAAAATAAAACCAACAATAGAGGAGGAGTCTTTCATGGCTCGTTATACAGGTCCATCTTGGAAACTTTCCCGTCGTCTTGGGATTTCACTTACAGGCACTGGAAAAGAAATCGAAAAACGCCCTTACGGTCCGGGACAACACGGTCCTAACCAACGCATAAAACTTTCTGAATACGGAAAGCAATTACAAGAGAAACAAAAACTTCGTTTTATGTTTGGCGTAAACGAACGTCAATTCAAAACAATGTTCAACAAAGCTGGTAAAATGCCTGGTAAACACGGTGTTAACTTCATGATTCTTCTTGAGACTCGTCTTGATAACGTTGTATACCGCATGGGTCTTGCACGCACACGTCGTGCATCACGCCAACTTGTAAACCACGGCCATATCATGGTTGATGGTAAACGCGTTGACATCCCTTCTTTCAGCGTTAAACCTGGTCAAGAAATTTCTCTTCGTGAGAAATCTCAAAACCTTGATGTTGTTAATGAATCGCTTGAAGTGAACAGCTATGTTCCTGAATACGTTACATTCAACAAAGACACTAAAGTCGGTCAATTCGTACGTATGCCTGAGCGCAGCGAACTTGCAGCAGAAATTAACGAATCACTTATCGTTGAATTCTACTCACGTTAATTAATACGTGATGCAATCAGCAGTATCTAAAACCCCGGAAGTTGAGTAAAATCAACGTTTCCGGGGTTTTTTTCTATTAATTCCTATGAATCGGTTTCCTTTGAATTAGGGGACGCTTGGATGAGCCTTCCAAAACGCTGGCAGGCGCACGACTCATAACATAAAACAGCCACCTTCTCAATCGAGTTGGTGGCTGTTCATTCTATTATAATCATTCCGCACACTGCACACCTATAATTTCCGACACCGGAATCCTCTCAGTTCCAAATGGGTTATCGAGCACAATACTCTCGGACCGCAAATCATACACTTCTATTATTCCACCACGAGTCATTTTCTTTCCATTATTCCATGCTTCGATAATAGTCTGGCACTTTAGTTTATATGACACTTCCAGTTCATACTGAGTCGATTGCAAGTCCTACTCACTGAGCTCTGGTCGTTTTTCGTAATGATCCTTATCCATCCTATTTATCCAAATCGACAAGATTTTCTGGCAGCATCATAGCAGCCCATTTTCTCGTACCTCTATCACGAATATTTTCTAACATCTCATTTCACACTCACGATATTATTCATGTTGATTTTTATGCTTTCGTAGCCCATTTGCAGCGTCAATTTACCTTGTTGACCATCGATTTCTATAACGATCCCTGTAACTGACTCATAACGCTTTTGAGCATATATCGTAACTTCTACCTCTATATTGAATTCCTTTGATTCCCCTATTCTCTCGCTGATTTCAAGAAAGTCGGTTTCTGTTAGTTTCGGTCCTACCACAACCTTTGATTTCGGTGGTTTTGGGATTGCTGTCATTTTCATCATCCTTTCTGTACCAGTCTCTTAATTCCACTAGGTGTTCCCGGAACATCAGCGATATGGCCAACTTTTCAGCGCTCTGATCAATCACGTTGTAGTAGCTCCTTTAATGTTTTGATTTCCTGTCGTTACAAAGTACTCATTTATCAATTCTTCTGTCCGATTACGTAGTCTTACGTTCAGGTACCGCCGATGATCTACGTAGCCCCCGTGAATAAAAGTGTAATCGGTAAATGAACCGTCTTTTCCCTTTTTAATTAACTTCATGTTTTTACTTCTTGCATAAGTATTTGTTTCTTTTAAATCAGCCCGAACAGTCTTTAGTGCTCTTTCAACAATATTGATATATGGCCCTTTAAGTTTTAACGAACTTATCTCAATCGTCCCCCTATCTCTTTCCAAAATCTGAGTGATCATCGGTAAATAAATCATGTTCTCGAAATACGGTAATGCTTCTCCTGGGATTAACGGCATTAGATTACCCTGCTTTCTTTAAGTACGATGGGAACGAGTGCCAGCACATTAATAATAGTAAAAGTCCGCTTGGATTTACGTAGAAAACAGTATGCGCGAAATGATGCCTCGCCAATCTGTAATACATTGATTCTCCGCTTGCTGATTTGACCGTCCTTTGCTAAGTACATCATATCCAGGACTTGATTGTACTCTGCGGACTTAACTATCTGATTACGCACACTCGTTCCTCTTTTCTTTTCAGCATATAGAACTATTGTTCTTATTGCAACTGTATAGCAGAAATCATTAAATATTACCAAATAATCTTTTCACGTTTACTTTGGTAAGGATAAGTGAATTATGTATGTAAACCAAGAATAGATGACTGTGTCTTGGCAAATAAAAAAAGCGGCCTACCACAATCAAATCTGTGGAGGTTCCGCTTTTCTTTGAGTTACTTATTTACCGAAACCGTATACTGAACCGCTAACCCCAATACATCCGTATCTGTGAGTGTGTTATTTGCTAACTTCTCTGCCCATGATGCATGAGCCCCAGTTTCAATAGCTGCAGTTACGATGATTTGGCGATGCGCTTTACTCAGTAATGACGCTTCAGTCTCTGCTTTTATTGTTGGGTTTAAAAATTTCAATTCCTCATTCTCCTTTGGTGGCGGTACCTTCATCGGAGATAATACGTTATCTGCCTGTTTTGATAGAATCGAAAAGAAAACGAAAACCAAAAGAATCACACCGCACGGATTACGACATACCCACGCGACAATTCTTATCGGGCAAAAAAAATCGTTAAAAACTATTGATGATCGGTTGGGAAATACTCCGGCGATGATACTGGATGTTTACGGTCACTCGTTTAGAGAGTTAGAAATAGAGTCCGTTGAGGCTTTCAGTTATGCAATGAATTTGTAGATTTGGGGGAGGTATTGGGGGAGCTTTCGCATTTAGCCTCCTCGAATCCAACTGCCATCGGGGTTTTACTTACTGTTGCATATTACTCACGTTAATAGCATCTTTGGAAAAGAGCCCTTCACAGGGCTCTTTTTTTTCGTGATATACTGTACATACTACGAATTATGAGGTGTTAATATGAAACTTGTTTCGATTTGTCCAAGTAACACTGAATTACTGGCCTATCTCGGGCTTATCGATCAACTCGTTGCAGTTGATGATTTTTCTGATTGGCCAGAAAGCATTAATAGCCTCCCCCGTCTCGGTCCCGATTTGTCGATTGATATGGATAAATTAGAATTATATAAGCCGGACTTAGTGCTTGCCTCACTCAGTGTTCCTGGAATGGAAAACAATATCGCAGAACTCGAGAAGCGAAAGATTCCACACTTAGTGTTAGATCCGCAAAGCCTGGATGATATCGCAGAAGATTTGTTAACAGTCGGAAAAGCATGCGGAATTGAAGAGCACGCACTTCAAATTAAAGAGGAATATCTGTTATTTATTAAAGACATGAAAAAACGTGCTCAAACAGTCGAAGTTACTCCTTCTTTATACTGGGAATGGTGGCCAAAACCCGTATTTACACCCGGTAAGATTAATTGGCTGACTGAAATAAGCACTATTTCCGGCGGTTTGAATGAATTCCGCGACGTCGAACTTGCCAGTGTCCAAACTGACTGGGAGGATGTGCTAAAAAGAGAACCTGATTATATCCTTCTTGCATGGGTTGGCGTCCGAATCAATAAAGTGAAAAAAGATGTCGTTCTGAAACGGCCCGGTTGGAAAGAGTTAGCTGCAGTGAAAAATGACCGCTTTTCAGTAATGGAAGAAGAACTGTATTGCCGCCCTTCCCCACGACTCCTTGAAGGCGCTTTAAAATTAGCAAAAATGATACACCCGGAAGTATATGCAAATTTGGAGTTACCTGAGTGGGTTAGAAACGCGTAGAACGAAAAGGCTGTTTTCCCCTTCTTGATCGGGAAAACAGCCTTTTGCATTGTTATTTCGAAACTTCTTGAAGAGAGTTGTTACTTTTGCTGTGACAGTTCTCAACGTTGCCATCATAGTTTTATGACTTGCCGTGAAAATCCATAACAATAATCCTAAACTTTTTTTAATCTCTCGGTGCAATCGTCCCTTAGTAGAATGTCAATTGTTAGCTGACCATTTATTCTTTTATAGTTAAACGAATTTCACCATTTTGTAATTTTTCTTGCCGCGTCGAACAATTGTAAACGCATCTTCAAGACGATCTGTTGCGCTGACCTCGTAAGCTGTATCAGTCACCCGTTCACCATTTAATGAAATCGCACCATTTGTCACGTCTTCTCGAGCTTGTCGTCTTGATGGCGACACGCCAGAATCGACGATAAAGTCAACGATGTTTTTATCTTCTTTCGCCATTTCAAACGAAGGAACGTCTTTGAATGCGTCTTTCATTTCATTCGCAGTGAGTGTTTTCAAATCACCACTGAATAATGCTTTCGAAATACGGATTGCCTGGTCAAGCGCTTCCTGACCATGAATCAGACGTGTCATCTCTTCTGCCAGTCTAAGTTGTGCTTTCCGTAAATGTGGTTCTTCTTGAATCGTAATTTCAAATGCCTCAATTTCTTCACGCTCTATGAACGTAAATATTTTCATATATTTGACGGCATCCGCATCAGCTGTATTGATCCAGAACTGATAGAATTCATATGGAGATGTTTTTTCTGCATCAAGCCATACTGCTCCGCTCGCACTTTTACCGAATTTCGTGCCATCTGCTTTCGTAACTAGTGGGATTGTGATACCGAAAGCTTTCACTTCTTCTTCATGCGTTTTACGAATCACTTCAAGCCCTGTCGTAATATTGCCCCACTGATCAGATCCACCAATTTGAACTCTACAGCCATAATTATTGAATAAATGATTGAAGTCAATCCCTTGAATGAGCATGTAAGAAAACTCAGTGAAGGAAATTCCACTATCAAGACGTGATGCAACATTGTCTTTCGCTAGCATATAGTTAACGCCTAATAACTTACCAAAATCGCGTAAAAATTCGATGACGCTCATCGAACCGACCCAGTCATTGTTATTCACCATTTGCGCGCCATTTTCTGAATTGAAATCGAAAATCTGCTCCATTTGTTTCTTAATCCCAGCAACATTTTTATCAATCTGTTCAGTCGTTTGGAGCTGTCTTTCCTCAGAGCGACCTGATGGATCTCCAATCATACCCGTAGCTCCACCGACAAGTAGGATCGGACGATGCCCATGCATTTGGAAACGGCGAAGTGTTAGCAGTGGGACGATATGTCCAATGTGCATGCTATCCGCAGTCGGATCAACGCCACAATACAGAGAAATTTTTTCCTTGTTTAGCAAGTCCTCAAGACCCGCTTCATCCGTTTGTTGGTATAGTAAACCTCTCCACTTTAAATCTTCCATCAATTTCTCTTTCATCTTAACTCCTCCTGAAATTCAAGTAATAACGCACCGCGTCCATTGGGCGTCGTTGCACCTAGTACCTAAAGCTAGACAACAAAAAAGCCCTTACACGATTTTAATAAATCATGCAAGGACGCTAATTATCGTATTAACGCGGTACCACCCGGCTTGAGAAAAAATTCTCCACTCAAAACGCAATAACACTGCGCACGCGTCACACTCCAGAGCTGTAATTCATGATTAGTTTACCGAACAGCTTTCACCAGCCGCTGCCTCTCTAAACGGTTCCACAACCACTACTTCGACTCATTCAACATGTGAAAGTATATGTATCAATAATTCTAACTGATATTCCAAAGTTGTCAAACATTATTGATTGGCAGTTATGGAAATGTGATATAATAGATAAGATTTCAGGAGGTTGATTTTAGTGAGTAAACATCAAAAGAATCGAATTGATTTAATAGAAGAGAAGCTTGAAACGTTGAATAAAACGAAATGGGCAAAAGGGATGCGAATCACATCAGGTGTCACCTGGAACCTTTTTCTACTATTCATTATAGTGGGATTGACGCTTACTGTTTTTGCCGGTTCAGTCGGTGCAGGATATTTCGCTTCATTAGTGGCCAAAGAACCACTCCGCTCCAAACAGGAAATGCGTGATGCAATCTTCACTTACGAAGAAACATCCGAACTTTACCTTGCGGACAACGTCTATATCGGTAAAGTCAACTCTGATATAGAACGACGCGAGACAAAACTCGGGAACGTATCATCCCATGTTATAGATGCGGTACTTGCCACAGAGGATGAGTATTTCGAACAACATGAGGGCATTGTCCCTAAAGCAATTTTTCGTGGACTATTACAGGATGTAACGAACTCAGATAGCCAGACAGGCGGTTCAACATTGACACAACAGCTTGTCAAAAATCAAATTTTGACAAACGAAGTGTCATACGAACGGAAAGCAAAAGAAATGCTACTGGCAATGAGAATCGAGCATTTCATGACAAAGGATGAAATTCTTGAAGCTTACTTGAACATTATTCCATACGGACGTAATTCAAATGGGCAGAATATTGCAGGTATCGAGACTGCAGCTGGCGGTATTTTCGCTACAAAAGCGGTGAAATTGAATTTACCACAGGCCGCCTTCATCGCAGGAATTCCCCAGGCACCTTTTGCTTACACACCTTTCAAAAGCGGTGGAGGGTTGAAAGATGAAGAGTTCTTAAAGCCAGGAATCGATCGGATGAAAACAGTTCTTTTCAGAATGAAAGAAACTGGTTACATAACTGAACAGCAATACAAAGAAGCAATCGTTTACGATATTACGAAAGATTTTCGTGATCCTGTACTACGAGCGAATGAAAGATACCCTTATTTGACACAAGAAATCCAGAATCGCACCGTCGTTATACTCGCGAAAATCATCGCAGCAAAAGATGGCATCGATGTGGAACGTCTAGAACAAGAAAAAAAACTAATGGAAAAGTACTCCATACTTGCTACTCGTTCAATGAAAAATGATGGGTATAGAATTTACTCTACCGTTAATAAGGATCTATATGACAAGATGAGTGAAGTTGGTAATAATTTCGAACATTACGGATTCACATATACACGAGAAGTGAAAGATTCTGATTCTGGCGAAGTTGAGTTGGAGGAGGATCCGGTACAGGTTGGTTCAATTATGATTGAAAACAGCACTGGTAAAATTCTATCCTTCATCGGTGGACGCGGACATGAACATGAAGCACTTAACCACGCGACTCAAGCATATAGACAGAACGGATCTGCAATGAAGCCACTTCTCGTTTATGCACCAGCTATCGAATACGGTGTCATCGGAGCTGGAAGTCCTGTCGTCGATGTGAAATTTAATGTACAACAGGGGGACGGTTCCGTATGGTCTCCGAATAACTATACAAAAACGTTGGAAGCTGGAATTATCCCAGCGCGAGAAGCTCTTTCAAGGTCTTTAAACTTAGCGACAGCAAGATTATACCGAGATATTGTTGACAGACGACCCGCTGAATTCCTAGAAAAGATGGGCATCTCGAAACTTGTTCCTGGTGACTACGTCAACTTTTCCACATCATATGGCGGAATGGATATCGGGATGAGCGTTGAGGAAAACACGAATGCATTTTCAACATTCGCAAATGACGGACAATTTGTTGACGCTTATATGATAGAGAAAATTGAGGATACTGATGGCAATATCGTCTATCAGCATGAAATCGAACCCGTTGATGTATTCAGCCCTGAAACAAGTTATATCATCACAGATATGTTACGTGATGTTGTAAAAACTGGTGGGACAGGTGCTCAAGTTCCGCAAAATATGAATTTCAACATGGACCTTGCAGCCAAAACAGGAACAACACAAGGATACGGCGATGCATGGCTCGTTGGCTATAATCCCAACGTTTCTCTTGGCGTTTGGCTTGGATATAAAGATCGTACTCGAAGTCTCTATTATGGATTGGAAAAGCAAACATTGCACCCTTCAACACGGACAAGCATGCTTTTCGCTCGTATTATGAATGCCGCGAACGAAGTAGCACCAGATGTAATCGGGGCCTCTACAAAATTCAGTCGTCCTGACGGTGTCGTTGAAAAATCTTTCTGTGGCATTTCTGGTCTTGCTCCTTCTGTTGAATGTTCGGCAGCAGGGCTTGTGAAAACAGATTTATTCAATTCAAAAGCGATGTTACCCACAAAACCGGATGACAGCATCACCTCTTCTTCTTATGTATCTGTTAAAGGAACGAGGTACCTTGCACTTCCATCGACACCTAGCGAATTTGTATCATCAGGTGGCACAGGTGTTAACCAGTTGTTCATCGACCGTATGCTCGGGCCATGGAAAGGCGACGCTTCAAAACTGTTTCCAATGAACTCAGCTTTCGCGTCTCATATCGTGTCTGGGGCTATATTTAATGCCGACGATGTCGCTCCTGCACCTGTAAATATCGTTTTGAATGGAACGACAATAACGTGGAGCGATTCACCTTCCAATGATGTGATCGGGTACTACGTTTATGAAAATAATGTTAAAATAGGTACAGTTAGAGACGATTCTTCGAATACTTTTTCTGTCGGTACCGGCTCATACTCAGTCAAGGCTATCGATATTACCGGAAGACTTTCGAATGTTTCTAATACGGTCACCCCTGCAAGTTCTGAACCTGAAGAAGAAGTTGTTGAAGAGGAAGTTATCGAAACGCCTACTGAAAACATACCACCTGTCACTACTCCACCAACTACCACTCCGCCTCCTGGTAATGGGGACGGAAGTAATGGAGGTACGGTGCCGCCAACTGGCGGAGATGACGAAACTGGTGGTGAATAAAAAAAGAGCTTGTCCGCTATTGATAGCGGATAAGCTCTTTTTTGCTCGGCGTTAGTCTTCCATTGTCGACAGGTCACCTGTCGGCAAATTCAATTCCCAAGCTTTTAACACACGTCGCATAATTTTTCCGCTTCGTGTTTTCGGTAATTTATCCTTAAATTCAATCTCACGTGGAGCAGCATGTGCCGCCAATCCTTTTTTTACAAATTGTCGTATGTCCTCTTTTAATTCATCTGTTGGCTCAATTCCTTCATGAAGCGCTACAAAAGCTTTAATAATTTCGCCGCGAACCGGGTCTGGTTTACCTATAACCCCAGCTTCTACAATCGCAGGATGCTCAAGTAGTTTGCTCTCAACTTCGAAAGGTCCTACCCGTTCTCCACTCGTCATTATTACATCGTCGACACGGCCCTGGAAAAAGAAATATCCCTCCTCGTCGATATATGCTGAATCACCCGAAACATACCACTCATCATTGATAAAGTAAGATGCATATTTTTCTGGATTATTCCATATTTTACGCATCATTGCTGGCCATCCTTTTTTAATAGCTAAGTTACCCATATGATTTGGAGGCAATACATTTCCTTGATCATCAACGATTGCTGCTTCAATACCAGGAACCGGTTTACCCATTGATCCAGGTTTAATTGGCAGACATCCGAAATTGCAGATTGTTTGTGCGCCTGTTTCCGTCATCCACCATGTGTCATGAATGCGTAATTTAAACGCTTCAGACCCCCAACGGATTACTTCCGGATTAAGCGGTTCACCCACAGAAAGAATATGGCGTAGTGATGAAAGATCGAAATTGCTTAGTGGGCCTTCCCCTACTCCCATAAGCATTCGGAATGCCGTCGGCGCACTATACCAAACCGTGACACCATATTCCTCAATTGCTCCATACCAAGCATCTGCCGAAAATCTGCCCCCAAGAATCAGGCTGGTCGCCCCAGCAAGCATCGGCCCGAAAATACCATAAGCTGTGCCTGTCACCCAACCAGGATCTGCGGTACACCAGAAAATGTCCTCATCTTTCAGATCCAGAACCCACCGTGTCGTCTGCAATTGCTGTACCATCGCCTCCTGCACATGTACGACGCCCTTTGGTTTTCCTGTTGAACCGGAAGTATAATGCAGAAGTGTTGGGTCTTCTCTTTCCATCCATTCGACTTGGAAAGTTTGAGAAGCGTCTTTCATGTGCTTGTTGAAGTCAACAATTAGACCTTCTTCTACAACATTTTCTCCTACAATAAAGATTGTTTTTAAATGCGGTAATTTGTCGACCGGAACCCGTTCAAGAAGTTCAGGCGTCGTGATGATTGCAGTCGCTTCACTATCAGACAATCTGTCATAAACAGCGCCTTCCATGAATGCCTCAAAAAGCGGTCCGACGATAGCACCCAATTTTAATGCACCCAATAGCGAAAAGTACAATTCCGGTGAGCGTGGCATAAAGATGAAAATCCGATCCCCTTTTTCAAGTGGCGACTGGTTACGCAATACGTTTGCTGCTTTATTAGACATCTTTTTCATTTCATTATACGTATAGGTTTCTTTTCGATTCGCATCTTTATAATAGAGTGCAACTTTATTTTTTCGATAAGAGTCTGCGTGACGATCAACCGCTTCGTGAGCAATATTCATGAGTCCGCTTTCATACCAACTGAATTCTTTTTCTATATCCCCCCATTTAAAATCTGCAACTGTACGGTCATAATCTGCTAACTGATAATCCCCATGAACTGCGGGCAACGTTTTCATTACCATCCATTTCACCCTTTCAGAACTACAATATACTATCATTCTACCTCACTCTAAACCTAGTTGTCTAATTAATTTTACTTTTCCAACATTTTTAAATTTGTAGCAATCAACTGGCTATTATTTATCAATATTGTTGTATACTAGGTAGTAGGTTTATATCATATATGGAGGTGATCATATTGGAACATATAAAAACATATAACGCGATGGAGATAAAACATAAGAATGGAAACATTGTTATTGAGGGGCCCATTACTGCAGAATACCTGACTAACTTAGACTTTCACAAAGATCTTGTTGCTTTCAGACCTCCTGCACAGCAACACAAGGCACTCATTGAAATTGCAGGACTCCCGGAAGGTCGTATTTTAATCGTTCGCGATTCAAATGAAATTGTGGGTTACGTAACTTATTTGTATCCAGATCTCCTGGAACGGTGGTCGCAAGGGAAAATAGAGAATTTAATCGAACTTGGGGCAATTGAAGTTATTCCGAAATTCAGGGCTGGCGGAGTCGGTAAATCACTTTTAAGTGTTTCTATGATGGATGATGCAATGGAAGATTATATTATTCTGACAACTGAATATTATTGGCACTGGGATTTGAAAGGTACGAAGCTTAATGTGTGGGAATACAGAAAAATAATGGAGAAGATGATGAATGCCGGCGGTTTAGAATATTACGCCACCGATGATCCTGAAATAAGTTCTCACCCAGCCAATTGCTTGATGGCACGTATCGGAAAAAGGATTGATCAGGAATCTGTACAAAAATTTGACGGTTTACGATTCATGAACCGATTCATGTATTGAAAGCGGGGTAATTGAATGTTAATTGAAGAAATAATGATTAAGGACGTATTAACACTGTCGCCGGAAAATACAGTAAAAAATGCACTTGACGCTATGCGGGACAAAAAAATCCGACACTTGCCAATCCTATCTGCGGACGGCACGGTAGTTGGCATTGTGACGGATCGAGATTTGAAAGAAGTTGTTCCATCTTCCATTTCCGAAATAGTTGACAATAGCCCGTATGAAACTTTGCTTTCGGAAGTGATGACAAAAAATCCGATTACTGGACATCCAATGGACTTTGTTGAAGAAGCAGCGGTACTATTTTACGATAATAAAATTGGTTCATTACCGATTGTGTCAAATAATAAATTGGTTGGAATCATCACAGAAACAGATTTACTTTACAAATATATTGAACTAACGGGTGCACATCAGCCCGGTTCACAAATAGAAGTGCGCGTCCCTAATACACCCGGAATTCTTTTCGAAGTATCCAAAGTATTCCACGAGCAGAAAATTAACGTTTTGAGTGTACTTGTCTATCCCGATATAGAGAACGAAGCAAATAAGATTCTTGTCATCCGGATTAATTCGATGAATCCACTCAAAATTATTCAAGGACTGAAGGATAGTGGATTTGACGTCCTATGGCCAAACGTTCCAGGCATTGACTTATGAAAAAAGATGCTGTTTTCATCTTTTCGGAAGAACAACTTGGGTACTCTTTTTCTGATTCACATCCGTTCAACCAAAAAAGAATTCTGTTGACCCTCGATCTCTTAAAGAAATCCGGGTCCATTCAGGACAGCGATATCATCGCACCTCGTATGGCTACAGACGAAGAATTACTTCTCGCTCATGACAAGAAATTTATTGACATCGTAAAAAAGGCAGGAAAAGGTGAACTACTTGAAGATGTGGGTGGTATTTACGGTATCGGTACAGAAGATACCCCAATCTTTCCAAATATGCATGAAGCCAGTGCCATGCTAGTCGGCGGTACACTGACTGCGGTAGATGAAGTGATGCAAGGACGCTCTAAGTATGCATTGAACCTCGGCGGAGGTCTACATCATGGATTTCATGGACGTGCGTCTGGCTTTTGCGTCTATAATGACAGCTCAGTTGCTATAAAGTACTTACAAGAAAAGTACGGGGCACGCGTTCTCTATATCGATACAGACGCCCATCATGGAGATGGCGTACAATGGAGCTTCTATGATGATCCGACAGTCTGTACACTATCCATCCACGAAACTGGTCGTTATCTGTTTCCTGGAACCGGAAATATTACCGAACGTGGCAATGGTGCCGGCTATGGTACTTCCTTCAATTTCCCGATAGACGCTTTTACGGAGGATGAGTCGTTTCTCTCTATTTATAAAACAGCCATGAAAGAAGTGACTGAATTTTTCAAACCAGATGTCATTTTGACACAAAATGGGGCGGACGCACATTATTTTGATCCCTTGACTCACCTTTATGGGACGATGGATATTTACAAAGAAATTCCACGTGTTGCACGCGAAATCGCTGAAGAATATTGTGAAGGTCGCTGGATTGCCGTTGGTGGTGGCGGCTATGATATTTGGCGCGTTGTCCCAAGGGCTTGGGCTCATATTTGGTTGGCCATGAAAAATGTCACTGCACCTACTGGCCCCCTACCTGAGGACTGGCTATCAACATGGCAGGGACAATCTCCCGTTACACTTATTCCAACATGGGAGGATCCCGTACCACTTTATGAACCAATTCCAAGAAAAGAAGAAATAAACGAGAAAAATGCGCAAATGCTTAGTCGGGCCTTACATATGATCCGCAACGAACAAATCGACAAATGATAAAAAGAGCAATTCTCTTCAATCAGATCTAACCGATTGATAGAATTGCTCTTTTTTCATTTCATGGAATCACGTTCTTCAAGCCGGAAAGGTAAAATGACCTGTTGCTCTTCAACCTCTTCCCCGTTCATTAGTTTCGTCAACAAACGCATTGAAACTGCACCTAAGTCATAAAGGGGAACGACAATCGAAGTAAGTTGCGGCCTTACTACCCTTGCCAAGATAGAATGTTCAAAACAGATGAGTTCGTAATCTTCAGGTACAGATAGTCCGCCATCTCGAATTCCATTTAGCAGTCCGACAGCAATTGCATCGCTTCCTGCAATAATAGCAGTTGGTTGACCCTGCAATTCACGAATTTGTTTCCAACCTTCATATGCACCGTCGTACGTATCTTCCATTTCAATGACGAATTGCTCATCAACTGGAATATTCGCATCCTGGAGGGCTCTTATGTAACCCACTTTTTTACTGATACGGTTGATATCTCTTGTAAATGGCCCTGAAACAAAAACGATTTTGGTATGACCATTTCGAATTAATTTATTAACCGCCACATAAGCAGCTTCTTCATAATCAATATTCACCGTTGCTAACTGTTTTTCTACGTCCAGCGTTCCAGCCAAAACGATTGGTACATTCGCAGTCGACATTTCAGCACGAACTTCATCAGAAATCGAATCACTCATAAAAATAAGGCCGTCCACCTGTTTACCAAGATGGTCTTCTATCAATTCTACTTCTCGATCAGTGCGCTCATCAGAGTTCGATAAAATTATATTGTATTCATACATCGTCGCAACGTCCGCTATACCACGGGAAAGCTCTGAATAGAAACTTTTCGAAATATCAGGAACAATAACACCAATTGTTGTCGTCTTTTTACTGGCAAGACCTCTTGCAACAGCGTTCGGTCGATAGCCTAGTCTTTCGATGCAGTCGAGAACTTTCTTCCTCGTTGCGGGCTTTACATTTTGATTGCCGTTAACGACACGGGAGACCGTCGCCATCGAAACATTGGCCTCCCTGGCAACGTCGTAAATCGTTATAGCCATTAAAATTCCTCCCTCCATATACCTTCATTATACCTTATGTCACATGTGTTGATTAACCAAAAGTAACTAGTAAATAACTGAATCAAACACTAGGCGCTCGTGTACAGCTACTTTTGGATTGCTTTGAATTGAACGACACTTAAACGATGATCTGAATATCTTGATCTATATGTTTGTCGTTCATCCCCCAAAGGCATATGCACACAAAGTGCTAAAGCTTTTCGGAACGAAAGAATAGCTGGCCTTCTTATCTGGATAAAGCCGCCAAAGATACAATTTTGGCGGCTGAAGCCTTCTACATTGTTTTGTCTTTTTTATTTAAGAAAGAGTAATTTTTCTTATAGACCATCGCATGATAATAAGTATACTCCGTGCTAAAAGTAAGTAAAGATCACATTGTACAACGTGCTAGAGTGCCCGAAATTGTATCTTCGGGCACTTACAATCTCTATAGAAAGTCATCTATTCTATTCGTTTCTTTCAAAGCAACTGCATTTTCCACTTAAATAATGTAGGAACGCGACTGGCAGCTATTCGCAACAGGATAACCGAGGTGGAATGAACTGCGATTCCTCGGGAATGGTGTCGTGATTATTTCGCCAAAAGCGAGCCGGATGTGGTCCAGTGAAAATTGAGGTGTTCAAATCTTACTTACCAGTGTTTTATACAAGTAATTGGTCAATCAACAGACGTGATCTTATGTAATCAAAACGCCGGAACCATTATAGGCCCGGCGTCTACTCATGAGATTGTTGTGTGCGTGTTCATGAATTCGTTAATCTTATCATAAAACTCATCAAATTGTTGCAGATCCATCTGTTGTGCAGAATCGGACAACGCAACGGCTGGATCTGGGTGAACTTCAGCCATGACACCATCTGCACCAACTGCTATCGCAGCTTTTGCGGTTGGCAGTAATAAATCTTTTCTGCCTGTTGAATGAGTGACGTCAACAAAGACTGGTAAATGTGTTTCTTGCTTCAGAATTGGAACGGCTGAAATATCTAGCGTATTGCGGGTTGCCCGTTCATATGTACGGATACCACGTTCACAAAGAATAATCTGGCTATTACCTTTTGAAAGAATATATTCAGCTGCATGAATGAACTCGTCGATAGTCGCTGCAAGCCCACGTTTCAAGAGAACTGGTTTATTAATCATTCCAGCTTCTTTCAGCAATTCGAAGTTTTGCATGTTACGTGCACCAATTTGCACGACATCGATGTATTCAAGTGCTTCTTCGAGATGTGACGGCGTTATGATTTCCGTAATAACCGAAAGACCTGTTTCATTAGCAACACGTTTAAGTATTTTCAAGCCTTCAAGGCCTAGACCTTGGAAATCATATGGAGATGTACGAGGTTTGTATGCGCCACCTCTTATCATCGTTAAACCTTTAGCTTTGATGGACAATGCAACAGCTAAAACCTGCTCATACGATTCAACTGCACATGGACCGTATATGAATGACGGTGTTCCGTCCCCCACTTTATGGCCATTAATGTCAACAATCGTATCCTCGGCTTTTCTCTTACGGGAAACAAGCAAAGCATTTCGTTGGTCGTCTTCCTGGATCTCAAGTGCAGACATAAATATCCCTTTGAAAATCTGTTCAAGAATTCCGTTAGGTAACGGACCATTATTAGATTCTTTTAAGAAGTTAAGCATTTCACGTTCGCGAATCGGATCATATCGATTAACACCCTGCTTTTCTTTTACTTTACCAATTTCTTGGACTACAGTTGTTCTTTCGTTAATAAGATCCAAAACCTTAACATTCAGCTCGTTTACACGGCCGCGTAATTCATCTAAATCATTTTGTCTCATATGTCCGTCTCCTCCCCGTATATATAATTCTCTTTCAGAAGAGAAGAATATATGTTACATTTTTGATAATAGACCTAAGTATAAAGAAGACTATTTGAAAAGTCACGTTATTTCTACTTATTCTTTTAAATACTAGACATTTATCGACAGAAAGGATGAAAAGTTCTGGCTACTACATTATTTGCACTCGACATTGGGACACGCTCCGTCGTCGGAATCATCCTAAACGAAGACCAAGGTATTTTTCATGTTGCTGATCTTGTATCGATTGAACATAAAGAACGTTCAATGATTGACGGACAAATACATAACATTATAAGTGTTGCAAACGTCATTTTAGAAATTAAGGGAATACTAGAGGAAAAGCACGGTCCGTTGAAACTAGTCAGTGTTGCTGCAGCAGGTCGAGCTTTGAAAACGTCAGTAGGATCAATGGCTATCGATATATCAGAAAGATCGCTCATTTCTGTCGAAGACGTCAATCGGTTGGAACTGGCAGCAGTCCAACAAGCCCAGCAAACACTGCTGTCATCCGATGCAGTTACAAAAGACGATTATTATTATTGTGTTGGTTATTCCGTACTTCACTATAAACTCGAAGGTGATGAAATAGGCAGCTTGCTAGATCAGGCTGGCAGGTCTGCTTCTGTCGATGTTATTGCGACATTCCTTCCACGGGTCGTAGTCGAATCACTGCTTTCGGCACTTAAACGTGCCGGACTCAAAATGGAAGCCCTGACACTAGAACCGATTGCAGCTATAAACGTCCTTATCCCACCTTCCATGAGACGTCTTAACGTTGCGCTTGTCGATATAGGTGCAGGGACTTCAGATATAGCCATTACGGATAATAATACCGTTGTGGCTTATGGTATGGTACCTCATGCGGGCGATGAAATTACGGAAGCGCTAAGCAACCATTACCTCCTGGACTTTCCACTTGCCGAAATTGCAAAAAGGAGCATTTCAACAGAAGAAATGATTGTCATGACAGATATCCTTGGTTTTGAACAGGATGTTGCATCAAGTGATGTAACTGCTATTATCAAACCTGCTGTGGATCAGCTTGCAAAATCTATTTCTGATGAAATCAAGCGACTAAACAATGGAGTTGCCCCTAAAGCAGTTATGGTAGTTGGTGGTGGAAGCTTAACCCCGGGGCTTACTAAAGAAATTAGTATATGCCTAGGCTTGCCTGAAAACAGGGTTGGTATTCGTGGATTGGAAGCACTGTCTGGAGTCACATTGGAACCTGGTATCGCCTCTTCACCAGAACTCGTCACACCAATCGGCATCGCTATAGCAGCAAGAAGAGCACCGATTCACTATATGTCCGTTTCTGTAAACGACAAGGTGCTGCGACTTTTCGAATTAAAAGAAATGACAGTCAGCGATGCGCTACTTGCTGCGAACATTAAAGCTCGTCAACTATACGGTATGCCCGGTCTCGGAATGACTGTGACCGTAAATGACAATGATATTATGATACCAGGAGAACACGGTATTCCCTCGACAATTCTATTGAACGGAAAGAAAACAAGCACGAAAGACTCCATTAAAAACGGCGATGCGATTGACTTAATCCCTGGTCGTGACGGCAATAACGCAACTGCCGCCGTACGTGACCTTGTCGAGGATATGATGGCTATCAACGTAACAATTGATGGAGTTGGTGTGAAATTAGAACCAATTATTCGTATTAACGGAAATCTGAAAACTATTGATACAGTGATCCAAGACCGCGATAAAATTACAGTTTCACATGAACGAACAGTTGCGGCGGCGTTTGAAAAAACAAATCAAAGTGACCTTACAAACAATAATGCATTTACTGTATCGGTTAACAAAAAAACGATTAACTTGAAAAAAAGAAACACTGAATTCTTCATTATGGAGGCTCTGGTGCAGACAACGCACATAGTTAAAGAGGGGGATCGAATTACAATCCTCAAACCGCCTCTACCTACCGTAGATGAAGTTATATCTGAGATTGGTAAAAAGGTATGCGATATAATAACGGTACTATTTAATGGTGAATCCGTTACAATTCGAAAACCACGGCTTGCACTCACTTTGAACGGACGTGATGTCGAAGTCTCCGCCAAGGTAAAACCTGGTGATCGCCTCGATTTCATATCACTAAGTGAAGATCCCATCACTTTTGGCGACAGCTTTGCATTTTCAGATTATAGTTTGCCTGAAAACTCATCAAGTAATTATAAATTGCTTCGAAACGGGACACCAATCGGATTCAACGATGCTATTTTCGGTGGTGATAGACTTGAAATTAGCTTCACATAGCAAAAGTTCATGCGCCTGGAGTTAAGAATTGAAATCCCAATGTTGTAAATTATCCATAGTACGAGATTTCATTACTTCCTTAGCAATAAGAAAAGCCAAGGAGCTGTCCAGCGTCGACAGGCATAATTGATAAAGAACGCTAGTCTACAATTGTGACTTCCTGTCGCAACAAAAAGGCGCACTTCAACCGCCGAGTAGGGATCTCTCTCTAAGCAAAACAGCAACGTACCAGGCAAATTGCGGACCACTTATGCCCCGAACGTCTGGCGCGCGAAGCTAAACATTGTTCTTTGTCTAAAACCTATAATTTCTTATCTAAAAAAAGTCCGTTTACTCAGATCTGAGTAAACGGACTTTTTAACGTATTTTTTTATTTTTTTTGGTTGCAGGAATTGTGTTTATAGTTGTTAGTTAGCTTTTCCTACAACTGCTTTTTTCATCGCTTCTGCAGTAGTAGTCACGTTTTCTTCTACAGCGTCAATAGAATTTTCAATATTGGATTTAGCGGTATCAATGAAATCAATGGATTCTTCACCTTCCGAAGATGCTGTTCCATCATCCATCGGTACAGATGTTTTCGTTTTCATTGATTTCACTTTATCGACAAGTTGTCCAGATTGTTCTTGGATTGTTTTCGATATTTCACCAGTTTTTTCTTTTGCGACTGTTGTCAATTCAGTTGCTTTTTCTTTTGCAACAGAACTAATTTCAATACTCTTGCCTTTCAGCTGAGTTGCTTGAGTTGTAAGGTTTTCTCTCATTTCACTGCCTGTTTTTGGTGCCAGGAATAGTGCAGCAGCTGCTCCGATAACTCCTCCAACAAGTGCACCAACCAAGAAGCTTCCAGCTCCTGAACTTTCATTTTCATCATAGAATGAATCTGTATAGTTCTTGTTATAATTTGCAGGTAGATATGATGGTTCACCATACGCATTTTCATAACCCCTGTTACCTGTATTGAATTGTGGATCATTATAATTTGGATTCCCTTTGTGTTCTTCACTCATGTCTAATTCCTCCTGTTTTTAAAACAATTTTTTCGAGCCGCATATATAAGTTCTTCAATGGATTAAGTTATCTCTTTTGGCCTGGCACCGGCTTGTAAGCAGTCCAGCCCTTCGTAATTGTAGTACCCGTTTTCCGTTCCTTTACCTTGCCTAGTACATCGATAACAACATTGCTCCATTGAACGACTTGTGCAATCTTGTCGCTGTTCCGTTCCGCTTCAGTAGCAATATTGCTAGAAACCCTTCGAACGGTAGTATTGAGTCCTGTGACAGACTCTCCGACACCCTTCACGGCGTCGACGACCGTATTCAACTTTTCAGATTTCTGCAGGATATCTTCAGCAAGGGTATTTGTTTTATGAAGAAGTTCTGTTGTTTCAGTCGTTACTCCTTCAAGTTGTTGCGTTAACCCTTCCATTGTTCCAGAAACACTTTGCAATGTGATCTTTAATGAGGAAAGGGTCCTCGCTAAACTAATGCATAAAATCAAAAATGCGATTGCAGCGACAATTGCCGCTATGTACAATAAATTTTCCATGGCACTGCCTCCTTCAAATACTCATATAACATTGTCTACCCTTATCATTGGTAAAGTAAACATTATACAACTTCTATTACCTTCTTCGACATTAAACTTCAATTTCCTTCACTAAAATAGAAATCATTTTATTTCTTCACTAATTCTATCAATCCTCAAATAAGAATAGCTCAAGTGCCTTGTTAAACCCAAAAAGCAGGAGGTATGTAGGACCTTAATATAAGGGTCCATTTTCACTGGATTATTTTCGGACCGCTTTCGACTAACTATTCATGACAGATTGAAGCATCAGCCGCCAAAATTGTATCTTTGGCGGATTTTCTCCAGGTAAGAAGCCAGCTATTTTTTTCGTTCCAAAAATCTTCAGTACTCTGTGTACTTATGCATTTTGAGCGATACGGACGAAGGACTTCCCTAAACATCCAGACACCTCGGTAATCGTACTAGAAGTCATTCACTTCAAAGCGCAACTATACAAGTGCAACAGGGGGAGATTAAGTTATTTACTGGTTATTTTTAGTCAATAAACAGAAGTGATAAACTTACGAAAAAAACAGCTGCCGCTGGATCAAGTTGAATTTTCCCGATCCAGGGTCAAGCTGTTTTTAATTACCACAAGTACAACGTATATTAAGTGATTGAATGATTCCATTGAATAACGCTGCGGATGCCCCTGCATGGCTTCTATGCTGGGTTCGAATACCTACCGTATTCAATACTTCAACATATGTAGCGCCCTGATCTAGTAAGGATGTTAGCCAGATTTCCACAATTCAGCAGGGTTTTAACCCCTACTGAATGAAGTTAAACTGTTTCATCACTTTCAAGATAAGACTTGAATTCACTCATGTATTTCTGAACATCGCCTGCACCCATGAAGAGGTATACTGCATTCCCATGAGATCCAAGTGATTCATTATCATCGAGCTCAAGATGTTTTGCGCCTGGAATTTTTTTAACCAGATCATTAATTGTTAAATTACCTGCCTTTTCACGTGCAGACCCGAATATATCACATAAATAGACATGGTCAGCAGTTGAAAGACTATCTGCAAATTCATCCAAAAGAGCAGCGGTTCGCGTAAATGTATGCGGTTGGAATATCGCAACAACTTCACGGTCAGGGTATTTCTGTTGCGCGGTTTGCAATGTCGCCCGGATTTCAGTTGGGTGATGAGCATAGTCATCCACAATAATCCGATCCTCTATTTCCAATACAGTGAATCGCCTTTTAACACCATGAAATGTAGATAGTTTTTCTTGAATAGTAGAAGCTTTTACTCCTTCATAATGACAGAGCGCAATTACGCCTAACGAATTCAAGATTGCATGATCCCCAGCCAGCGATATTGTAAACTTGTGATAAAATTCATTCCTAACAAAAACATCGAAGGATGAACCTTCCACAGTTTTATTAATATTTTTCGCAGCAAAATCATTCGAATCTTCAAATCCATAATATAACACTGGAACATTAGCCTGGATTTTTTGTAAGTGTCTATCATCACCACAGGCAATAAGCGCTTTTTTCACTCGGAGTGCCATTTCACCAAATGCGTCCATCACATCCGCTAAATCCTTAAAATAGTCTGGGTGATCAAAGTCGATATTCGTCATAATAGCATAGTCTGGTTCGTATGCCAGAAAATGTCTTTTATATTCGCAAGCTTCGAATACGAAGTACTCACTATCAGCAGGACCGCTACCCGTACCATCACCAATTAAATATGAAGTTGGCGAATGCCCAGACAACACATGAGCAAGTAAGCCAGTAGTCGAAGTTTTACCGTGTGAACCTGTAACTCCGACAGATATGAATTTCTCCATATACTTTCCTAAAAAATCATGGTACCGAATAACTTCTAGCCCAAGCTCATTTGCTCTTACAAGTTCTGGATGACTGTCTGGGAAGGCATTTCCAGCGATAACTGTCATGCCTTCTTTAATATTATTTTCATCGAATTCCAATATAGTTATTTGTCGTTCATGGAGTGGATCTTCTGTAAAGAACCATTTCTCCACGTCTGAACCTTGTACTTCATTCTTAGAATCATGAAGAATTTGTGCGAGCGAGCTCATTCCAGCGCCCTTAATGCCAGTAAAATGGAACAACGTCATAATGCAACCTCCTGGGATCATTTCTGTTCCCTTTAATTAAATATCAATAACTTATTTCTATACATTCTTCATTTAAACATTTTGATTTACAGCACGCATTGCCAAGGCCTATTAATTACTCCATACGATCCGTAAGTCTATCGAGATCACTTTCAGTCAAAAAGACATCACGTGCCTTACTCCCACGTGGACCTGAGATGAAGCCGCTCTTTTCCAATCGGTCCATTAGTTTGGCTGCCCGATTGTAGCCAATACTAAAATTACGTTGTAACAGAGACGTCGATGCACTGCCTGTTTCATGGATAAAGAGACAAGCCTCTTCAAAAAGCGTATCGGTCCCTTCTTCTTCAATACTACTTGCAAGAAGGTCTTCTTGCCCAAATAAATAATTTGGTGTTGCCTCATTCCGAACGTGTTCTATTATACGCTCTATTTCTTCATCCGTGACAAATGTCCCTTGCAACCTTACACCAGAAGATTGCCCATTTCCAATGTAGAGCATGTCACCTTTCCCAAGTAGCCTTTCTGCTCCAGGGGAATCGATTATTGTTCTAGAATCGATTTGTGATGAAACAGAAAATGCGATTCGTGTTGGGATATTCGCTTTAATTGTACCTGTAATAACATCTACAGAAGGACGCTGTGTTGCAATGATCAAGTGTATACCGCACGCACGTGCTTTTTGTGCAATTCGGCTAATTGACACTTCGACATCTGCCGGCGCCATCATCATTAAATCAGCAAGTTCATCAATCACAATTAGAAGATATGGCATCTTCAAAGAGAAGCGGCGACTTTCTACCACCGCTTTGTTGTAACGCTCAATATCCCTTACACCTGCATGGGCTAGCAACTCGTAACGTCTTTCCATTTCTGCTACCGCCCATTTTAATGCAGCGGTCGCGGCTTTGACGTCCGTAATTACAGGACTGATTAGATGCGGAATACCGTTAAATGGTGCAAGTTCAACCATTTTAGGATCTATCAGCATCATTTTCAAATCTGTCGGCGAAGCTTTGTAAAGCAAGCTGACCAAAATAGAGTTAATGCAGACGGATTTACCAGAACCTGTAGCCCCTGCAATCATACCATGTGGCATTTTCCGAAGATCTAAGGTTACTGGTGATCCAGTTAGGCTTAATCCGAGTACAGCCTCAAGAGGTGACGTAGATGCTCTAAACTGCTCTGTTGCGATAACTTCGGATATACGAACTGGTCTCGTCTTCCGATTTGGGATTTCAATTCCGATAGAACTTCTTCCAGGGATCGGTGCTTGGATACGTATATCTTCTGCTGCAAGTGCCAGTTTCAAGTCATCTGTCAAGTTACGAACTTTACTCACTTTAGTCCCTACTCCGACAGTTAGTTCAAACCGTGTGACTGTCGGTCCTTGCATCGCTTCAATGACGGTCGCTTTGACCGCAAAGTGCGACAACGCTTCCTCAAGTTTTTCAGATTGTGATTCCAGCCACTCTGTATCCTCGATTTGCGATTCAGGTGGAATCAGATAGTCCAGTGACGGGAAAGCGTAATAAGGTTCCTCTTCTTCTAAGGTTTCGTCAGCTATTTCGTTCGAATCTGCTAAAACTTCTTCTCGGACATCGACTAAAGGTTTAATACTTATCGGCTCAGAGATAGTTACTTCTTTGTTTTCGATTGAAACTTGCGGACTAAAAAGTTTTTCTGCTTTAAGTTTCTCTTTATCGGACTTCAACATCAATACATTGAATGGAACAATTCGTTCTTTTTTTATTTCTAGAACTTGTTCTTGGTCTTGTTCTTGGTCTTGCACTTGTTCTTGAACTTGTTCTTGAACTTGTTCTTGAACTTGTTCTTGCACTTGGTCTTGCACTTGGTCTTGAACTTGGTCTTGCACTTGGTCTTGCACTTGGTCTTGCACTCGGTCTTGAACTTGGTCTTGCACTTGGTCTTGCACTTGGTCTTGCACTTGGTCTTGCACTCGGTCTTGAACTTGGTCTTGCACTTGGACTTGAACTTGTTCTTGAACTTGTTCTTCTACCAATTCAGTAACCCCAGAGAAAGGCTCTATTTCTACTTCAGCAAACTCATTCTTAGTATGTTCTACATCATCCAAAATGATTCCGTGAAAGTTCTCTTTAACCACAATAGATTCGACTTCAGGGATTTCATCCTTAGTAGGCTCTAGAATATTTGGTATGGATATTATCTCTTCGTCCTCAGTTACTGTCGATGCTATTTCGTAAACTTCAACTTCTGGCAACTCTATCCCACTAGGAGTGTCTTCACTGCTGTTATTCTTAATCAAGAAATCTCCAGTCAAAACTGGCATACTGCTTGTTTTTTCCTTTTCATTCAGAAAATTATCAATCTGTTGCAACTGTTGTTCTGTGATAAATCCCTCTTCTTTTAGAGGTGGTTCCTTCACTTCTTCCACTTTCATCGGTGTCGATAAATCTCTCCTTGGATTGGTGAATCCATAAACCGGAGAAGGTACTGCGGTCGGTATAAATGGTTTACTCGAACGTTTTTGTACTGTTGCATTCACTTTCGAAGGAAGTTCCTCCTGAAGAGCTTTTTTCGGGGTAGAAAGAGCTCTTCTTTTTTCTTTCTTTTCTGCTCCATACTTTATC
The DNA here is from genome assembly GCF_008369195.1 of Sporosarcina sp. ANT_H38. GTDB lineage: Bacteria > Bacillota > Bacilli > Bacillales_A > Planococcaceae > Sporosarcina. Next base: position 400,552 of record NZ_VOBC01000001.1, on the reverse strand, counting down.
GTAGATTCAGCCCTGAAGATATTGATTGTTCTATTATCACTCGGCCATTTTGCATTTTCGTAAAGCGGTTTTGTTTCATAATTATCGTCCTCATCTTTAACTTTTGATGTGGATTTTGGATAATCAACTTTAGTAATAGAATCATCATCCCAACCGTATATTTCTGCATCTGAGATAATAGGAAAGCGAAATGATGCATCGTTCTTTGTTTCGATATTATTTTCTGATTCGTCAACTTCATTTTCTAATTCTTCATAATTCGGTTTCAATTCATCGTTGTCTTCATCCGGTCCAAATAACCGGTCTACAATTGTTTTAAACCAACTCAAGACTATCACTCTTTTCATGTCAATCAGTCTATTTTAACAGTATTGACACAACTAAATCAAATCAAATCAGTGAAATAAAAAAACGTGCCTTAACGGCACGCTTTTTGTTCTTTTACTTAGTGAATATTTCCCCTACAATTGCCTGGTCGTCTAGCACTAAAATCCCCTTTTCTTCGGGCGCGTTAGGCAAACCAAGTTCTTTAGCTGAACAAATCATTCCGGCTGATGGAACTCCTCGCAGTTCTGCATCACGAATAACCATCCCTGAAGGCATAACAGCTCCTACTTTTGCGACAACAATCTTCTGTCCTGCATCTACGTTTGGTGCACCGCAAACTATTTGAACAGTTTCGCTGCCTACATCGACTATACAGACACTTAATTTATCAGCATTCGGATGCTTTTCTTTTGTAAGAATATGTCCTACAACGAATTTCGGTGTAATATCTACGTCAAGTTTGATCTCAGCACCATTCTTCAGAAGTGCTTCTTGTAGTTGGCTAACCACTTCTTCAGTCATCTCAACTTCTCCCGCCGCTTCGACTTTGATGTAAGATGATGCATTAAAAAGGTTAATAGCAGCCAATTCTCCGGTCACTTCGTCATGGATTAACGTAACATCTCCATATGATTTAGTTATGATGGCTTCTGGACCTGTAGTTGCAATTTGTACAAGCAATACATCTCCAACACCATTTAAGTTATAAAACACGTTCATTTTTTCTTTCCTTCCCTTCTTGCCAAACGATTTTTCGCCATGATAAAAATTGGTTCCAGTTTTCCATCTTCATATATGAATGACAATGATGTAACCGGTACAGAGCCTGTCGTAAAGAAATGCATAGCCATCTGAGCAAGTACATCGTACCCTGTATCATTCCTAATATCACCAATAATAAGCACATCTTGGTGAGGGACTGAGACGGTCATATGCCCCTCAATCTTGCCTTCCATCTCTTTCAAGAATGCGCTGTTTAATATTCTACTCGCATCATAACCGTCGTTATTGTTGATAAAGTAATATATATTACCCGACACTTCATCCTTCTTCATCGCAGTCGGTAATGCTCTTACACGGAATAACGCAGACTCTGTTATCTCCTGTTCAGTCATTCCAAGGTTCTCCAGCATACTTTCATCAATTAACCGATAGGTCGTTCCAAGGTCAAGTGCGTAATAGATACGTGTTTCAGCTGTGTGTTCCTTCGTAAGAAAATGATGTCCGGCTGCAGACTTCCCGGGAAATGATGAGGACCTAATTACTGGATAAATAGTGTTTTCAACAGAAAACCCTTTCAATTGCTCCTTTTCCATTGCTTTGAATGTCTCACCGATTGTGTAGACTATTTCATTTATTGCAGCTTCTTTTTTCTGTTCATACTTCACAAGAATTTCAGGTAGCGAAATATCCATTCCTTTTTTCAGAACCGAATGCTCTAAACGAACCTTATCTGTTTTCCGATCAAACCGCCACTTGAAATGCTCGGACGGAAGATGCTCTTTTAATAGTTCAACAAGCTGCGCAGAATTCATCTACATAATTCCTCCTTTCATATAAAAAGCGTAAGGCGCCTTCTAGACGCGACAGGCATAAGTCGATAAAGGAAGGCAGTCTTAAATCGCGACGTCCTATCGCAACAAGGAGGGATGTAGTTCAATCCCTCCTAACAGCATACCTGCATCCTTGCAAGCACGGCTGGCGCCTAGACACTATTCCGTGTCGGAACACTTATACTCTCATATCCTTTTTCAGAAAGGTGCTTCTAATCCTGCTTGATAGAACGTACGATTTCCATCATTCTTATTAGGTTTTTTTCAATGTTTCCTTTTTTCGTCATAGTGGTCATTTTGGATCCACCAACGCTAGTAATAAGCTCAACTTCGTCATTGTCGCTTTTCACTACCGCTGTAAAGCCGAATGTACCTGCATCTGTAAATGTTGCTTGCTCGATAATTTCTTTGCTTTTATCTGCCAGAAGCAAATCATAAAACAGTTTACTGTCACTCTCTTCATTTGGATTGACGAAAAGGATGAAAGTTTCTTCGTTTTTTGTAAAGACAATATTTTGTGCATCTGACTTATCACTAATTTTAAAACCAACAGGCTTGTGTAGTTTAATACCGTCAATTTCTTCTGTGCGATTTTTATCGTTCGAATGAAATGCTTCTCTCGCCCCTTCGACCCCTGAAGTGACACTTTCGTCGAGCGACTTACCGCATGCCGCAAGCGCTAATACGGATATTGCCAACAGGAATATGAATTTCCACTGTCGGAACATTCGATTTCCCCCAATCATTAATTTAAACACTATTTATCATTTTAATGTTGTTTCAAAGTAGTTGCAACCTATTGAGACTTTAGATGGTATTTATATTGTCCTATTAGGAGTTGTAATACATGTTCGAATAGCTCATCACGTTTTACAGCGTTCGCTGTCAACATACCTATAGCCCCTTCTTTATTTCGGATACCACTCGATTTGAAATAAAAATCTACAACCGGTCCCAGTTCTTTCCCTGCCCTCAACTCATCTGCAATCTCCCTCGGCAATGGAATCTGCGCGCCTCCCGCAGTAAACTTTGTCCCATCAGGAAGTTTCAATGCACCCCAGTTACAAAGATACATCTGTCCTTCAAGAATACGGACACCTCCCTCCAGCCCAATTCCAATTACCCCCACTTTCATACCCGCAGCGCGCAGTGCACGATTGATAGCACCGAGCCTGGTTTCATCATCACCAAAAGGCTGTTCAGAAACACCTGATCCAACTTCAGCCTCAGCAAGAAGTGCCTTCGGAAAGTGAATTGCCAGAACTTTCTTAGCGGCGTTCACTTTTGCGGGATTTGTGGACCCAATCATAAATTCCATTTGTATTCTCCTCCATTCATCCAAATAGAAAACCGTCCAATACGCAATTTTAAAGCGCAAGGACGGATTCAGATCATACGTTGTTTTTTATTGTTTCTACCGTAGTCTTATCACACGCTTTAACAAGTTTCACGAGAAGCTCCTTTGCCGCGGCGTAGTCGTCCGTATGGATGATTGATCCCGATGTGTGAATGTAGCGTGAACAAATACCAATTACAGCACTCGGAACTCCTTCATTCGACGTATGGACGCGCCCTGCATCCGTTCCGCCCTGCGAGATGAAATACTGATAAGGGATATTGTGTGTTTCCGCCATATCAAGGATAAATTCACGCAAACCACGGTGAGTAATCATCGAGCGGTCAAATATACGAAGTAATGTTCCTTTGCCTAGTTGACCAAATTCATTTTTGTCACCTGTTGCATCATTTGCTGGACTTGCATCAAGTGCAAAAAACAGATCCGGATTGATCATCGTTGCGGACGCCGCAGCACCGCGGAGGCCAACTTCTTCAAGAACGTTAGCTCCGGAATACAAATTATTAGGCAATTTTTCATTATGCACTTCTTTCAATAACTCGATTGCAAGTCCGCAACCGTAGCGATTATCCCACGCTTTGGCAAGTATTTTCTTGTTGTTCGCCATAGGAGTAAACTGGCTGACCGGAACAATTTGTTGACCTGGGCGGATGCCGATTTTCTTCGCATCTTCTTTATCATCTGCGCCGATATCAATCAACATGTTTTTAATATCCATAGGTCTATTGCGCAATTCATCACTTAACAGATGCGGAGGAATCGATCCGATGACCCCTATAACTGGACCATTTTCTGTAATAATTTCCACGCGCTGCGCAAGCAACACCTGGTTCCACCATCCGCCAAGCGGCTGGAAACGAATCATTCCGTTGTCGGTAATTTGACTGACCATAAACCCGACTTCATCCATATGACCCGCCACCAATATACGCGGACCATCCTTAGGTCCTTTTCGTATACCGAAAATGCCGCCGAGGTTATCTTGAATCAGCTCATCGGAATACTTACCAAGTTCCCCACGCATATAGTTACGCACTGCGTGCTCATTACCCGGTGCACCTGGAAGTTCAGTCAAAGTTCTAAACATTTCAAGTGTATCTTTTTGCATTGAATAGTCCCCCCACTTTTTATGTATATCCTACTATAAATAGTGTAGTCGATTATTCAGAAACTATCCACCGTTTAATTCGGAAGTCGAATTATCCCCTCTAAATACTTACTTGGCAAAGATAAGTAAATTTGTGGTACACTGTTTGAAATACCGACTATAGGGGGTAATTAGAATGAAATTAACAGATTTCCTTGCAGGTGTATTAACGGGAGTTGCAGCTGGTATTGTTGTCAGCGAAACAATCGATCGCGTTAACCAAAATGTATCAGCTGATTCTGTATTAAACACAATAAAAGATGCCTTTAAAAGTGAAGGTCCGATAGATGGCTCATGGATTGTCATGAAAACTGAGCCATTCAAGAACAACGTCATTACAATGGATGTTTACCGCGGTGGCATTTCGCGCATTAAAGAAGGCGAACTAGAACAATTCGAATTTGCAGCAGATGCAAAAACGGGTACAGTTGTTGAGTTAGTAAAAGCATAAAACAATACCCCGAACGTTTAGAAATAGACACCGGTTAAGGGTGAAAACTTATACTTTCTTAATCTATTATAAAAACCGTCACATTTCCGGATTTCCCCGGTAATGTGACGGTTTTTATTATATAGATACTTTAACGGATTCGATAATTTCTTTTCCACTTACATCCCATTTCACAAGTCTATAGTAGGCGTCGTGATAAAAAATGAATTTGTAGCCCCCTGCAAGCGCTTCTTTCATCAATTTCTCTTTTGCAAAAATTGACGTCATTGGGTAATCATCAAAAGCTAGAACCCATAACGGATTATTATGCGCTTGCGTAGGCATAATGTCGGCCATATGGAGAATTGTTTCACCATTTTGAGTCAATTTGATAACGCTATGGCCATCGCTATGACCACCTGTATGAATCATTTCGATTTCTGGAATAATAGAGATGCTTCCCTCGAATGTCTTCACCTGTTGTTGTACAGGTTCCCAGTTCTCTTTCAAGTATGTATTCCTTGAACGGATATTCGGATTACGCATTTCATTCCATTCGGTTTGTGAAACATAGATATCAGCATTCGGGAAAACTGAAACAAGACTCCCTTCACGCCATTCCGTTAAACCTGCTGCATGGTCATTATGCAAGTGTGTCATAAGAATAATATCGATATCTTCCGGTGATAAACTAAGCTCAGCAAGGTTCCCCAAAACCTTAGCCTCTTCAACAATACCTAGATTTTTCATCATCTTCTCACTAAGTTTTCCTTTTCCATGCCCCGTGTCAATCAATATATTTTTTCCTTCATACTGAATTAGAATAGGATCGTTTCTCATTTTTATACGATTATGTTCATCCGCTTCATAGCGCCTTGACCAAAGCGCTTTTGGAACAACCCCAAACATAGTACCACCATCTAAAAAATTGCCACTACCATCCAGCCATGTCAACGTCATATCATGAAATGTATATGTATCCATAGAAACATCCTCCCATTCCCTGGTCTAATTCAATCAAATAGTTATTCTTCAATCAGCGGGATTTTCTTCATCCCCATCTTCAAGTCTTCTTACATCCTCAAAGACTTGAAATCAGGATTTTACTGCCCGTTAATGCGCGATTAATTAGCAAATCGAGATTCAAGCCTATAAATCGGGTGTCCTTTTGCTGAAAACTTCTCTTCATATTCAGTCATAATATTATCTTCCGGCATTTCTGCATGCAGATCAAGCGATACATAACCTAACTTCATACCGTACTCAGACATTGAGACAAGCGAGAATTCGAACAACAGACGGTTATCTGTTTTGAAGTGAATTTCTCCACCTTCAGCAAGTACTTCTTCATAGAGCTTTAAAAACGTTTTATGCGTTAACCTTCTTTTAGCATTTCTCGTTTTCGGCCATGGATCGGAAAAATTCAAAAACACTCGATCTATTTCACCTTTGTGGAAGATCTTTGTAAGATCCATTCCATTTGCACGAAATAGTCGTAAATTTGATGGCTTCCCTGCTTCAACAGCCTTTTCAAGCGCAGATACGATAACGTTATCAAAATGCTCTATTCCTATATAATTCACATTCGGGTTGGCAATTGCCATGCCGATGATAAATTGGCCCATTCCTGATCCAACTTCAATGTGTATTGGGTTGTCATTACCAAAAAGGGTATGCCAACCATTCATCATTTTTTCTGGTTCTGCTAATAAGATATCTGGGTGTTCTGCCATGTAGTCTCTTGCCCATGGTTTATTGCGAAGCCGCATTGTATACACTCTTTTCTATTTCTATTTATAGGTTATTGCTCTTCTTCTGTTTGTTGTTCATCATCTTCGCCAAATAATCTACTTATTGAAGTTGTTTGCCCCATGTCAAGTATTGCCTGGCCTGCTTTGAATTGCGTAGACTTCATCGGAACTGACATTTTCTGAAGGGAGGAAAACCAGTCATCATATGACCGTCTATCAATAATATCAACATCAAATGCCGAACCTGGGTGATCGATATACCCGTTACGTGAAATCAAATATTTTCGTACAGGGAAATCGATTCCTTGTACTTTCAATATACTAGAAACAATTTTTTCAGTTCTATTTAGCGCTATAAGCGGACTAAGAAATTTCGTTTCTTTTTCCCCTAGCTTCTTTAGCCAAAATCTGTCCCCACTCCCACTAAAGGCTGCAACGTCCTCTTTCTCAAGCACGGTAATACACATGCACTCAACAGGTGTCACAATAATAATGTCTAGTTCAACAGGTGCTTTCTTCAATAGCAAGATTGGATAATAAAATAATAAATAATTATCCGGAAGATTTTGAGCGAAACTTCGTAAAAGTGAATCTCGGAAAAAACGTGAATCCACTCTTGACTTGTCCATTAACGTCGAACTTACCCACTTGATTTGAAAATGAAAAAGCTGTTCCAAATAAAGTCTTCTTAAATGTTCGAGGCTTGAGGGGGTGTGAATTAGATTTGGTCTAAATCCAAAACTATCTTCTTCATCACTTTTTTCATCTTCGCTATTGTCGTGTTCTTGCACTGCCTCAACATCTTTACGTTGGCCGAAGACCCGGAGTAGAGGGGAAAACCATTTACTCTCTTCCGGTTCTTCTACTTCTTCATTCTCCTGATGCCATTCCGATAAATCCGCTCCACTTTCCCACTGGGTCTTCATACGTTCCCATTGATACCTTTTTAAACGGATATACTGCGAAGGGTAGCGCGTAAGATCTTGTTCGTAACGGGAGACATAGTCGAGCAGTTTAACAAGTTGCGCCATGCTCATTCACTCCAATCACATACTGTACACTATTATTCACCCGAAATAAAAGATGGGATCTGTGCATTGAATGCTTTTTGTAACTTCATTGTCAAGGGTCCTATTACTCCAGAACTTACAGGATGTCCATCGATAGAAATGACTGGCATCACTTCAGATGTTGTTGACGTCAAGAAAAATTCATCCATTGCAAAAGCTTCATCCAGTGTAAAGGATTTCTCAACGACTGGAATTCCTTGTTCTTCACATAGTCCAAGTAACACTTGACGAGTAATTCCATTCAAAATAAGATTTGTCACAGGATGAGTATAGACTATTCCATCTTTTACCCCAAACATGTTCGATGAGGAACCTTCCGTGACAACACCGTCACGGTGAAGCAATGCCTCTATACAACCCGCCTCATGCGCTTCTTGCTTAGCAAGTACATTGCCGAGCAAGTTAAGACTTTTAATATCGCAACGCAACCAACGGACGTCTGCTACTGACTTAACCGCTACTCCATTTTCTATACCTACTATAGGTCTCGGATTGTTGATTGCATATCCAGTCACGACTGGCGGTACTGACGGATTAGGGAAATGGTGAATTCTCGGAGCGGATCCGCGTGTCACTTGGATGTAAACGTGTCCAACCACAATGTTATTTTTCTCCACTAATTCACGTGCAATCTCCATCAATTGCACTTCAGCATAAGGAATAGTCATCTTTATCTTTGTAGCACTTTGAAATAAACGATTAATATGTTCTTCAGCAGTATACAATTCTCCATCATATACTTTAATTACTTCATACACACCATCTCCAAAATAATAACCTCGGTCATCAATCGAAATAGTCAATCCTTCACGTTCTGTGAATTGTCCATCAATAAAATAAACTGTCATCCTTATTCCCCTTTCCTTTTTTCAGATACGAGTCGGCTAATTGCATCTGCATAAATCCCAGTTGCCTTCACTAAATCATCTATATAAATATATTCATCTGCCTGATGAGCCACGTCTTCCCTGCCAGGAAACAGCATTCCAAAAGCAACTCCTTTTTCAAGGACTCGGGCATATGTACCTCCCCCGATTGCCAATAACTCAGCAGGTTCTCCGGTATGATCAGTATACACCTCTTGCAAGGTCCGTATCAGCGGGTCATTTGCGTCCATATGATGAGGCGCAGAGTTCGATCCGATATCGACCGAAAAAGGTGTTTCCGTTAACCGTTCCATGCATGTTGTCAATTTCGCCTCAAATGGATAGCTGACTGAATAACGCAGGCTAACGTTTATTTCCCCACCACTTTCCGGATTGTATGTCACGATTCCCGCATTCAGTGTCGTATCGCCTGACATTTCATCATTGAACGCCAAACCTAGGAAAAGTCCTCGCGACTCATTAGCAAAAGCATCAAACATGAATTGTGTGAAGTCTTTTGATGGACCTTCTTTTAAAATACGATTCAAGAAAGAAGCCAGAAGTACAGCAGCGTTGACACCATTATCAGGTTCCATCGCGTGTGCTGATTTTCCATTTAAACTGATGACGGTATTACCGCTCTCAATGGCAACTCCCCCTGTAACATCATGAATATTTAAAAAGGTAACGAACTGTTCATTGTCAAATTCAACTTGTTCTGCCAGGTGCGCCTCCGCATAATCCGGAACCATATTTGTCCGGTTTCCCGACTTGAATAGCAGAAGTTGTTCATCATCCATAACTGCTTTTTGCTTAAAAAGGATAGAAGCAATCCCTTTTTCCGCATTAATAATTGGAAAATCGGCATCTGGTGCAAATCCAATAGTCGGCATTTCTTCTTTTTCAAAATAACGCTTCACACATCGAAAGCCACTTTCTTCGTCAGTCCCAATAATGAGGCGAACCCGCTTATTCAGTGCAACACCCGAATCTCGGACTATTTTCATCGCGTGCCAAGCAGCTATCGTGGGGCCTTTATCATCAATAGCACCACGACCAAACAGCTTGCCGTCCTCGACAACGCCTCCAAATGGGTCATGTAACCAATTACTTCCTGCCGGAACGACATCTACGTGGCAAAGGATTCCGAGGAGTTCATCCCCTTCCCCCATCTCAATATGTCCCGCCATATTGTCTACATTCTTCACAAGCATTCCCGCTTTGCGGCCTTCTTCTAAAAGCCAGTCGAGCGCACGTTTAGGCTCTGGTCCGAATGGTAAATCTTCAGTTGCCACACTTTCATCAAGTACAGAAGGGATGGCGATTAAATTTTGTAAATCATGTATAAGTGATTCTCGCCTTTTCAAAGCTTCATTTTTCCAATTAGACATTCAAGGCACCTTCTTTCACAATATGTCTATTTTCACACGTTAGCGCGAGAAAATAAAGAAGAATCCTCTTTCACAAACTTTTCACAAAAAAATCATGCAATGTTTATAAAAATAAGCTATACTAGTATTGTCAGGATATTTAATCTGACTTTTCAAGTTTTTCGAAAGGATGTGCGTCGTCAGGGATAATTTCAACGTGCTTTAGGCAACATTCATAAGTCTCATGACCAAACATTTTTTGGATAATGAAGATGAAGGGGTGATTCCACACTTGAAACCTGCAACTGATCGTATGCTTACACGCATCAAGGATATCTACTTGTATATCCTCAATAATGGTACTGTAACTACTGAAAACCTGGTCGAAGAATTTGGTATCACTCACCGTACGGTCCAAAGGGACTTAAATGTCCTTGAATACAACGAGCTCATAACGAGCCCGGTTCGCGGTAAATGGACGACGACAGCAAAAAAAGTGAAATTATCTTCATGACCCGCACATAACTTAGAAAAGCACCAAGCGCCAGCTCTCAGATCTGCATCCCGCAGGTACAGAAGGCTGGCGCTTGGAGACTGGACTACAATAAAAACGCAAGGCACCGTCCAACCCGACAACAAAACGACTTTTTATCCAAGGGCTTGGAGTCTAGCGGCTAGACAAAAAAAGAGCTGAACCGCATCTAACGGCTCAGCCCTTTTTATTTTCCAGAAATCTGCATTAATTGTTGCAATTCTTCTTCTGTCAATTCCCGGTACGACCCTAGTGTCAGACTTTCATCCAAGGATAAAGGCCCCATTGATAAACGTTTTAAATAAATAACTTGCTTATCAACAGCTTCAAACATACGCTTCACTTGATGATATTTCCCTTCCGTAATCGTCAATTCAATTTCGGAAATGTCGGCTGATTTTAAAATTTCCAACTGACCAGGCTTCGTCTCATAGCCATCTTCCAGAATAACTCCTTCTGAAAATCGCTTAGTATCTTCTTCAGTAACTATTCCTTCGATATGAGCATAATATGTTTTCGCCACACCTTTCTTAGGTGACAATAAGTTATGCGCAAGCTTTCCGTCATTCGTTAGCAACAGAAAACCTTCCGTATCTTTATCTAGCCTGCCAACAGGAAACATTTCAAAAATGCTATATTCCTCATCTAATAAATCAATAACTGTCTGATCCCTTTTATCTTCAGTGGCAGACAATACACCTTGCGGCTTGTTCATCATAAGGTACATAAATTCTTTATAGACGACTCTTTCACCAAGTATCGTTACTATATCCTTCACTGTATCAACATGCATTGCGGCATCTTTCACCGCCACTGCATTCACCTGTACAGATCCTTTTTTCATCAGTTGCTTAACTTCTTTCCGAGTACCATATCCCATATTCGACAACAATTTATCTATACGCATTATTTTCCTCCTAAAAGCCTAATTTCTTGGTGAATCTAGTCAATCGCTCACCGAACAATTTCTGTGCGAGACCCGTTTTAAGGGATAGATAACCGTAAATAGCAGCACCTACAACTGCACAAATCATAATGTAGAGAAATGCGTGCATTTTACCATCTGCAGGACTGATTGCTGTCAGACCTTTTAGTGTAAATGTGACAGTTATAAACATAATGACATTTAGAATAACAATGAGAATTAGTCTTCTAAATACCATCTGGGACCTATAGTGAAGAACTTTTGTAATTATGGCTATATTTATGCCGACTGCAATTGTATAGCCAATTGCAGTCGCCAAAATGGCACCATTCGTTTCAAATAATTTGATGAGCGGTATATTTAGTACAAGTTTGAAAAATAATCCGAGCAACGAAGTGAAAACAATCCACTTATGTCGATCAATACCTTGCAGAATAGCCGCCGTCACCGTATATAAGCCAAATAAAATAGCGACCGGGGCATAATTTGCTAATATTTCTGCACCCATTGCATCTTTTTCATAAAGAAATTGATAAAACTCATTCGATAGTACGATTAATCCAATAACTATCGGTACCGTCAAGAACAGCATAATCTGATAGGTTTGATCAAGTGAAGTTGTAATCCCTTTTTGATTATTCTTTGCATAATAGCTTGTAATGACCGGAATAAGTGCCATCGAAAATCCTGTGGCAACCATGACTGGTATCATGACGATTTTATGCGTTAAAAAGTTCAACATCGACAAATAGATATCAGAAACCTTCGCAAAACCTATCGAAGACATCGCCTCGTTGAATGTAATCATATCAACGAATTGATAAAGGGGATTAATAACCCCAACTAGGACGAAGGGCAAAATATAAGCAAATACTTCTTTGTACATGTCTACGAATGAAATATCACTCGAAGAAGTACTATTCACAAGAAGATAGTCGAATTCCGGTTTATAACTTTTCCAATACTTGTACAGCACAGCGAGTCCTGCAAGCGCTCCAATAAATGCTGCAAACACTGCAAAATTAACTGCAGTTCTCGGTGATCCATGCATGAAGTTCACGACAATAAACGCTCCTGCCAGAACAACTATAATACGCACAATCTGCTCCACTAATTGCGAGACAGAAGTCGGCATCATCTTCTGGTTCCCCTGTAGGAAACCTCGCACGATACTCATAAGTGGAACAGCAAGCAACGCATAACTGACCCAACGAATGACGCCGGCAATCTCTTCTACTGTAAAGATTTGTTCATCGCTTTTACGAACTAGTTTCGCAATCGGTTCGGCTAAAAAATAAAGCGTTAAAAAAGACAATATACCTGTAAGTAACATCACAAGCATCCCTGATTTCAACAGCTTCCTTCCGGTTGCATAATCACCACGCGCATTATATTTTGCCACAAATTTGGAAATCGCAAGCGGTGCCCCTGATATCGCTATAGCTAACGCGATGTTGTAAGGGATATATGCATATTGATAGAGACCAACGCTTTCCTTCCCTACAATTGCATAAAACGGAATAACATACAAAAGTCCTAGTGCTTTTGAAATAAATAGCCCTATAGTAAGTACTGCTGTACCTTTTACAAGATTCGATGACATGTTTTATCCTTCCATTCTCCCTAAATCTATTTAACAGTTTACCCTATCGGCAACGCTTTTCACAATAAATATCCGTCATTTATGGATATTAGCGAAAAACACAAAGTGTAATTCCCATTATGTATGACGTTTTCTCCGAAAATGTATTGAGCGAAACGTACAGACTTGTGAAACTAAATGGGCAGTCGCCAAATATAAAATAGCAGAAATAGTCTAGTAGTGTTCGAATTCAAGAAAAATCAGGCTACCTTTCTCCACTGGATTATGGAGAAAAAGCAGCCTAAAGGTTGTTCTATTTGTCGAAATATTGACTACTGTACATATGCTAAGCATAGACGCCAAAGGAGTATTCATTGGAAACATTTATTTAATTTATATAGGTACGTTCAGTGTGGTTAATTTCGTTTCAATATAATTTGTTCGTTAGCAATTAGCACACCTTGCTTAAATCCTTCATAGTCAGGCTCCGTTGAGTTCAGGAAGCATGTAGTTGCAATTTTTTTTGCTATCGTTCTCCGGCCTTTTCGCACAACATCAAATCCTCCTGCATGGCTAATCAGTTTATTAAAGATGCGCTGGCATTCTTTTTGTTGAAATGCTTCATGTCTTATTTGTTCGTTCTCTGCGCTCGTTGGGTACGATTTCTCTTGATAACCAACTTGCTGACTTATTTGACCTTCAACTTCTTTATTTACTTCTTGAGTCATTCCGTAACCTCTCCCGATTCTTCGTCAAAGTAAATATACTCATGTACATTTAACTCTGCTTCTTCATTATTTCTATTTATTAAAAGCACTATCTCGAAATTGGTGAATCATTCCACAAGCATTCTTACTATATAAGTTAAAATAATGATACCATTCGCTCAGTTTTCATATATAATCATATGCTCAGTATATACGACGTTTCTTGAAATTTTTTTGTGAAATCAATTATAATTATACCACATGCAGTTGCTATGTTTTCTTCATTTTTACCGCATCCATTTTTTTTGATGATGCTGTGGTAAACTGATAGTTAATAATCCATTACCGAAAGGCTTGATAACAAAATGACTACTACTAATGTTGATATAGACGTCATCATCATCGGCGGAGGGCCATCAGGATTGATGGCTTCGATCGCTGCTGCTGAAGGTGGAAGGAAAGTTCTCCTTCTTGAAAAAGGTAAAAAACTCGGCACTAAATTGGCTATTTCTGGAGGCGGACGCTGTAACGTTACAAATCGTTTGCCACAAGAAGAAATCGTTAAAAACATTCCAGGCAATGGTCGATTTTTATACGGTCCCTTTGCCGTGTTCAATAATGAAGATATTATTTCGTTTTTCGAAGGTCTCGGTGTTGCATTAAAAGAAGAAGATCACGGTAGGATGTTTCCCGTTTCGAACAAAGCAAAAGACGTTGTTAATGCGTTGTTGGCAGAAATGGATCGATTAAATGTTGAAGTGAAACTAGAAACGCGCGTTAAAAAACTTTTGATGAATGAAGAGCAAATTTTAGGTGTCAGGTTGGATTCTGGCGAGGAAATTCGTTCTCATGCAGTCGTTGTTGCAGTCGGTGGAAAAGCAGTTCCCCAAACTGGTTCAACGGGAGACGGTTATCCATGGGCAGAAAAAGCCGGACATACCGTAACAGAACTTTATCCAACAGAAGTTCCTTTATTATCAAATGAGGCTTTCATTGTTTCAAAGGATTTACAAGGTCTTGCACTTCGTGATGTAGCAGTATCCGTTCTTAACGCCAAAGGAAAGAATCTTATCACACACCAAATGGACATGTTGTTCACTCATTTCGGCTTAAGCGGCCCAGCAATTTTGCGATGCAGTCAATTCGTGGTGAAAGAACGTATGAAAAATGGCAACAAACCCGTTGAAATGAGAATCGACTCTTTGCCCGCGTTGAATGAAGAGAAAGTATTCCAACTGCTCAATACCACATTAAAAGAGGATTCAACAAAAGCAGTCAAAAATGTGTTAAAAGGAATTGTCCCTGAACGTTGGATGCTGTTTCTATTCGACCGGGCAGGAATTGATCCATCTGAAACCGGTGCCCAAATGCAGGTAGAAAAAATACGCACATTAACGAAATTGTTGAAAGCTTTTTCAATGAACGTCAATGGTACACAGCCGCTTGAAAAAGCATTCGTCACTGGCGGCGGAGTCTCCGTAAAAGAGATCGTTCCGAAAACGCTAGGTTCTCGTAAGAAAGAAGGTCTTTACTTCTGCGGCGAAATTTTGGATATTCATGGTTACACTGGCGGTTATAATATAACTTCTGCACTTGTAACTGGCAGAATTGCTGGGATAAATGCAGGAGAGCACGCGACCACTAATCTATAATTTTAAAGTAATTTAAAAACACTTAGTAGAATCAATTTCACAATTACTTATTTCTTGTGTAAAGACGAACAGTATAATTCATCTATCAATTCATTGTACGCCAATCTTTCGGACTACTCTCGTTGAATGTAGCGGAAGGTGGCGACTCCTGCGGGAATAGCGCGAGCTGAAGACCCCGCAGGAGTGAAACGACGAGGAGGCTGAAGCCGTGCCCGCGGAAAGCGTCCACCTGAAGCGGAAATCAACATTGTTCGTTTTTCCCGTTTTATAACTCTATTATGAAATTGATTCAGTAAGGTGTTTTTTCCTCCACCCTACTTAACCATTGAGACATATAAGAAAAACCCCCTCAATTTCCGAAGGGGGTTTTTCTTATTAGCGAATTCTTTTACAAACTTGGTTCAATATCTATTTCGCGGTCGTTTAAAGGCTGAACTGGGCGATGATTGTCTTCGAAAATTTGACGGAATAAATCAATTTGTTCCTTAGACATTTCAATTGGCTGTTCCAAGACAATCCATTCCACTTCTTCTGAACATGGTGGAGTAGTCAAAGATCCTTCATAACGGAAAGTTTGCTTATTTTCTGGCAATAATCCCATTAAATCTATTGCTTCGGTAACTTTTACATCTTTAGTTGTTACTTCTTTAGGTAGGACATTCCATGCTTGCTCTAAAGCAGTGTTATCCACACCTTCTTTAATCATTAAACCGATAACGGCTAATTCATTATTCGCACTTTTATGCACTAAATGAAGTTCCATATCAAAACTCTGTCCGTTAAATTCGTGCTCGCTCGGAGTATGGAAATGGAATTGAGCTAACTTGTACTCTTCTCCGTCAACGACAATGGAATTATCTATTGCTGTTGGATTTCCTTGAATCGTATGACCATTGTTAGCTAAAGAAAAATTGGTTGGAGTATAGTTAAAATTCAACTCCTCAACTACGTCATCTTTCTCGGTTTTTGCCGTTTCGATGTTAATCGGAGACTGTTCCTCACCATTGGTACAAACGGCGTTGGTAGGATCTAAATCCCCCCAATATTCCGGACCAGTTTCTCCTTCATATGACCAATGAGCCGGTTCAACCTCTGTTGTTTGCTTCTCTTCTTGAACCTTTTGTGGAGCCTTATCTTCTTTCGGCACATCGGCTGTCTCAGAAGAACAAGCAGCTAGTGATAACAAAAGACAAGTAAACAAAATTGGATAAAAAACTTTTTTCTTCATCATCTGTAAAACCCCTTTTTCATTATACATTTGTAAATAAAATCTTTACTAATATATTTTACACTATTCAATGATCATTAAGATACATCCTTTTTCACTAAAAAACTTACATACTAAAATCTATTTCATGGTTAATGCTATCAACTATGTACTTTTATCATAGGTTTTATCAATTATCAACAGATAAAACCTATGATAAGCCTATTGTATATACAAAAATCCGCCGAAAGAGACGTAGCTCTTTCAGCGGATTTTTTACCCTACTGCAACAATATTAATCAGTCTACCTGGAATCGCGATGATTTTCTTGACTTCTTTACCTTCAAGAAGTGCTTTCACATTTTCATCTTCTAGAGCAAGCTTTTCAAGTTCATCCTTCGTAACGTCTTTCGATACGACGATTTTCGCACGCACTTTGCCGTTAAGTTGAACAGCCATTTCAACTGTATCGTCGACAAGTTTTGAAGCGTCAAATGTCGGCCATTGTTCATACGTAATCGTACTAGTATGACCTAACTTCTCCCATAGCTCTTCTGCAAGATGCGGAACAATAGGAGCTATCATCTTAACGAAACCTTCAACATACTCTTTCGGAATCGAATCGACTTTATAACCTTCATTAATGAACACCATCATCTGAGAAATCGCTGTATTATTGCGCATTCCTTCGAAGTCATCTGTCACTTTTCTCACAGTTTGATGGTAAACCTTTTCAAGTGACCCACCCGTTTTGCCACCAATTTTCGTACTAAGCGAGCCATCTTCATTGACAAGCAGACGCCAGATACGATCAAGGAAACGGCGTGCTCCGTCGAGACCATTTGTCGTCCATGGTTTCGAACCTTCCAAAGGCCCCATGAACATTTCATAGAGACGAAGTGAATCTGCCCCGTGTGAATGAACGATATCATCTGGATTAACTACATTGCCTTTTGATTTCGACATTTTCTCATTACCTTCACCAAGAATCATCCCTTGGTTGAACAATTTCTGGAATGGCTCTTTCGTGTGAACAACGCCAATATCGTACAACACTTTATGCCAGAATCGAGCGTAAAGAAGATGAAGAACTGCGTGTTCTGCGCCGCCAACGTAAATGTCAGCAGGTAACCAACGTTTCGCAAGTTCTGGATCGATAATCATTTCATCATTATCAGGATCGATGTAGCGCAAATAATACCAACAGCTACCCGCCCATTGTGGCATCGTATTCGTTTCGCGGCGCCCTTTCATACCTGTCACAGGATGCGTTACGTTCACCCATTCTGTAATGTTGGCAAGTGGTGATTCGCCTGTTCCACTCGGTTTTATATTATCTGTTATCGGCAATACAAGTGGTAAATCTGCTTCTTCAACAGGTGTCATTGTGCCATCTTCCCAATGTATAATTGGAATTGGCTCGCCCCAGTAACGTTGTCTTGAAAATAGCCAGTCACGCAGGCGGAAGGTAATTTTCTTCTCACCTTTGCCTTGTTCCATGAACCAAGCGATTGCTTTTTCGATGGCAGCCTCTTTCCCTAAACCATTCAGAAATCCGGAATTGATATGCTCCCCATCGCCCGTATAAGCTTCTGTTGAAACATCGCCGCCTGCGACTACTTCAATAATTGGTAGATTAAACTCTTTTGCGAACTCGTAATCCCGCTCATCATGTGCAGGAACCGCCATGATGGCGCCTGTGCCATAGGTAGCAAGTACATAGTCTGCAATCCAGATTGGCATTTTCTCGCCACTTGCTGGGTTAATCGCATACGCTCCTGTGAACACGCCAGTCTTCTCTTTTGCAAGATCTGTACGCTCAAGATCACTCTTCAATTTCACTTCGTTCAGGTATTTTTCAACTGCATCCTTCTGTTCAGCAGTTGTTACTTTTTCGACCAACTTCAATTCAGGTGCGAGTACTGCGTACGTCGCTCCAAAAATCGTATCCGGACGTGTCGTGAATGCTTCAAACGACAGATCTGTCCCGTCGATTTCGAACGTCAGCTGTGCACCTTCAGAACGCCCAATCCAGTTACGCTGCATATCTTTCAAACTTTCTGGCCAGTCAAGTTCATCAAGGTCTTCAAGAAGGCGATCTGCATAATTCGTAATACGCAATACCCATTGACGCATCGGGCGACGCTCAACCGGGTGCCCACCACGTTCTGACTTACCATCGATTACTTCTTCATTCGCAAGAACAGTACCTAGTGCGGGGCACCAGTTAACAGCAACTTCGTCAACGTAAGCTAAGCCTTTATTGTAAAGTTGGATGAAAATCCATTGCGTCCACTTGTAATAAGATGGATCTGTCGTATTAATTTCACGATCCCAGTCATAAGAAAAACCAAGATCATTCATTTGACGTTTGAATGTAGCGATATTTTTCGCTGTGAATTCGACAGGATCATTGCCTGTATCAAGCGCGTATTGCTCTGCTGGAAGACCAAATGCATCCCAGCCCATCGGATGCAGGACATTAAAACCTTGCTTCCGTTTGAATGAACTCAAAATATCTGTCGCGATATAGCCAAGTGGATGCCCGACGTGAAGCCCCACACCTGATGGATACGGGAACATATCCAGCGCAAAAAACTTCGGTTTAGACGGATCGTCCTTCATTTTGTACGTTTTATTGTCTTTCCAGTATTGTTGCCACTTCTTCTCAATTTGTCCGTGATTATAACTCATTTACAATTCCTCCATTTCAAATCAATCGCGCCTCGGCGTAATTATTGCATCCAAATTTTGAATCGAGATTGCGGCCTGCACGGGGGAAGGATTGAACTGCATCCATCCTTGTTGCGACAGGACGTGGCGCATTTAGGTTGCCTTCGTTTATTTTCATTCAGCCGGTGCATGAACACCAACAGAATGAAAATAAAAAAACTCCCGTCCCTTAAAAAAATAAGGGACGAGAGTAATATAATTCCCGCGGTGCCACCCAAATTGACGGAAAAACCGCCCAACTTGACTCCTTAACGCGGAAAAACGGCACGGGCTAGTAATAATAAATAATTCACCAATGCAGGCTCCAAGGCGAGTTCATCTCTGTCGTACAGGCTTCCACCAACCGCCTGCTCTCTAAAATCGACAGCAAAGATTACTATTCCTCATCAATGCCAAAGCTATTGCTATTAGTTTACCCGAATCGTGTCATTTTAACAACAATCATTTTACGCCTTCAATAACATCCTTCACAATTAACACCGCTTCTGTCGAATCAATGACTTGCTGAATTGTGAACCCCTCAAATACTTCTTTCAATTCAAGTCCTTCTGCTGTCACGTCAATTAATGCACGTTCTGTAATAATTTTATGAACGACTGCTTTCCCCGTTAAAGGCAGTGAACATTCTTTCTTAATCTTCGAGGAGCCGTCTTTCGCAACGTGATCCATAATGACAATGATTTTTCGCGCACCATGAACAAGATCCATTGCACCGCCCATACCTTTGATCATCTTTCCAGGAATCATCCAGTTAGCCAAATCCCCTTTTTCAGAAACTTCCATTGCGCCAAGTATGGCAACGTCGACATGTCCTCCGCGAATCATCGCGAACGATTCAGCACTGTTAAAGTATGCCGAACCTGGAATAGAGGTAACCGTTTCTTTTCCCGCGTTAATCAGATCCGGATCAACTTCATCCGAAGTCGGATAAGGTCCAATGCCCAGCAATCCATTTTCAGATTGAAGTACGACCGTTTTATCAGGCGATATATAGTTAGCAACGAGCGTCGGCATGCCAATCCCAAGATTGACGTAGTTACCGTCTTCAATTTCTTTTTCAGCCCGTCTTGCGATTCGTTCCCTTACATTCACTTCTCCCATATCACAATTCCCCTTTCCTTAGCGAGTCGTCAGACGCTCAATTCGTTTTTCTTGTTGTGCCTCCAGAAGTCCTTGCACATAAATGCTTGGTGTATGAATAGCCATTGGATCAAGATCGCCCGTTTCCACGATTTCCTCCACTTCCGCAATTGTGAATTTCCCAGCAGCCGCCATCATCGGATTGAAGTTTTGTGCGGTTTTATTGTAAATTAAATTACCGAATTTGTCGGCTTTTGCTGCACGAATAAGTGAGAAATCTGCACGAAGCGCACCTTCAAGAACATACTCTTTACCGTCAAAAATACGGATTTCTTTCCCTTCCGCAACGAGTGTTCCAACACCGGCCGGTGTGAAAAATGCAGGTATACCAGCTCCACCTGCGCGAATCTTTTCTGCAAGTGTTCCTTGGGGTGTCAACTCGACTTCAACCTCACCAGATAGTACTTGGCGTTCGAATTCTTTATTCTCGCCAACATATGAGCCTATCATTTTCTTAATCTGTTTATTCTTCAATAGAAGTCCAAGTCCCCACTCGTCGACTCCACAGTTATTTGAAATAACCGTTAAGTTTTTCACACCTTTGTCAACTAGAGCTAAAATGAGTTGTTCCGGAATTCCTACTAATCCAAATCCCCCAACCATTAATGTTGCACCATCTTCAATCTGTGCAACCGCCTCTTTCGCTGATGAATAAATCGGTTTCATTTTACATCCCCCTTTTGAATCGTTCGAAAATTACGTAAAAATCCTTCTCCTTAATTAAATCAAACTCTATCGAATGTTGCAACGATAGTAGCGCACAGAACAAAAGTGAAAGTGCCTGTTCAACATGAACGCAGCCTAACTGTACCGCGTCCTGCGCAACAGCGCAGGATCTACATCCTGTGGGTCTCCGATCCTCTAGGCACTGAAGTCTAGACGTGAAATAGATTCTTTTGTCTGTTATCCCCAGACCGAGACCTTTATTATTTTACAAAAAAATCGGAAAGCCTATAAACGGCTTTCCGATTTAATGACCAGCTTTTTTAATAGGCCGGTCGTATAGCAAACTGGTGATGATTGGAATGATCATAAATGCCGTCAAAATTAATAGCATCACTTGCATACCATATTGGTCAGCCAGAATTCCCCCAATGAATGGCCCGAACATCCGACCCATTGTCGCGAAGGAATTGACGATTCCCTGATAAAACCCTTCCCTTCCTTTAGGAGAAAGCTGGCTCGCAATGGTTGGTACAGCTGGCCAGACAAACATCTCTCCAAATGTCACAATAACCATTGCGACAATGAACATTGTGAATGATGCTGCAAAACTAACTACGATATAAGAAATACTGAAAATAATAATCCCGATAATTATTTGCGTTTTTATCTTATTCTCAAGCCTGGATATGACAGGCTTAATAATTGGTTGCCCAATAACAATCAGCAGTCCATTTATCGTCCAGAGTAAACTATATTGTTTCAATGAAATGCCAAGTGATAATGAGTGCGTAGAAATTGTCGTCATCCACTGAGAATAGACGAGCCACATAATCAGATAACCACTTGAAATAATAAGTAGTGCATAAAAAGGTGCTTTTTGACGAATTTTCTTGTTCTCTTTAATGACACTTGTGTGACGATCAGGCGCAATTTCAAGTTTGCGATAACCGAAGAAAGCGATAAAGAAAAATATGACATAAAACACTAAATTCGCGGGAAAAATATAGTCAATACTAATAGATGCGACAAGTCCCGCTAGGGCTGGTCCAATCGCCACACCGACGTTCTGAGCAAGGTAAATCGAGTTAAAAGCTTTCCTTCCACCCTCCGGCCATAGTGTTGCGACCATCGCATACATACTCGGAAAAATAAGGCCCCCACTAAAGCCGAGGAGCGTCAAAAACCAAATATATGGTTGCCAATCATGCCAAAATACAAGGCCAACCAAAGTAATAATCGAAATAATGATCCCAGCCATAATGGATTTGAATCCACCTATTCGGTCAAATAAGTAACCACCAAGCAAGTTGCCCACGACACCTGCCCCGGCATTCGCCATTAGCACAAGTCCAGCGACTGAAAGTGATTTCCCTAAATAATCGTGCATATAAATCGTATTAAGTGGCCATAGAAAAGAGTTACCCATGACATTTATAAACATCCCAATCACAAGAAGCCACACTTTTTTAGGCATACCATCCGTCTCCCCGTTCATACATGAAGTTAGTAAGATTGTATGACTATCTCCACTTTCAGACAAGTCAATCAGAAAAAGTTCCATAATTCAGATGATACTATAACGGAAAAACATGATACAATTAGCTGTTAGAGGAGTGAATAAAATGGACAACTTAAACTTACCTTTCCCTACAGAAGGGAAACGCTATCATACATGGTCACGTCACTTGAAAGATGAATTCGGATTCAAAGTAATGAAAGTTGCGCTTGACGCAGGGTTTGATTGCCCGAACCGGGACGGCACGGTTGCGTTTGGTGGCTGTACGTTTTGCAGTGTTGCAGGATCTGGAGATTTCGCTGGAGACCGCGTTGATCCGATTGATGTCCAATTCGCAGAAATCAGCGAGAGAATGCATAAGAAATGGAAAGACGGCAAATACATGGCGTATTTCCAAGCCTATACGAATACACACGCACCACTTCCAAAGCTAAAAGAGAAATTTGAAGCGGCACTCGCGCAAGAAGGTGTCATCGCGTTATCAATTGCAACTCGTCCAGATTGTTTACCTGATGATGTCGTTGACTATTTGGCCGAGTTAAATGAACGCACTTATTTGTGGGTTGAACTTGGCTTGCAAACGGTCCATGAAAAAACAGCTAAGCTCGTCAATCGCGCGCATGATTTCGCTTCGTATGTTGAAGGGGTCGAAAAACTGCGCAAGCGCGGCATCCGTGTTTGCACGCATATCATTAACGGTCTACCACTTGAAGATTACGACATGATGATGGAAACAGCACGTGAAGTTGCGAAATTGGATGTTCAAGGTATTAAAATTCATTTGCTTCACTTATTAAAAGGAACGCCAATGGTGAAGCAATATGAAAAAGGGCACTTGGAGTTTCTCACAAAAGATGAATATATTAATCTTGTCGTAGACCAACTTGAAATCCTGCCGCCAGAAATGATTGTCCACCGCATCACAGGTGATGGTCCGATTGAATTGATGATTGGTCCGATGTGGAGCGTTACGAAATGGGAAGTGTTGAATGGCATCGACAAAGAACTCGAACGTCGAAACAGCTGGCAAGGGAAACATTATGCAGGGGCGGTCGAAATGACTTGAAGCTACATCGCATCCTTCCTTTTGCAAGACAATTTTTTAATGAAACCGTTCATGCTGGAGAAACTGTTGTCGATGCAACAACCGGAAACGGGAACGATACAATCTTTTTAGCTGATCTTGTCGGTGAAACCGGACATGTTTTAGCGTTCGACATTCAACAAGCCGCACTCGACACGACAGCCGAAAGACTTGGTGATTTAAGTGAACGCGTATCACTCATATTGGATAGTCATGCCAATGTCGAAAAATATGTCAATGGGCAAATTGGCTGTGCAGTTTTCAATCTTGGTTATTTGCCGCATAGTGAAGATTTGACTATTGTTACAAAAGCCGATTCAACAATCCAAGCGATCGATACGATGCTCCGTTTGCTGAAAAAAGGCGGAATCATCGCAGTCTCTGTCTATGATGGGCATGAAGGCGGCGGAGAAGAACGGGATGCACTTCTTGCTTACGTGAAAAATCTGCATCAAGCCGATGTCCATGTGATTCGTTATGAAATGATCAATCAGCGAAACAATCCTCCGTTTCTTATTCTCCTTGAAAAGATGAAGGAATTTGAGACAGTCAAACGTGTTGATTGATAGGAAAAAAGATGCTTTGAATTTACTCAGCTAAATGAGCCAAATATAAAACCCCCTTCACTCACATGACTTGAAATAAAAAAAACGGCCTGAACTCCAGAAAATGGGAGTTCAGGCCGTTTTTCAAAAATCCTTAAGCGGGTTTCCCCATGCTACGCTCTAGTTGTTTTACTCCTCAGGATATAACTCAAGAAACCTCTCAAACCAACTGCAGATCCAACTGTGAAAGGTGGTACGACCTCCAAAGTTTGCAACACTCATAAACAAACTTAGTATTTCCAAGAAAAGCGAACTTGTTGAATATGCCATGAAGTTTAAATTACTAAAATAACTGTTCTCTTGATAGTAACGACTTTCAACAAGTTGGCCTTACTTGGTTTCTAGTTCCCTTTACTTTAAATTGAAGAGTAATAAAAAGACCAGAGAAACTTTTGGTTTCTTCTGGTCTTTTTTTATATTCCAATTAAAACAGGTCCCCGTTGAAGTACTTTAGTGAAGTTGCGGCAATAATTCCTAGTATGCTTCAAGTATTTTTTCCTATCGTATCAGAAATAGTAAACTGGTTGATTATCATGGCTAATAGTGTCAGCTGATAACTGCCTGCTCGGGTTGGTTTGGTCAACTTTAAATCGAACAAATTTTATAACGTCTGCAATCTGTACTCTAACTGACTTTTATAATCGAGCGTACTGTGGATACTAATTTTAGTCTACCAGTTTACGTAATCATTTAGTTCAAGTACCAGCGGGTCAAGACTGTAAAAGTGCACGCTGTTCATGAAATCTGCCTTGACAACTTTGAACAGTCAGCAATGTTATTCGGTCAGTCACCCACCTTATTAATCCGCTTCTAACTAACCTTCAATAATCACACAAAAAAGCACTCGGGCCCGCTGTTTTAAAATCTGCATTCGCCATAAATGCAATTAGTTGACGAGCTGTCTGTTTCGCACTGCTTAACAACCCTTTTCCCTTAGAATTATATACCTTTGCCCAAAATTTTGTGAAATCGCGGCAAAAACTTCTTTTGTGCTTCAAGCATTTCATCGAGTATTTTTTTGCCTATCGTATCAGACGTAACGAGTGGGTTGATTATCATAGCTACTAGTGCTTTCTGGTAATCCCCAGTTACTGCAGCCTCGCATGCTGTGCGTTCAAATGATTTTATTTGCTGTACAAGTCCCCTTACTGGTACTGGCAGATCTCCTATAGCGATAGGTTTTGGTCCACTTTTCTTAATAACACAATTTATTTCAACAGCAGAATTATTAGGAATACTAGCGATAGCGCCTTGGTTAAGAGTGTTAACCGTTTGGATATCACCTTTATCATTATATATGGAGTCAATCAAACTACAGGCAGCATCACTGTAATAGGCGCCTCCACGCTTTTCCAATTGTTCAGGTTTTCCTCGTAAATTCTCGTCTTTATAAAGGTCAAAAAGTTCTTCTTCTAGATTTTGAACTACCTCTGCACGTGTGCCTACCCCTTTTGCACTTCTTATCTCTTCTAAAAGCATTTCATGAGTCTTATAGTAATATCGGTGATAGGGGCATAGGAGAATGTTTAATGCTTTTTGAAAATCTGGTTCCCAATCTAGCTCTGCAATATTTTTCATAGTAATGGAACGCTTGTTAGAAGCAATTGCGTTCATCGCGTTGTCAGTAACTCGCTTACCATCTATATATATATCTAAGCCGAAAACCATATGATTTAACCCAGCAAAATCTATATGAATACGTTCCGGCTCTACTTCAAGAGATTTAGCTACTGCCCTTGTCATCCCAATCGGTACATTGCATAACCCCACCGCCCTTCTCCAGTTCGAATGGCGATAAATCGCTTCCATTATCATCCCTGCAGGATTTGTAAAATTAACCAACCATGCGTTTGGACATAATTCTTCCATTTCATTCACAATATCAAGTATTACCGGAATCGTTCTAAGTGCGTTAAACAAGCCCCCTGGACCGTTTGTCTCTTGGCCAATCACTCCATATTTAAGTGGGATTTTTTCATCCATCACTCTCGCTTGCAGTCCTCCAACTCTTAGTTGAGTTGTAACAAAGTCAGCATCTTTCAAAGCTAGTTTACGGTCCAATGTTAAATGTATTTTCATAGGGATGTTTGCTTCTTTAACCATTCTTTTAGCCAAAGCTCCGACTATACCAAGTTTTGTCTCCCCTTCTAGAATATCGACTAGCCATAATTCTTTTATCGGGAGAGTGGCGTACCTTTTAATAAAACCTTCAATTAACTCTGGTGTATAACTAGATCCACCACCGATTGCAACAATTTTCAGTCTTTCTTTTTCAAGCATATTCAATTGCTCCTTTCAATTAAAGAGAATATGAGTGCTTGTAATCTGCATTTCTTATCCATGTCTCACTGTTTTTTGATTAAGATGGTGTACTAAAGCACCCACAAGACCGGAATCGTTTTTAAAATAACAAAGATCTATTTTAATATCAAAGAATTCGTTTAGCGAATCTATTTTACTTGTTAACTCGTCTAAGAATAGTTCCCTAGCTGTTATTCCACCGCCAATCAACACTTTTTCAGGATTAAAAATAGACGTAATGTTATAGATTCCAATGGCTAAATTCTGATAAAAGGTGTCAACCAGTTCGCTTGCAAAAGGATCCTTTGCATCAAAGTCTTGAAATATTCGTTCACCAGACACTTCACACAGTGGCATGGAATAATGATTGGCATATTTTTTTCGAAGGATCGACATCGAGGAAGTACGACCCATGCGTCCTTCTAATGGTGTTCTATGATTCATATCCTCCGTGATTATGTAACCGAATTCACCTGCCCGAAATGAGTGACCACCATACAACTCTCCATTTATAATAAGTGAGCCACCTATACTGGTCCCGATTGTTATGCAGATAAAATCTTTGAGTCCCTTTCCATTTCCTAGCCATTGCTCTGCTAGCGCAACACAATTAACATCGTTTTCTATCGTGACTGATACATTAAATTCATCTTCAAGGATACTTTTCAAATGGAAGTCATCGAAAAACTTTATCGCTCCACCTTTTTCAATATATCCTGTCGCAGAGTCAATAAATCCTGGTGCACTAATACCGATTCCCTTTACTACATTCTTATGGCTAATGATTATGTTACGCATACCTTGTAAAACGGAATCATCATGAACATCAAGTACCTCAAAATGATTCTTGGATAGTATCTTCCCCTCTTGATTTAGAATCCCCCATTTCACATGAGTCCCACCGATATCAAACAGTAAATACCTCTGTAGTTCCATGTGCATG
Source organism: Sporosarcina sp. ANT_H38 (assembly GCF_008369195.1). GTDB lineage: Bacteria > Bacillota > Bacilli > Bacillales_A > Planococcaceae > Sporosarcina. The sequence continues at coordinate 373,088 of NZ_VOBC01000001.1, read as the reverse complement.
TCTCCTCTATTTAACATACTTTCTAGTTTAAACGATGTTCATACTTTCCTATCTTAACTACAAAATACGCACAAGTACTTATACCATAAAAGAAAGTAATACCGGGAATAAATTGAGTAGCAAGCAGTAGAATTACTAAGATAAGCATATACCCCACATTTTCTCTAGGTTGCAAAAAAACAAATGAAAAAGCTCGTTTTATTTGAAATAGGCTTGATTTGTCAATCTCAAAGTAGTGAAAGAAATGAATTATCCCAAGAATCGTTAATCCCAGCACCCCAATGACTGTTACTTGCACATAAATACCAACATTCGGAATAATGAACAAGTTGCTTGCTACCAAGAACAACATGGTTTGCCATATCAATCCCGCTTGGTTGATGGCCCTAAATGAAGAAACAAAGATCGTTTTAAATTTGTGAAAAGCCTCTCTAGCGGACAGTTCTTCTGCATCTTTGAACATCGTTAAAAGGGCATATGTTGCTGGAAAAATCCCAAAAACGATTAGACCGCATAAGGTGAACAACAGCCATAACATTTGTAAATAAGCAAACCAATAGATCTTCTGTAAAGCCAATGCATATTTAGACAACATAAGATCCAACTGCCTCACCACCATTCTAAAAAGAATCTATTTGTGTCAAAATAAACGTATTTTTCATCCTTTAACAGATCCAGCAACCATGCCTTTCATGATTTGTTCTTGGAAAATCAGATACATAACAATCGTAGGGACAACTGCAACCGTCATGGCTGCCATGGTTAATACATAGTCTGTACTGAATCCGTCTGAAAAAATGGCTAGACTCAGAGGTAGTGTTTTTAACGATGAATCATTAATGAATACGAGAGCAAAAACAAACTCGTTCCAGTATCGTAAAAACGACAAAATGGCTACGGTAGATAATGCTGGCACCGATAAAGGAAGCATCATTTTGAAAAATATCCCCCAATAACCTGACCCATCTATAATCGCAGCTTCCTCAAGCTCTTTAGGAATCGTCGTCATATAAGCTACTGTTAAAAAGATAGCAATTGGAAGTTCGAATGCAGTATATGGAAGAATAAGTGCCCAGTAGGTATCCAATAAACCAACTAAATTCATCATAGTGAATAAAGGCACTAATGTACTATGAATGGGAATTAACATACCAAGTAAAAAGAATACAATTAAAAAACCTTTCAATTTAAATGTGAAACGCGATAAAGCATATGCTGTAAGAGCACCTAAAAACACGGTTAACAATGTGGCACTTACTGTAACAATGGTTGAATTTATCATGGCACGACCTAAATCTGCCACTTCCCATGCTCTGACGATATTTTCAAACACCCAGGTTGATGGAAGAGAATAAGGGTCTGAAAAAAACTCATCATTTGTTTTAAATGCACTTGTTATTAACCAATACAGTGGATAGACCATCAACAATGAAATAATCGTTAGAAAGATATTTTTAATAACTGTAAATATTATGTCTTTCAATCTATTAACTAAAGATGAATGGTCATCACTTGTTAACAAGTTTGTCTTCATTTCCTTACCTCCTTATCTCAAATTTTTCCTTTTCATTACAATTTGACTTATCACAATTAGCAACATGCTTATAACAATAATCATAGTCGATACAGCTGAACCAAAACCATAACGGTAAATCATAAACGTATTATTGTACATGTACGTGGCCAGAAGTTCAGTAGATTGCGCTGGGCCTCCACCCGTCATGACAAATACTTGATCGAACGCCTTTAAACTCCCAGAGATACAAAGGACAATAGCAATCTTTATTGTGGTCCACATCATAGGTAGAATAATATGTACTAACTTTTGAAAACCAGTGGCACCATCAATATCAGCTGCTTCTTCTAATTCAGATGGAATATTCTGTATTGCCGCGATAAAAATAATCAAATAGGGCCCAATATAATTCCAAATAATCGGTATAGAAACTGCATACATGTTAACAGTTGGATCCGCTAACCAGGCCCTCGTCCAAGATTCTAGACCGACAGCTGTTAATACTGCATTGACTACACCAATTTGAGAATCATAGATATAACCCCATATCAAACCTACTACCACGGTCGAAATGACCATCGGCAAGAAAATAGCCGATCGGACAAACCGTTGGAACAGATTGCTTTTGCGCAGAAGCAAAGCTAATCCTAATGCAATCGGAACCTGACCAATTATAGAGGCTGCAACGATTATCATATTATTTTTAAGGGCTCTCCAAAATACTGAATCTTGAATAACTTCTACGTAATTTTGAAATCCTATAAAGGTTGCTTCACCAAGACCTGACCATTCAAAAAAACCATAATAGGCAGACCAAAAAATAGGGACAATGACGAAGAAAGAATATAGCAAAAGGGCTGGAAGTAATGTAATTACTAACAAACCCTTTACTTTCAAGGTTGATTGCATAAAAATTCCTCCCTTTTGCTTTTAAAACAAATCTTTACTACATTTACTGAGATTGAGCTTTTTGTATTTTTTCAGCTACCTTTTTGGGATCTCCTCCGAGCATGATCTCCTGTAAACCATTATTGACAGCTTCTCCAGCAGCTGCAGTTAAGTACAAATCATACACGGGTGCGTATTCAACTTCTCTAACTAAGTTAAATGCTTCATAAAACAGTGAGTTAACTTTTGCTTTATCTACCTCTACATCGTACATAACCATAGAATTACTTTCTGCAATCGCTTTTTGTGCATCTCCATTACTTAGTGCATAGATCAGTTCTAATGCCGCTTCCTTATTGGCACCCTTCGTATCACTACTTAGCAAGTAGCCACCTCCAGGTCCACCTGTAATGGTATTTCCGCTTCCTTTTCCATCCTCGATTATAGGAACAACTGCCACGCCAATATTTTCAAGTACGTCTTCAGATGCCGAAGCGCCTAAACTGCTTAGCGTCCATGATCCATTGATCATCATCGCTGCTTTTCCCTGAGCGAAGTACTGTTCTGCTTGTGTATTATCCATACTGTTTGCCCCATCTGCAAAGGCGTCGTTATCAACAAGCTCTTTAAAATGATTGAGCGCTTCGATGAAAATAGGATCAGTGAAAGATGCTCCATCCTGTTCGACAGCTTTGAAGAACCATTCTGTACCCGTTACACGATCTGCAATAGCACCAAATGTAGTAGATTGTGCTACCCAAGGAGCCTGATTACCCATCGCAAGAGGTGTAATGCCTGCCTCATTGAACAGCTTGACCGCGGCTATTAGTTCATCCCAACTTTTTGGAACTTTCAAGTTGTGTTCTTCAAATAACTGCTTGTTATAATACAAAAATGATGTAGCTGACATGGCTACAGGTGCTGAATAGATTTCGCCGTCTTCAAGCTCATACGGTTTGATCGCACCTTCTAAAAATGAATCTTTCCATTCGGAATTTTCATCGAATAGAGTTGTGATAGGCTGGATTAAACCTCCTTTATGAAACTCTTCAGTAAAGCTCCCTGGATAAGTCAAGAAAACGTCTGGTAATTCATCGGCTGCTGCGACAGTACTGATTCGTTGACGGTAACCATCTACTGGGATGGCTTGCGCATCCACTTTTACATCAGGATGATCCTCTTGGAACTGAGCGATCATTTCTCTGACAGTTCTTGCTCGTAAGTCATCTCCTGCAAAGTTATGCCAAATGGATATGGAAGCTTCATCCCCACTAGATTCTTTTGAATCACTTTTCCCACCACTGTCCGTACACCCTGCCAGCATCAATACAGTAGATACTCCTAAACCTAGAAACCATTTTCTCAAGAAAACCACCCCTTCTGTTAATCTATTTTAAGTATAGTAAAGCGCTTACATTTCAAAAAGGGGACAAACAACAGACGTTGGGGGGAGAAAACAAAGTTGTTAGAATATGCGAAATAATCATCAAAAAAAGCATACCCGCCCTTTCAATAGGGTCAACTATGCTAAGGCCAATTTAACTTAATTACTTAATACTACTTTTCATCCAAACTCAATTGCCTACCTCTCCAAATCAGCGGAGCTTTGATGGACCAGTCCTAAAACTTCACTGCCTGTTGAAACGGGTGAGTCTCCTGATGTTGTGTGGGCTAGTACACCCGCCGCTGTAGCAAATTCGATCGTATCTTCCTGAGAAAGACTCGCTATTTTTCCGTGAAGAATTCCACTTGCAAATGCATCTCCTGCACCAATTCGATCAAGTATGGTCAAGGTATGTTTTCTTGAAAAGGTTATGGTCTTATTCTGGATAATAAAACCTTGAATTGTTTGTTCAGTCTCCCTTTTTTTCTCTCTTATTGTTCCTGCAATTGTTCTTATTTGATACTTTTCCAACACTTTAACTAACAAGTCTTCGATTTGTTTAGTTAGCTCATTCTCTGCAGTTTCCATACCCAAAATATATATTGCATCTTTTTCTGTCATAAAACAGATATCACAAAGTGTCAACATTCTCTCATAATAACTCCGTGCATTTACACCAGTAGCATTCCAAAGCTTTGGTCGGTAATTACAATCAAACGACACCACAATTCCCATTTCTTGCGCCTTTTCAGCAACTTTTATAGTCAAATTTCTTGTGTTTTCTGAAACGGCAAGACTAATTCCACAAAAGTGAATCAATGAAACATCTAATAGAGATTTCTCAAGATCATAATCGTCAAAAGATGACTGACAAAATGAGCTTTCTTTACGATTGGTATAGGTTACAGCGGTTGGTCGTACACCAAATCCATGCTCTAAAAAGTAAATGCCAATTTGCTCCCCTCCTCTAACTATAGAATCAGATGCAATTCCAAGAGAGCGAATATGAGATAGTGCAGCATTACCCACACTTGTCTCGGGCAACTTACTCAGCAAGCTTGTTTGATAACCATATTTACTTAAAGCGGCCATTACATTAACACCAGTACCCGTGAAAGAATATTCCAACAATCTTGTCTGCTCCAGTTTCTTGTATCCAGATGCCTCTAGCCTCATCATCACTTCACCAAAAGCCATTATTTTAGTTGTCATATTCCTGCACCAACTCTTTTATCATTGAATAGAAAATTCGAACATCATCTATTCGTGTTAAACCAGTCGTTGGATCAATAATAGAAGAATATACGTGTGGAATAATTTTAATTACCCCTGCAGCAAGTGGAATTGAAACGATTTCCTTAAAATTTTGAAGATCGATGCCACCTGTAGGCTCTATATTCATCTGCTCTTCAGCACATGCTTTCACAACTTGACGGTATTCTTCAATAGTTTCAAGGCCTCTCATCGGGAAATACTTAATGGAGTTGCCGCCCATATCTTTTATTAAATGAATGGCAGATCTAATTTCAACGATTGCGGGAGATGCGTTCATACTACTAGAGGGGCCTGTAGAGATATTCACATAACCCGGTTTTCCACAAGGACTAACCATACAGTTGATAAATGTCTCTGTATTATCAACTGAAGAGCGCGTATGACCCACCCCAGTGAAAACCTGATTGATATGCTGAGGCTTATATTTTTTAGCAATATCAGATACCATTTTCCATTGCTGTGGATCACCACTTCCCAATCCAATTGAAACAGCATTATCCAGATCAGTTCCGTATAAACTCATCGCTTCCACTGCTTCATCTACTTGTTCATAGTTTTTAGATAATACACCAATAACAACATGGCCTTCCGTTTCTTCAAAAATTTCTTTTGCATTTTGTCTATCACGTGCAAGTACATTCAAACAGATTCTTTCGTTGTAAAAATTAGGACTTAACTTCATGTGCTTCACCTACAATCTCTTCAATTCTCCGCGTTATCAGGAGTATATCATCTTTCGTCACAGATCTTGGATCAATGTCAAAATGACCTTCCGTCGCATGGTAATCTCTTGTATAAATAGCCACTTCACCATTTTTTAACTCATTTACTACTTCAACTGCATGACGATTAGCTTCTTTTTCATTCACCATAATCCTTCCCCTGCAGATATCACGCCCCGCCTCGTCATTTATGCAGGTAACGGATATTCCTTTTATTTCACTTAATTTATATAGGGGTTTTAACTTTTCTGTTTGAAAATCTACTGATTGTTTGGTCGACTCATAGTTTTCCAAAGCCGTAAGTAACCCGAAAATGGATTCCTTTCCTACTTTCATAGCACGACCAATTCCTTTTAAATGGGGGAAGCTGTAATCGATATATTGTTTTTTTCCAGCTAAAATCCCAGATGTTGGACCTTCAATAGCTTTTGAGCCACTAAAAATAACAAGGTCACCTAAACTAGCGTATGAATGAATATCTTCCTCAGCTGCAGCATCGATTAACAAGGGAATACCGTTCCTATGACATACTTCTTGTACTTGATCAATAGAAGGCATATTTTTTTGTACACAATGATGCGATTTAACATACAAAAAACCTACTGTCTCATTTGTAATTGCTGCTTGTACTTGGTCAGCAGAGCACATATTACTATAACCAACTTCTTTGACCTCTGCCCCGCCAAGACGAATCATTACTTCCACAGGTGCCCCATAATTAATGTTATGCCCTTTCATTACAATGATCTCGCCATTCGTTTTATAATTCTTGTCATGCAATTTATCCACTAACATTTTATCTTTTTTTGTTATAAGTCCGGCTACTGCAAGAGCTATAGCAGCCGAAGCAGAGTTTGTAATAATAGCAGCTTCTGCATTTAAGTAATATGCTATCACTTCACCTGATTTCTTCACTAGCTCTTCCATTTCAAAGTAATTTTTTGCGCCATACGCTAGTTGATCTACTACTGCATCCGATAACGTAGACACACCCAAGATACTCATTCTTCCACTTGCATTAATAACCTTTTTCAAATCCAAATTATTCAAACTCAATATAATCTCCTCCTATCATCACAGCAACATGTTTGATTTGGCAGTGATGGTTCACTATAGTTCCTACTGAATCCACTAATTGAATCGGTTTATCTTCTATTCTAAAGAATGTTAAATCAGCGATCGTTCCTATATCCAAACTTCCGAGTTCAGGTCGACTGATAATCTGTGCAGGAGTTTTCGTCACCGAACGGATGACCTCTTCCAACGAATGACCTAGCGCATAAAGTTTTGTTAGCGTTGTAGCCATATTAAAAACAGGTCCTTCATTTTTGTTTCCTTCATAGATATCCGTACTAATCGTGTGAAAGGGGATATTACTAACTTTCGCTTGCCTTGCGATTTCAAAAGAAAAGCTAGCTGTTCCATGTCCAACATCAAAATAAACATTTCGATCTAATGCTTTTTTTACTGCATTCATTGATTTTGAACCGTTGTGAAAAATATGGTTGTTGCTTTTCTCATTAAAGCAGTGCGTTAAAATATCTCCACCCTCTAAATATTCCAGTACGTCATTAATCTCCGGAGGTGCACTTCCTATATGAACCATTATCGGAAGTTGTAAGTCTGTTGCTATTTTTCTGGCAATTCGCAAAGGCACAATACCGTTTTCTTTCACAACACTTGCACTCATTCTTGCCTTCAATCCAATGATAAACGCAGGATATTTGTTGACCGCTTCCACAATTGCTGATTGCGATATTAAAGATAGATCATTTAGCTCATCTGTTCTTTTCAAACCAATCCTTGAAATATTTAAGAAAGAAAGAACACGAGTCTTACTTTTTGTTGAAACCTGATAGAACTCATCAATATCGTCTGAACCACTGCTTCCTGCATCGATGAGGGTTGTAACACCCGTTAGATACCCTATTTCATCAGGATTTGCACAATAGGGCTTATGCTTGGGAAATGAATGTGTATGCAAATCTATCCACCCTGGTGAAACATACGTTTCATCTTGTAAATGAATAACTCGATCAAATCCCTTACCTTCTGTATCTACCTCCACAATTACCCCCTCTCTAACTCCAATATCACACGTTGACCCATCAGCAAGCATTGCATTTTTAAAAATGATGCTCATCTGCTCATAACTCCTTTTTGTCGAACTCACTTGTTGTGTCTACAAATTTGAATGACTTCCAAGCATCAATAAAACTGATTAAAAAATGCTCGTTTTTAACGACTTTTGCGATTATATTTTTTCTATCATCAAGTGGCATCTCTTTCAAAACGACCTGTAGTTCACCCTTGTATTTGCCGAATCGATTATTTCCTATCGCGATGTCTCCTGGCTCTTGTTTTTTTTCCAACATAGGCGTAATTGATTGATTGCTATATTTTTTTCTTACCTCAACTGAGCGAATTAGGTACTCGCTAATATCTCCTCTTCTAACATGGACCTCCTCCAGTACAATTTGCTTTTCTAAAGGTGGTATGTCTCCTAAAAATCCAATCTCCAACTCTACTATATATCGATTTAATTGGCCTAATTTCACAATTTCTTCTTCGCTCGCGTAGGCATTACCTATAATTACATCATCGATTACCCCGGTCGCCCACAAATGCTTTGCTTGAATGTGAATAGGAAGACTACGGTGTTCTTCTAGCGTACAAAGACCATCATTAATCATCCATGGCCCAAATTTTCCATTTTGTGATGAAATGAATGCCGCTGTTTTCAACCCATTCTTCTTAAATCTCTTTGAACAACTGATGAAAAAGTCAAATGGGAGTCCAGTATATTTCTGAGGATAAAAGTTATGACATCCCACCATTTTTTCTCTATTAGGCTCATGTGACAAAATGCTTTCCAAGTATTCTACATTGTTACTCATATTCAATTCGATAAGTAAGCCAAATGGGTTATACGTCATTTTCGATTCTTTGTAACCGTCAAATCCAACATCTAGCCGCACACCGTCGGCTCCTAATTCAGAAAAGAAACTTAAATCATCATAACTAATACCCAGACGCTCAAAAATTATCGGTGCTATATCTAGTATCACTTCCATATCAATTTTTTTTGCGTGGGAAATAATTTCTTTGAAACTTTGTACGATTTCATCTTTCGGTTTATCCGCAGATAACAAACAAGTGAATACCCTGCCAAATCCATTAGCTTTCGCTAAATCTAGATATTTTTTGTCGTCTTCTGTGGTAGAACTCTCAGGATAGATCGATACGCCAAGTCTTCTCATTTTCAAAACCCCACTTTCACTTCACTATTAATGATAACGTTATAATGTTTAAAATCAAAAGAACCCTACACGCTGCGCAAACAGCTATGTACAACATCCACCTCTATTTTCAATACTCAAAACTATTAGAACCTTCTTGCGTATAGCTTACACCAAATAAATTGATTAATCAATTTCAGATTACACAAAATCTTATTTAGTCATTGTATTGAATCACATATTTGTGCATTTCGGTATTATAATAGGCAATTGAGTACTCTATAAGTTTTTCATCGCTATCATAGGATGATCGCAGTCTCTTTAAAAGTGACTTTTGATCCGTATGCAGAATGGACGTTACTTTTTCACAAGGTACTTCTACTTCAAATTCATCATTAAATCGGTTTATCACAAGTCCTTTTTTAAAAAGTGAATCATAAAGAGATCCTATAAAAAGGTTCAAATCCAATGAAAAAGACGCTTCTAGTGGGACATAATGAGTAAAGTGAATAAATGGCTGATTGTTTAACAAAAATAACCTCTCAATACAATAACATTCACTTCCCATATGCTCTTGTAATGAATAATGTTCCTTTGAATTCACGATTGAAATACTGATATTTTTTTTTTCCAACTGATGACCTTCGCTTGCTAGTTGTTCAGAAAAAGCTTTCCCTTTTGACATCTTTGGTACGATAATATTCTCAAGTACCCTTGTTCCAATTCCACTCTTTTTTTCTACATAACCTTCTAACGATAATTGCTCTACTGCTTTACGTATAGTAATTTTACTCACAGAAAATTCTTTTTCCAAAACTGGCTCTGCAGGAATTAGGGTGTTCTTCAAATATTGCCCCTTTATGATTCTATCTCTAATAATATCCTTTATCTGAAGATATAAAGGGCCTTTTTTCCGCGTAATTTTCATGAAAATCATCCTTTTCTTCTATCAAACCTACCTAAAATTTTGTTCTCTAAATTGTGTAGGTGTAACTTCGTAATGTTTTTTAAAAATACTAGTAAAATATTTACTATCATTGTAGCCAACCAAATTAGCTATCTCTTTTACTTTCGCCGTAGTGTGTAAAAGATAATCTGCCGCTTTTTTTACTCGAAGATCCGTTAAAAGATCCATGTAGGATATCCCTGTTTCTTTTCTTATCATTTCACTTAGATAATTTGGATGAATGTGAACCTGTTCAGCCACTTCCTTCAATGAGATAGATTTACCTAGGTGTTTTTCAATATACATAATAGAATCATCTACGTAGCTAGGGTTTTTTTTATAATCTAACTTAAAATCATTTAACAGCATTGAAAATAATGAGAGTAAAATTTCTTTAGGTGAAACAAACCATTTGTCGGCAGAAGGGATGGATGGATAGTTTATAGATTCCTTTCCTTTTTTACTGCTCATCCGATTAATATACCTAATCGTTTCGATGTATAAGCTTTGCACATAAAATTGGATTGATTCAGGGGTTGCCTGTGGATGAGAAAATAACCAGTCCACTAAATTTGATATCCACTCCTCCATTCCTTCTTCTTTCATGCAATTAATTAGACTTTCTTCATGTTCAGAAATCGATACTTTATATGGTATTCCCGATCTTGTCTCAACATCCTCAACTTTAATTACTAGTTGTTCTGTTAATATCCATTGATATAAAAGCAACGAAGAAACCTGACTATACAAATAGGGCATTTTAGATAGAGACGTAACTATCTCACTTGCAAAAATCGGCTTATTGTATGCTTCCCCTATTTTTTTTATTGCCATTTGTAGCAGGTACTCATCTCCTAAATGAGGATCCCTCCTTATTATAACAAGCGTATATTCATTGTAAGCAAACCATTTACCGTTTAGATAGGTGTTCCATATTCCTTCACAGCTACTCATTTCCTCTGATTCTATGGGCTTGTCTATTAGTAAAAGCTGAAAAGGTGGCTCTTTTAATGCAGGTAAGATTTCTATTAACTGTTGAAAGTCAAATAGTTCATTTGTGTTTTGCAAGATTTTTCTGATTTCAGAGGTTACAAATTGCTCAGTCTCTGATTCTTTCCATTCGCTATATCTCTTTAGTTTGTCAAGCCTCATTCTCGCTCTTTGCACAGCTTTAAGAATTTCATCTGGCGAGCTAGTTTTCAATAAATAGTCGCAGACATCCTGCCGAATCGCTTCTTGAACATACCCAAATTCATCGTAACCAGTGAGTAAAATGATTTCTATTTGATAGTTGTGTTTTGAAATATATGAAACAAGCTCAAGTCCACTCTTTCCCTTCATTTGAATATCTGTTATGAGAATATCAGGCTTTTCTACATCGATTCTTTTAATCACTTCTTCTGCAGAAGACGCTGGCTTTAATAACGTAAAACCATACTCACTCCAAGGGATCACATTCGCCATTCCCTCACGAATGATCACCTCATCATCAACAATTAAAACCTTCATTTCATCACCTTCCTTTTATCGGAATAGCAAAATGTATTGTAGTGCCTTCTTTCTCTTTACTTGCTATATGCAGTCTGGAATCTACACCGTAATGCAGTATCAAACGAAGATTAACATTTCTAATACCATAATTCTTTCCAATGACTCCTTCAGTAGTTTGATCATTCATAAATTGTATATCAAGCTCTTGTACTTTATTCTTTTCCATTCCTACGCCGTTATCTTTTATGGTGAAGTATATGAACTGTTCTTTTTTTTCTGCCGTTACTAGTATGACACCGTAGTGATCATCTAGCGGAAAAAAACCATGTATAATACTATTTTCAATTAATGGCTGCAGCACTAGCTTAAGCATAGAATGTTGTTTTATTCTCTCTTCAATAACTAGTTTTACCTCGAAAGAATCAGGATACCGTATTTTTTGAATGTCTACATAGTGAAACAAATGACCGATTTCTTGTTCAACTGTGCAATATTCATTCCCTTTATTTAAACTGAACCGCAAAAAATTACTTAAAGAAAAAACAACAGTAGATATCGTATCTGCCTTTGAGCTCAGTGCAATCCAATGGATAGATGCTAATGTGTTATACAAAAAGTGAGGATTTATTTGATTTTGAAGTGCCTGCATGTCCAGTTCTCGCTTTAAATGTTCATTTTTTTTAACTTCACTCATTAAGATAGATATTCGATCATTCAACTCATTATAGCTACCAATTAATTCCCCGACCTCATTGTCAGAATAGGATTCAATGGTTGCAATATTGTCGCCTGGATTAGAACTTTTTATTGATTTGGTTAAAGCTGAAAGTGGTCGAAAAACCTTAGAAATAAAAAATAAGACGAGTACGATGATAAAAATTACTGCTATTACAATAGAATTACCGGTTAACCAAAGAAAATAACGATTTTGAGACCTAAATTCATGATAAGGAATAAGACTAACTAAATCCCAATCCACGACTGTTATTTCTTTATGAAAAATCATTAATTTTTCTTCAGGAGAATTATAAATAAAGTTTTCACTATTTTTTTCTACTAGGATCATTGAACTTAACCTATGTACATCTAAACTTTTTGTGACACCATTGCTACTCTTCGCGAGTACATTTCCATCCATCAATAAAAGAACGGAGCCACTCCATTCCAAATCAATCGAACTTAGGTATTCTTCAATTACCTGTTGATTCAGACTTATTGATAGATATCCTAGAAGTTCAAAAGTTTTTGTACTTCGGATGGGTCTAGTTAAGGTAATCATTTCTTTCATTCCATATAAAGTTTCCTTACTATTTTTAACAACCCACCATTTATCTGGCGGTGCATCTTCATTAGTGTTCATTTCAACGCCCATTATCGCATCGGTTGAAATGTTCTGATTTCCATTCAATGGTTCTATTAAAATATTATCGATATAAGTTTTAGAAAATGCCAAATTTGATATAAGGCCATAAATTTCTCTGCGTCCAGACACAACGTTTTCTTCATTCTGTAAATAGTCTTGCACGTCTTGGTTTCCTATCAAAAAAATGGACATATTCCCTACATCATTTATGATAAATTCCAATGTATTTTGAAGTTGTTGAATTGAGCTTTCTCCTGATATTGTTGCTCTTTCTTTTGTTAGATGAGTTGTTGTAATGTATGATAATAACCCCAATAATCCAATGGGAATCAATACAGTAACGAGCGTAAAAACAATGAGCTGATTCTTCAAAGACTCCCTTAGCCATTTTTTCATATTTTTACTCCTTCTCTCACTAACATTGCATAAAATCTGACCAGAATAATTATCTGATTATCTAGCACACATTTTTTTGTCTCACATGAAGAAAGAGATTTCCATACTTAACTATCTCAAACATCGTAACATAAAAGAGATACCCTGATAATAAAAATTCTAATAATTCACACATGTCCTTGTAAATAGATAAATCTATTGGACTTCCATGGACAAATCTAATCGCCTATTTACTATTTTGCAACCGCAATGAACTGCCTGATAAGTCAAGTTGACTGAATCGATAAGGTCATCCTCATTAAAACTCCAATCAGCGGCAACCTTTTTTCTGTTGTTATTTTTTGTTTTTAATCGGTCCCACACCCCATATGATTGGTCAGCAAAGCTATATGTTGCTTCTAGCTTCACTGTTAAAAATCCCACAAATCAACTATCGTTCCCACTGTTTTAAAATCTACATTCCCCATAAAAGCAATTAATTGACCAGCAGTTTGCTCCGCGCTCTTTAACACCCCTTTTTCCTTATAATCTATAAAGCGATCGAGGAGTGGGAATGCCTCTTCCTTACTCCCTCGAATGGTTTCCTGCATTCCGGTGTCTATAATACCTGGCGCAATTGATACAATGTCTACTGGATATGCCGCATTTCCCTGCTCAAGTGCGACGACACGTGAAAAATGATCAAGTCCCGCTTTCGTCGTACAGTATGTTCCCCAACCTTCATATACGTTGCGGGCCGCTCCGGATGAGATGTTAACAATTCGCTTTGATCCTTCGAAGTCTTTTAACTTCATAATAAAGACATTAGAAAGAATCATTGGTGCCGTCAAATTAAGGGCAACCGCTTTTGTTATCTCTTCCACATTTACAGCACCCATTAATCCGATTGGGTCAACTATGCCAGCATTATTAATAAGTGTAAATGCTACCGCATCTTGTGGAGCAGCTACGATAATTTCATCCAAAAGCGCTTCAAGTTGCGCCGTTTCAGAAAGATCGGCACCAATAAATTTCACCCCTTCCAGTTCGTTTGCTGTACGTGCGATTCCGACAACAAAATGCCCCTCACTACTTAGCTGCTTTGCAAGTTCAAATCCAATACCTTTCGACGCACCTGTAATAATATAGACATTCATTTAACTTCCCCTCCTACTAGTAATCACCATTTTCACTTCTCCCAACAATATATAGCACATTACGATGTCTTGTCGAAATACTATTTTTCAACAAGTCTGTTGATTAACCATTTATTCGCATATATTACTGGTGAGAAGGTCTTGATAAACTTCATTCTCACTGGAGCATTTCCGGCTCGCTCTCGGCTAACTATTCATGACAGATTTACTGAGGGGGTCCTAGTGTGGCTAGAAGTGACTCCATCACTTCTAGCCACACACTTAGGGAGGAATTGTAGTTCATTCCTCCTTAGTAATCCTGTTGTGAATCGTTGCCTGTCGCGTTCCTCCAATGTTCAAGTGAAAAAAACAATTGTTTGAAAGAAAAGAATAGTTGACTTTCTACGGAGAGTGTAAGTGCCCGAAGATGCAATTTCGGGCACTCTTGCACGTTGCCCAATGCGTTCCTTGCTTACTTTTAGCAAAGAGTATACATCTAAGCTTGTATTGCCTATTAAAAAGCGACAACTCTTTAAAATAAATATGAAAAAACCATAGAGAAGGCATCAGCCGCCAAAATTGCATCTTTGGCGGCTTTTCTCCAGGTAAGAAACAAGCTATTCTTTCATCCCAATAAGCTTCAGCACTCTGTGTACTTATGCATTTGGAGCGCGACAGATGAAGGACAACCATACGATTACCGAAAAAAAGTGTAGGGATGCGACAAAGTCGCATCCCTACATATCCTGGTATCTAGTTAATCGTATAGAAGTCATTCTATCCAAAGCAATCAAAAGGCAACTATAGACGTAGCGCCGGTAGATGATCATATTATTCAACAAACGTTCTTATGCAACTAAGTACTAACATACAAGTCACTGATGAAAACAAAAAAGCCAACTCCCCCGTAGGACAGCTGACAGATCGCTTATTCAATCCATTATTGTTATTTTGACGTTTTTTCGTCCCCATTTATAGGCATCACTCTTCGTAGGGATAAACACATCGATCTTATTTCCTTTAATCGAACCTCCCGTATCACCTGCAATTGCGTATCCGTAGCCTTCTACATGTACTTTCGTGCCTAGCTTGATAACGTTTGGATCTACAGCAATTACTTTCAGTTCTGAGTTCTCTCTTAAGTTGATGCCCGTTTTCGTTATACCTGTACAGCCGTTACAATACGCTGTATATGCAGTTGCCGAAACGGTAAATTCTTTGACGCCATTCGTAGACGTTGACCGTGATATAGTTTTTGAAGCGGGCTTTTTTGACGTTGCAGCTGTTTTCTTAGATTTCTTAGCGATCGAAACAACACTCAGTTTTTGATTTGGAAAAATCATATCTGACTTCAAATTATTCAATGACTTTAATTTCGCTACTGTTGTATTATGCATTTGAGAAATTTTGTATAATGTATCGCCTTTTTTCACTTTATACGTTGAAGATGACGCGAAACTTTCGTTTGCTCCACTTACCAATAAGATAATCGTCAGAGTTAGTGTCAAAAACATGTTTTTCATTTACTCGTCTCCTTGTATTTTATTCTCAGGAGAAAGCATTCCCAAATTGTGTGACAATAACGTTACAATGAGTTATCTTTTTCATTACAATCAACCACCAAGATTATGGGGACTATTTGTCTGTAAATCAATACAAAATAAGCGCCAACTCTCCAATCGGAGGGTTGGCGCTTTATCATTTAATTTAGTATTTTTATCTTTACGTCTTTTCTTCCCCATTTGTACGCTTCACCTTTTGTCGGGAAAAATACATCAATCTTATTTCCTTTGATTGCGCCTCCCGTATCACCAGCGATTGCATACCCATAGCCTTCTACATATACTTTCGTACCGAGTTTAATGACACTTGGATCGACAGCTATGACTTTCACATCAGGGTTACTTTTCAGATTGATACCTGTTTTTGTTATACCTGAACATCCATTGCAGTTTGCTGTAAATGCACTTGCCGATACAGTAAATTCTTTAACCACATTGTCCGAGTCAGACCGTGATGGCGTTTTCGCAGCTGATTTTTTCACTTTTTTTGATGTTGATGCTTTTTTAACTACTTTTGTTGTAGAAGAAACTTTAAGCTTCATGTTCGGATGAATTATGTTTGACTTCAAGTTATTCCATGATTTCAAATTAGAAATGGATACGTTATGCATCTTAGCGATTGTATATAACGAATTGCCCTTTTTCACTGTATAATTTGAGGTAGCTGCCAAGCCTTCATTTGCCCCGCTGACCAATAATGCAATCGTAAGAATAAGCGTCATTATTAATTTTTTCAATTACTCTACTCCCTGCTATTTAGTCTATTACTTATAATAACAATCGATTATTACAGAGACATTACAGGAAGTTACCTTTACCATTACAATCAGGATGTGTATTATTACATGCAAAGAGGTGTCTGTAATGAAGGAAATAATTATTCGCAAGGCTACAATGAACGATGCCGAAGCTATAACTGCTGTACTCGTAGAGAGTCAATGGTTTACGTACGGTCATCTTTATTCCAAAGACTATATTACTAAATTGATTGAAAAATATTATACCGTGCAACGTATTGAACAGGAAATCGTCTCTATAAGTGAAGAATGGCACGGTTATTTTATAGCGGAAGCGAATGGAAAGATCCTCGGAGCTATCGGCGGCGGAATGACGAGTGAAACTGCGGGAGAAGTATACGTCTTCTATTTGGATCCATTAATGCGTGGTATGGGGATTGGCACACGACTTCTCAACTTCTTTACAAAGATACAAAAATACACGTACGGTGCGAAAATACAATGGGTTTCTGTCGCAAAAGGTAACAACTATGGCATTCCTTTTTACGAAGCGCGCGGCTTCATCTTCCAACATGAAGAACTTGCATATGGAACTTCTGAAGAAGATCAAGACATATCTATGAAGTATTGCCGAGAGATAAATTAAAGTAGGGTGATTGAAATGACAACAATTTTAGGTTATATCGCAGAAATGCTTCCTTATTTACTTAGTGCTTTGCCCATCATCCTCATCTTTCGCATCATTTACAATAAAATGCGCGGTTATGAGAAACCCCATTTAATTCACGAAATCGGTGTTGTCATCTTTCTATTATTCATGACGGCGTTATTTTCACAAACGATACTAACATTTCTTTATACAGGACCAAATGTCACACGCTCTTTTTCAAACATAAACCTTGTTCCGTTCAGAGTTTTTCAAGATAATTATTACGCCATCACGGAATTGAATTTTTGGCAACCATTTATTATTAATTTTTTAGGAAATATATTCATTTTCATGCCTATTGGCTTTATGACTCCGTTATTATGGAGCAGATTCAATCAGTTCTGGAAAGTGGCTCTCTTTGGATTAGGCATATCACTCTTTATAGAAACCATCCAATTGTCCCAAGCAAGAAGTAGCGACATTGATGATTTGTGGTTAAATACTGTAGGATGCATGCTTGGCTATCGTCTATACCTTGTCACAAAAAAGCTTTTTCCAAGGATCAATTATCTAGTGAAAAAAAGTTGATTTTCTCACGTAATATATTGCATATCTTCCAAACGGCCTCACTTTATTGTATACTAGGGTAATGATGACATATATAGGATGGTGAATCACAGTGCCGATACCGACAGATCATGCAAAGCCACTTCGAATTTCCGCGAAGGAAAATGCGTTTAACCAACTCCAGCAATGGATTATAGATGGGACATTGCATCCAGGTGAAAAGTTGAATGATACAGAACTTGCCTCTGCGCTTGGGGTTAGCAGGACGCCTATTCGTGAATCGCTGCAACTTCTTGAAGTGCAGGGGTTTGTGAAGATGTATCCTGGAAAAGCAACGCAAGTGACAGAAGTGGATAAGGAGTCTATTACAGATCTTCTTCCCCCTCTTGCAGCTCTGCAAGCATTATCCGCTGAACTTGCAATCTCTCAGCTAACCGAGGAAACAATTGCATTACTTGAAAGCATAAACGAACGTTTTGCTGAAGCAGTCTATACCAAAGATTATTTTTTCGCTTTAAAAATAGACGAAGAGTTCCATCAGATCATCGTCGATGTGGCAAATAATTCGTATATCCATTCAATGGTTGCATCGCTGCAAGCCCATGTCAGAAGACTATTCTTTCATAACTCAATTATTTTGACAGAAAAATCGATTGATGAACATAGTAAAATCATCATGTCGTTGAAGAATCGGAACGCAGAGGAAGTTTCCTCAATTATGCGTGGGAATTGGCTGCGGGCGATCGAGGAATTCCATTCTTTAAAATCTAATTAAAATAAGAAAAGCCGATTCCCTCTTAATGAGGAAATCGGCTTTTCTTCTGTATCGTTCAAGATTCCAAGAAATCCTGTTTTGTAGCGGCATGTTTGTGGCGGATAACCTGCCGAACGTAGAAGCCAGCAACACCCGCAGTCAAGATTGCTCCGAGAATGAGTGATACTGTGTAGTCCATGTTGAATCCTTCAGGTGCGTAGAAAATATACGTACACACTACACCTGTCATAAATAATGCTGGTAAGCCAGCAATATAATGTGATTTACCCGCTTTCAACAGAAATGAAACTGCAGTCCACAACATGATTGTTGCAGAGAGCTGGTTCGTCCATCCAACGTAACGCCATAAAAACGTGTAGTCAATTGTCGATAATAAAAAAACCGGTACACCAAGTGCGATTGTCGTTCCTAAAACGATGATTTTGTTATCGGGATTCACCCATTTAGAAATGGATTCGGTCGCAATCATCCGAGAAGAACGAAGAGCAGTATCTCCTGTCGTAATCGGTAAGATAATCACTGCTAGAATTGCTAAGATGCCTCCAACCGTCCCTAAAAGCGTAGTTGAAATTTCATTAACAACTCCCGCAGGTCCCCCAGCCGCTAAAGCAGCCTGTAAACCGTCAGTCCCTCCGAAGAACGTCATTCCTGCAGCCGCCCAAATAAGAGCTATAACCCCTTCTGCAATCATTGCACCATAGAAGATTTTACGTCCTTCCGATTCTTTTTTCATTGTCCGGGAAACAATTGGACTTTGCGTCGAGTGGAAGCCAGAAATCGCACCACACGAAATCGTCACCATTAGGAGCGGCCATATAGGTAAATCCCCTGGATGTAAGTTCTCTATCGTGAGATTCGGAATCGGCTGACCGCCAAAAACGAGGGCAACAGCGATTGCAACTGCCATAAATATCAGGATAGCACCGAATATCGGATAAATTTTGCCAATGATTTTATTAATGGGCAAAATTGCAGCCAATATAAAATAAGCGAATACGAGAATGAGTGCCGCTATGAAACTGAGCGGTGTAATTTGTGCTATCAACTGAGCTGGTCCTGCAGTGAATGCAGCAGCAACAAGAATCATCAACACGATTGAAATAATTGTGATGGCTTTTTTAGCAAAACCCCCTAAGTACTTACCTACAATTGTCGGGAATTGTGCCCCGCCATGTTTCAAAGACAACATTCCAGAAAAGTAATCGTGAACACCGCCTGCAAAAATACATCCGAATACTATCCATATGAATGCGACTGGACCGTACAGCGCACCCGCAACTGCACCAAAAACGGGACCAAGCCCTGCTATGTTTAATAATTGGATAAGCCATCCTTTCCACCAGCTCATCGGTACATAATCCATACCATCATTCACGGTGTATGCCGGTGTTTCTCTGGCATCATTCACGCCAAACGCTTTTTCAACAACTTTTGAATAAATTGCGTAGCCGGCGAAAAGTACTATCAAAGATGCAAAAAACGTTACCATTTACGCTTCCCCCTCTATGTATAAAATAATAGACTGATTATTTTACGTAATCAGTCTCGTGAAACTAGCAGGAACATTATAAAATAGTATAATTGCTCCAGTTTATATTGCGCATTTTCCACTCTTTTTTCATTAAAAAAAGAGCTTCATCACTTAACAAAAAATGATGAAGATCCTCACTATTTTTCTAATTTTGTGCAGCTGAATTCCCTAGAAAACGAGCAACTACTCCTGTAACTAGCATGACTGCAAGGACTGGAAGTAACCAACCTAGACCATCACTATAGAGTGGCAATACACGTTCATATAACGAAACAATTGGTGCCATCCATACGAAGTTGTCTATCTCAAGCGATTGACAAAGTGTTTTCAAACCGTCTATCGAACTGATCATGAATGCAACGACTGTTGCTGATACATACACTAGTCGTGAGTGGTTGAACAATGGCGAAGTAAAAGTTAATAATATTAAAACAACGGCTAACGGATAAAGAAACATTAATACCGGAATCGAGTAGGTAATAATGTTCGCCAAGCCAAAGTTTGCGACAATGAAACAGAATGTAGTGAAAATAGCAACAAATATTTTGTAACTAATTTTCGGCATGATTGAATGGAAGTATTCTCCACAAGCCATCATTAACCCAATACTAGTCGTCAAGCATGCAAGAAGTATAATAACTGCGAGCATCACGGAGCCGAACGCACCGAAATAATACGAGGCTGTGGCGCTCAGTACAGGTCCACCAGTATCAAATAGACCGAACGCTTCCGTGCTCGTTGCACCTAAGTAAGCAATCCCTACATAGAGAATCGCAAGGAATGCAGTTGCTACCGCTCCTGATTTTGCAGTCGCAGCTAAAATACCACGTTTACTCGTAATACCCATCGAGCGAATGACATTGATAACGATAATCCCAAAGACAAGAGACGCAAGTGCATCCATTGTGTTATATCCTTCTATAAATCCTTTCATGAATGCCCCGTCTACATAGGCATCCTGCGGAGATCCAATCGCTCCCATCGGTTTTACAACGACCATGAAAAGCAATACTAGAAGAAGAATGATAATTGCTGGTGAAAGAATCTTACCGATGCGATCGACTAGTTTTGCCGGATTCATCGACAACCATAAGGTAATGCCAAAGAACAGGAACGTGAAAAGGATTAGACCAATTTGCGTATACTCTTCACTGATAAACGGAGATATCCCAACATCAAAAGCAACTGCACCTGTACGAGGAGCTGCAAAAAATGGCCCGATTGTTAAATAAAGAAGTGACGTA
The DNA here is from genome assembly GCF_008369195.1 of Sporosarcina sp. ANT_H38. GTDB lineage: Bacteria > Bacillota > Bacilli > Bacillales_A > Planococcaceae > Sporosarcina. Next base: position 351,688 of record NZ_VOBC01000001.1, on the reverse strand, counting down.
AAAATCACTGCATAAACCGGATGAATCCTGCTCGCTAAATCCTGTAAATTACTACTACCTGAGAAGCCTATTGCCAAAATCCCAAGAAACGGAAGTCCTACACCTGTGATTAAAAATCCAATTACGGCAGGCCATATATTTGTACCTGCATACTGCCCTAGCTGTGCAGGAAAAATCAGATTCCCTGCTCCAAAAAATAATGCGAATAACATGACTCCAATTACAAGATACGATGAAAATGGCAGTGTCTTTTGCATAATTCCAGCTCCCCCTTGGTGTTGAATAACATTACATATATGCAATATATCGCTGAAATTAATACTACTCTTGTTATTCGTAAAATGCAATATATTCCTGAACATTTCCTTGTTTTTCATATTCAAAAAAAGGGATTTTTTAATTCACCACTGTCGTTGTTAAATTATAGTAAAAGATGTCTTTTGATTTACCATTTATTCGCATAAAATACTGGTGAGAAGGGTTTGATAACCCCTATTTTCACTGGACTATTTTCGGACCGCTTTCGACTAACTATTCATAACAGGTTTAAGGAGGAGGAATAGTAGTTCATTCCTCCTTAGTAATCCTTTTGTAAATAGTTGCCTATCGCGTTCCTACAATGTTCAAGTGAAAAATGTAGTTGTTTGGAAGAATGAATAATTCCATTGAATAGCGCTTTGGCTACCCCTGTAATGAACCTTGACCAGACTCGACAGTTTTACCGAAGGACATGTGTGCCTTACCTATAAAAATGGCCTGTCAGCATGACGTTCATGCTGACAGGCCTTCCACCAATCATTTTATGCTAAACTTCGTGTGACTATGGCCTTCTTTCGCTTTTTTCACCTCGAGAATTGCAGGGAATGCAGCTTTCAGTTCTTCAACGTGGGAAATAACGCCAATCATACGCCCTGATTTTTGCAAGTCAATAAGCGTATCAATCGCTTTGTTCAACGATTCCTCATCTAGTGAACCGAATCCTTCATCGATAAACATGGTGTCAATCGAAACTGAACCTTGGAAACTTTGAATGACATCTGCCATGCCAAGAGCAAGGCAGAGTGAAGCATTAAATTTTTCCCCGCCCGATAACGTTTTTACATCTCGCGTTTGGCCTGTATAGGCATCATATACGTCAAGACCCAATCCACTTTGCCTACCTCGAACTTCCTGCCGGTCACTGCGGATTAAGACAAATTGTCCGTTCGACATTTCTTTCAGCCTTTCATTCGCCGATTGGATAATACGTTCCAAGTATTCGATTTGAATAAAACGCTCGAAAGATAGTTTCAATCCATTTTGCCCTCTTACAATGTCGTAAAGGTCTGTAATTTTCCCATATATTCGTTCGAGCCCAATCACTTTTTCAGAGGATTGGACAAGTTTCTCTTTCAAGCCAAATGCAGTCTTTTCATATTCTGACGAAGCATTATAATCAGTCAGTGCGGCTTCATAAACACTTTTCAATTCGATTACTTTTGCTGCCAGATTTCCTAGATCCACCACTTCTTTGCCTTCTAGCATCAATCGCAATTCCTCTACGGCTCCGCGCACAGTATGGAGCTGCTGTTTGAACGCTACAACTTCTTCTTTTAAAGAATTACGATCCACTTCTTTCATTATCACCTGCCGATACGCTTCTTCTGTCAGAAATGAGGATTCTTTTAGCGCTTTTTTAAATCTGTTTTCCGCATAATTTCTCTTCTCTATGATTTCATCTAAGGATTTACTCGCATGAACCTCCGCGGATTTCGCTGTCGTTAGCCGATGTATAGCTTCATCCCTAAGTTTTTGAACAGCCTCCCATGCAAGGTCTAATTCTGCCTTATTTTTTTCTGTTTCGGAGATTCGTTCTTGTAAGATGGAAAGTACACGCACATCTACTGGAATCGTTTGTAATGTCATATTAAATACAGCCAATTGCGTATCGTAGGAAGATTGCTGTTGCAACAATGCACGTTCCATATCAGATTTTTTCACAATAAACTGTGACGTAATCAATTCTTGCTTTTTCAGTTTCTCTTTTAGGTAAATAAGTACTTTACGTTCATTACGAAGCTTAGTCACTTCCGTTTCCAGTTTCTGTTTATCCTCTTGTAAATTATTATTGTCCACTTCTATAGTTAACAGATTCAATTCTTTTTCTTTTTCATCCAACTGTTCTATTGCATTTTGATAGGTAATAGTAGTATTTCTGTATTGACCTTCTACTTCTTTTAACAGTTCTTTTTTCACTTCAAGCTGTTCCCTAGAAATGTTCTCTCCCGTTTTTTTATGCGATTTGACCGGATGATGTTCGCTTCCGCAAACCGGGCATGACTCTCCGTCTATAAGTGATTCGGCCAACATAGATGCCTGGTTATCCAACCAAAGTTTTTCGAACTTATCGCATTCCATTTCCCGATTTTCATAACGTATTTTATTGTCATTCTTTTCTTTCTCCAGGACGTTAATCCGTTTTTGGATGACGATGAATTCATCCAGCACTTTACATTTTTGAGTCATGTCATTTAATTGATCAAGTCGTTCATCATAGGAAACAAGTCTTTCTTCAGAGCTTTCTATTTCCGATTTCAGGATTTCTAACTTCTCAGCTTCTTCACTTGCTGTTTTGATGGATATTCCTAGTTCTTTTTCCAAACGGATAATTTCTTTTTTCATCAAATCAAGCGCAGCTTCTTTTGATGCTAAACTTGAAACTGCAGGGAGATAATCGTTTAGTCGCATCAAAACTTCTGTTAGTTTTCCACGTTCTTCTTTACGCCCTTCTTCAATTTCGAAACGCTGTTTAGCATTCCCCATTATTTCTGTCGCTAGTTGGACTGCTTCCTCAGATTTCTTGAGGTTGTCGGCTTTCGCGCTAGCTTCCTCTTTCATCGTAAGAAACTGACTCTCGATTTCACCAATTGCAACCGCTCGTTCCGCATCAATAATCTGTTGTTCCTTCCGTTCCATTACCGGCAGTTGCTCGGATAATTCAGTTAGCGAAACCTCTTTTTGCCGCAGTTCAACAAAGCGTTCATTCACATTTTTCGCAGCATGGTAGGCTTCTTGCATTTTTGTATGCTGTTTGTAAACTTCTTCATAACTCTGTTTAACAACGATTGTCTTTTCTTGATAAAAAACAAGTTCTTCTTCTAACCCTAGTACAACTTGATTCACATTGTAATGTTCATTTTCCAGTACAGTAAAAATCGACGACTCCCGTTCCGGTAGCAAGGAGGATATTTGTCCAATATGCCCTTCGCTCAGTTGCATTTCTTTCTTCAGGGTCGCTTGTGCACCGTCTTTCTTCACTTTCAGCTGTTCTACAATTTCACGGTACTTATCTGTTTTAAATATTTTCCGCATGATCGTTTCTTTATTTTCTGTATCAGAGGTGAGAAATTTCCGGAATTCCCCTTGAGGCAGCATGACGATTTGACTGAATTGTGCTTGTGTGAAACCAATCAGTTCCTCTGCTTTCTTGTTAATTTCAGATACGATTTGCCTGTCAACAATCGGTAATTCACCGTCATCCGTTATTTCATAGAACTCGTAGCGTGCAGTCGTTTCAGTCTTGTTCCCTTGTTTCACATACGGAATTTGCCGCGTGATACGGTATCTCCGATTATGTATGTCGAATATCAACTCAACTGACGTCTGGACTACATCCTCGGCGAAGTCACTGCGCATCGCTCGGTTATCCATTCGATCTTCTCCACTCGCCTGACCATACAGCGCAAAACAAATCCCATCGAATATCGTTGTTTTCCCCGCGCCAGTTGCACCCGAAATGACAAACAACTGATTATCTTTCAGTTCTTTGAAATCGACTATTTCTGTCCCTTTATATGGCCCGAATGCCGTCATCGTTAATTTAATAGGTCTCAAAGTCCCGTCTCCTCCCTGTGCATAACTTCATGAAGCACTTGTGCAAACAGCTTTTCGGTTTCCGCGTCTGCCATTTCCCCCTTCATCTCTTCATAAAATGCTTTAAATAATGCTAAATCATCATGTTTACCGTGTTCCATTCGTTGTTCGTCTGTTGCAACAGTAGTTGATATTAATATTTTCCGCTCAACATGCATTGCATTCGGATAGACAGACCGTACTTTTTCCATAGGGAATAAAACCGGTGTCTCATCCAGCAATTTTACAAATACATAATCCTCACTTACTGGATGCAACAAAATGTCTTCCATTGTCCCTATTACCGTTCGCATATCATGCTTCGGCTCTAGCTCCCGCTTATCAACAGATACTTGTCCCTCAGCATCGAGTTCTATAATCAGAAATCCCTTTTTATGATTTTCTTCTGATATCGAATATTTCATCGGAGAACCTGCAAACCGTACTGTTTCATTTAACACATAATGTGCCTGATGTAGGTGACCAAGTGCAGTATAGTGGAATCCTTCAAAAAGATGGGCAGACACATATTCCGCACCGCCAATTGTAAGCGGACGTTCTGAATCACTTGTGTTAGCTTCACTTTCTCCGTGAGGCGTCACAAAAGCATGTCCAACAAACACATGCCGAACACCATTCACCATTTGTTGACGAATTGCTGATGTCACTTTTTTCATCGCATCGTTATGGTTCACAATTGTTTCATCGTCATGCAAGTGTTTTACTACAGAAGGATCAGCAAATGGTACGAGATGAAAATGAACTTCACCGTATTCATCCATCAAAATCACCGGTTCAATTACTTTCGTCATCTGACCTGTAATATGGTAACCATTTGCCCTCATTAACCCGCTTCCAAAATGGAGACGTCCCGGGCTATCATGGTTTCCTCCAATCGCAAGGACGGGTGTCCCGAGTTCAATGGTAATCTTTTCAAGCATTTCATCAAGTAGTGCAACGGCTTCCGTCGGCGGAACCGCTCGGTCATACAAATCACCTGCGATAACGACCGCATCCGGCTTCTCTTCTCTGATCGCTTCAATGAATTGATCAAGTACAAAACGCTGCCCCTCTGTCATATAAACGCCTTGAACAAGCTTCCCTAAATGCCAGTCTGCTGTATGGAAAAATTTCATATTCATATCCCCTTTCAATGTTCTTTTATACTATTTTACAGGACACCGTTACAAAAACGAATAAAAGCAACCCACAAACGGGCTGCTTTTCCGTAGATTATGCTACTTGGACAGACTATGTTGAAATAAATGCTGTAATGTCTAATTTTATATTAGAATTACAGGCAGATACACTCGTTATAAGCGTAGAAAATACTAAGTATGCATCATGGTGCTGGAGTAGATTATATTTCAGATTCAAAAGATGACCAAATAGCAAGCCACAACAAACCAAAATCCTGAATAGAGCGATGCTACTAAAGTACTTGCCTTACTTAATGTTTCACTAGCCCCTATACCCACTTTTCCAGATTGAACGACCCCTGCTATTGTGAATAATGAGTTTTATAAAACGATTTATTAACTACAAAGTAAACTATTCGGAATGGTATGGACATTCCAGACGAATATAGGTAGAGTTACTAATGAGTATTTGTTTATTACCTATAGAACTAAATATACTCGGGACATTAGGGAAGGATTGCATAGATGAAAACACTGGAACGTGTAGCGCAAGATATTGTTGATAAGACAAGTAAAATTTTGCAATATCCGATTAGCATTACCGATAATGAAGGGTATATTATTGGGGCTACGGATAGAAGTCGGATCGGCATCTTTCATCAGCCATCACTTGAAGTCGTAAAGAGAAATATTATGCTAGATTGCAAAGATGAAATTGAAAATAGAGTTTTGCCTGGAGTATCCGTTCCGATTATGTTCAATAATCAAGTAATCGGTGTACTTGGTATTGTTGGGGACCCAAGAGAAGTAGATAAATATGGGCAACTAGTTAAGAACCAAGTAGAAATGATGTGTCAGGAAGCTTTTAGTAAAGAGCTAGTGGAGTTAAAAGAGAAAATGGTCGAAGTTTTCGTCCATCAAATCATTCATTATAAAGAGTATGAAGCTGACGAACATATTTTACAATACTCGTCCCTACTTAAAGTTGACCTAAATTCAGATCATGTCTGTCTATTAATCGATATTAACCATCTAACCGAAAAAATAACTTCAAAAAAAGGATATGAAGGATTATTAGGTGATTTTCCTTTCCAATATTTCCAGAGGGAAGTTTTGGATTACCTGAACTTAATATTAATTGAAAGCGATGAAGATATTATTTCGGCTTTAAATATTGAACGATTTATTATAATAAAATCCCTCCCCTCCCACCAAGCCTATTTATATTTTGTAGAGAGTCTCGATGATAAAATTGAAAAGTTGAATTATTTTCTTGAAAAAAAATATCAGGTTTCTGCCATTATTTCTGTTGGTGATGTTAGAAGAGGTATAGCAGAAATTTCAAAGTCATATCAAAACGCAAAAAAAGCAATGAACATTGGGTTTAATTCAAACAAAGATACCTCTATTCATATATACAATGAACGCGAAATGATGTTACACCTTCTACCAAAAGAACTTTCGGCTGACTACCAGGAAAAACTCTTGAATATTATTTCCTCTTTAATTAAACATGATAATTATGATATGTTATCTTCGACATTTATTGCATACTGCAAATACGACTTAAAATTGAGTGAAACTTCCCGTAATATGTTCATTCATAGAAACACTCTTATTTATCGTCTTGAAAGAATTCGTGAATTCACCTCCCTGGATACAGGAGATTTCAAACAATGTATGCTTTTATATACTGCAATCCAGTGCTATGAAGAATCAAAACTTAAAAATTAAAGCTGCCATCCCTAAGTATTATTTAACGGAATGGCAGCTTTTTAATTTAATCTAAGAATTAATAATTATCAATCTGGGCTCTTTGAAGTTTTCCACTGTAGTCAATATAGATGGATTTCCATTCTGTATATACATCAAGTGCAGCTACACCAGAGTCTCGATGTCCATTCCCAGTACCTTTCGTTCCTCCGAATGGTAGGTGAATTTCAGCTCCTGTCGTACCAGCATTAACATATACAATTCCAGTATCTAAATCTCTCATTGCTTGAAAGGCAAGATTTACATCTGCGGTAAAGATAGAACTAGATAAACCAAATTCAACACCGTTATTTACTTCTATAGCTTCTTCTAAACTCTTCACAGAAATTATGGATAGTACTGGGCCAAAAATTTCCTCTTTAGCAATTCGCATTTCTGGTGTTACATTTGTAAAGATTGTGGGTGCATAGAAATTCCCTCTTTCTAAGCCGTTGTCAGTTACGATACTTCCACCCGCCAGTAGTTTTGCCCCTTCTTGTTGACCAATTTTTACATACTCATGAATTTTCTCAAGTGAAGAACGATTGATGACAGGACCTACTTTAACTGATTCATCAGTACCATCGCCAAGTGATAATTCCCCAATTCGCTGAACAAGTCTTTGCTCTAATTCTTCTTTAACATCTTGGTGAACAATAATTCGGCTCGTTGCTGTACACCTTTGCCCACTAGTGCCAAATGCCCCCCACAAAATCCCGTCAACAGCGAGATTTAAATCAGCATCTGCCAATACAATTACAGCATTTTTACCACCCATTTCAAGAGATGTTCGTTTTAAAAGTTGCCCAGCGCGAGCATTGATAGCACTACCAACCTCATTTGAACCAGTAAATGAAATCAAATCAATGTCAGGATGTTCTACCATTGCATCTCCAACTACGCTTCCTGAACCGTTCACAAGGTTTAGCAGTCCTTTTGGTAGTCCTGCCTCCTCATAAATTTTTGCAAATTCAAAAGCAACGATTGGCGTTTCAGTTGCGGGTTTCCAAACAACCGCATTTCCTGTAACAAGTGCTGGAAATGACTTCCAAGATGCAATTGCAATTGGGAAGTTCCAAGGCGTAATCAAGCCCGCAACTCCAACTGGAATTCGGACACTCATCGCAAATTTATTGCGAAGTTCTGAAGGAACCGTGTCACCAAAGAGGCGACGACCTTCTCCAGCCATATAAAAAGCCATATCAATCGCTTCTTGTACTTCTCCTCTTGCTTCGTCAATTACTTTACCCATTTCACTCGTAAGAACTTGTGCTATTTCCTCTTTGCGCTCCTTTAATAGGAAGGCAACCTTATATAAAAACTCTGCACGTTCTGGAGCTGGAACTAGACGCCATTCTTTTTGCGCTCTCTTTGCAGCCTGTACCGCTCGATCCACATCTTCTTTCGTCGATTGTGTAACTTCTCCGAGCACTTCTCCATTTGCCGGATTCAAAATCTCCACAAATTTGCTTGATGATGATTCGCTCCACTCACCGTCAATATAGTTAAGATACTTTTTCATATACATTCCTCCAATTTATATATAATTTTATAGTTACAACAACCTGTAAGCTTTTTTAATACTGTTTATCGCTTCGAATAGTCTTTCAGTTGGAACAGATATGGCTATTCGGAGATCCCCTTATCCTGACCGGCTAAAAGCATTACCGGGTATCAGGCCTTTCTAATAAACTTATGACAAATTCAGTAGATGTACAGCTTTCATGAACATGCCTAAAATGGAGAAAATACCTTTGTGTATCTACCCTTTAGCCCGATAGATTCAAGCCCTTTCAACATTTCAGTCATACATTTCCGGATAAATGTTTCTATGCTGTTCACTATTTAGGGCAATTGCAGCGGCTTATTCTAAAGGCGTGAAATGTCCAGTATCTGTACTGATTTTTAGTATTTGAAAGCGACTAAATAACTTCCATAATTCGCTATTCAAGTGTGAAAAATCAGCATCACCGATTCCTAAATAAATGATATCCATTCCTGATTTTATTCATGGCAGCTTTTTTCTATTTTATTTCTGTGGATAAATAAGAAGGCATTTGAGCCATTCTATTCAATTGAATACTCACAAATCACCCATTTTTTTCGCAATAATCATTACAAGCAATTCCCTACTATTAAACTTATAGTTTTTCACCATAGATAACTATGGTTATTCTATACAAAAATTCAAGCTAAAATTATGGTCATTCGGTATATTTCCTCACAAGTACAACAATAGCCTGTAACATCTTAAAATTTAATAAGGATAATTCTATATAAAAAACATGAGCAGCCAAAATTGTATCTTTGTTTGCTTCTGTCCATATATGAACTAAAAAGCAGGCAGGACTTTTCTTGTAAAAGTCCTGCCTGCTTCATAATTCTATTAGTTGTTTAAACCATTAAAAATCATATCTGCATTCCATTTCAACATATTGATATACGTATCACCGTCATCGCCAGGTTTCCCCAATGAGTCCGTAAAGATTTTCCCAGCAATCGGCACATTGGTTTCCCTTGAAACCATCTCCATACTTCGGGGATCGACACTAGTTTCTAAAAATAATGCCTTAGCATTTTCGCTAGTAACTGTAGAAATGATGTTCGTCAATTGTTCAGGCGTTCCTTCATGGTGTGAATTGATCTCCCAAATGTATGCCGCACTAAAATCATACGCATCGGAGAAATATTTAAACGCACCTTCACTTGTTACGAGTATACGTTGTTCTTTAGGTATTTCCTTCATCTTTTGCATAATGTCTTCATGAAGAGCTTGCAGTTCTGCACGATAGGCATCCGCATTTTCATCATACTTAGCCGCATTGGCTGGGTCTAATTTTTTTAATGCATCACGGACATTTTCAGTGTACTTTATGCCATTTCGCACATCGAGCCAAGCATGAGGATCTTCTTCCCCTTTATGGTCTAACGAATTGAGGAGCATTGGCTTAACACCTTCACTTACTCGAAATACCGGAGCATCTTCACCCGACTTCCCAGCCGTCTCCATCAACTTCGTAAACCAGGCATTTCCTTCTTCCAAATTGAGCCCGTTGTAAAATACAGCATCCGCATCCGACGTTAAAACCAAGTCTTCTGGAAGGGGATCATATTGGTGAGGATCAGATCCAATCGGTGCAAGGCTATGAACATCGACCAAATCGCCCCCGACATTTTTCACAATATCGTAGACAATCGAATACGTCGCAACGATTTGTAGTTTTTCCCCCTTCTCTTTTGGGGCAGTCGTACCTTGGTTACATGCCGACAGCAGAGTTCCAACAACGATCATTGCGAAAAGCATAATACTTTTTTTCATGTAGTATCTTTCCTTCCTTTTTTAAATTATCACTCATGAGAGAGCGGATTTTTGTTTGTTCGTTCTAATAGCCCGCCACAATAATCCTTGCTTTGGTGAAAAAATAAACGCTATGAAAAATAAAGCTGTTGCAACAAGAACGATCGTCGCGCCAGATGCCAGATTGTACGTAAAACTCAAATACAAACCAATTACCGCCGAAATTGTTCCACATATGGCTGAAATGAATATCATGACAGACAGTCGATCAGATAATAAATAAGCTGTCGAAGCAGGTGTAATAAGCATCGCAACAACTAATATAATGCCCACCGTCTGTAACGATGCGACCGTGACAAGCGTTAACAGAACCATTAAAAAGTAATGGATCATCTTAGTAGGAAGCCCATATGCCTGTGCCATAATGGGGTCAAACGAACTGACGAGCAATTCTTTATAAAATATAAACACACTTAACAACACGAAAATACCGACTATCAACGTTATCCACATATCAGAAGGCCTTACTGCCAATACATTTCCAAAGAGTATGTGATACAGATCCGTGCTACTCTTCAGGAAAGTAATAAGGATAATCCCCGAGGCAAACGCTGCTGTAAACATGATGCCAATCGCAGAATCATTTTTAACACGACTATTCTGGTTGATGAACCCGATGCCAATCGCAGTTAAAATACCTGTTATTACCGCCCCAATAAAGAAATTGATACCAAGCATAAAAGAAATGGCGACACCAGGCAACACAGCATGAGATATCGCATCCCCCATAAGAGCCATTCCTCTTAAAATAATAAAACAACCAATGACGCCACTAATGATACCAACCATAACAGAAGTAATAAGCGCTTTTTGCAGAAAACCATATTGCATAACAGCTTCGAAGAAATGTATCATTTTTCCATCACCCCATCTAAAAATGATAATTGTCCCCCGTACGCTTTTGAAATCATTTTAGGCGTAAATACTTCTTTCACAGTACCCTTCGCAATTAACTCCTTATTTAACAACAATAGTTCATCGAAATACTTTTCTGCTTTATTCAAATCATGATGGACCACAATAATTGTTTTCCCTTCATCGCGCAACTCCTTTAAAATGTTGACAATCATCTCTTCACTTGTAGCGTCAATTCCAACAAATGGTTCATCGAGTAAAAATAAGTCTGCCTGTTGAGCTAGTGCTCTGGCCAAGAAAACGCGCTGCTGCTGACCGCCAGATAACTCTCCAATTTGCCGATTCTGAAACTCCAGCATATCAACCTTTTCAAGACATTTTAGAGCCAATTCTCTTTCTTTCCGACCAGGTCTCTTCAATAGCCCTACTGTTGGATACGTTCCGATAAGAACTGTATCTTTAACTGTAATCGGGAAATCCCAGTCGATTGTACTACGCTGCGGAACGTAGGCAATTCGTTTACGCACTTCTTTCAGTGTCGAACCAAGGATTGTAATTTCACCTTTATCTTCTGGAATCAAATTAAGTAATACTTTAAGCAAAGTGGACTTACCAGCTCCATTCGGCCCAATGATTCCAATTGATTTCCCTTCAGAAATCGTAAACGCTATATCGTGTAACACTTCTTTCCCAAAATACGATACATGTAAATTCGAAACTACAATTGCGTCTTTCATTTTTACACACCTCCATACATCTATTTATATGCAGAAGTTTCCTTAAGGAAACTTCAAAAGTAAATTTTTTTTTCCCTAGGGAAACTTTATAGGTAAAAAAATGAACAGAACTATTGTTTCCCTCAGGAAACTTTATTAACTCCATAATAAGATATATCAGATAAAATGTAAAGTATTAGTTTTGGAACCATTTATACTGCGAGAATAGCGTAAGGCACACTAGACGCGACAGGGATAAGTCTATCCAGGGAAATCTAGAAGCCGATCAAAGTAGAAAAGCTTATATTTATCTTGTAAAAAAAGAGGACACCATTTTTATGGCATCCTCTTTTTGTATATTTAGTGAAGTATTATATCACGACTGTTGATTAATCACAATATCCCGTAAATAACTTGATTACTACTGGCGTATATTTGTATAGTTGTGCTTTTGAATCGGTTTGGATTGAATGACTTCTAGTACGATTAGCGAGGTGTCTGGATGTATAGGGATGCGACTTAGCCGCATCCCTACACGCTTTTCCGGTAATCGAATGGTTGTCCTTTATCCGTCACGCTCCAAATGCATAAGTACAGAGAATACTGAAGCTTATTTGGACAAAAGAATAGCTGGCTTTTCTCTATGGTTTTTTCTTATTTATTTTAAAGAAGTGTCACTTTCTATTAAGCAACACAAGCTAAGATGCATAATCTTCACAAAAAGTAAGCAAGGAACGCATTGTACAACGTGCCAGAGTGCCCGAAATTGTATCTTCGGGCATTTACACTCTCCATAGAATATAATCTATTCTTTTCTTCCAAAACACCTGCATTTTTCACTTGAACATTGTAGGAACGCGACAGGTAACAATTCACAACAGGATTACTAAAACAAGTGTTGGCTAGAAGTGACGGAGTCACTTCTAGCCAACACTTGGATCCCTCTTTGGAGGAATGAATTGCAATTCCTCCTTAAACCTGTCATGAATAGTTAGCCGAATGCGGTCCGAAAATAGTCCAGTGAAAATGGGTGTTATCAAACCCTTCTCGACGGTATTGTATACGAATAAAAGTTAATCCACAGACGTGGTATTATATATCTTCCAATAAAATAATTTCACCAGTTACTGCATCTACAGCTTCTGCTGCATCAAGCAAACCACACAGAATATACTTTCCTACTACCTCGTCATAGACATAAGCCGGATCGAGTGTAATGTAAGGAATCATTTTATCGAAAGCCTCTTCATGTGTCACAACAGCCTTTTCAGCAGGAGAAAATGCATCAAAAATCTCGGACATCGCACCGTTATCAAGGTAATTTAGTACCTTCATTGTTTCCGGGTTTATAAATACGACTACTTTTCGGTTAAAAGGCGTTGTATTCTTTTCATTAATCTTGCAGTGGGCTTCGATGAAATTCTCTTGGCGCTGAAGTTTAAATAGCTTCCACTTTCCTGATTCCATAGGATATTCAACCCTCAAGACATCGCGGACAATATTTTTACTACGCTCAATTTGTTCTGCCGACAACGTCAGTTTTTCCCCGGCGTCGATGTTGCCGAATGCTTCTTCTACACTCACTTCAGCAACAACCGTGATTTCTTCACGATTAATCTGTTCTTCCAACGGCTTGTCCCATTCAATTACTTCATTTACTTTTACTTCTGAACGCTCATGTTCCATAAAGGGAATTATTCGTGTCCCGTCTACCGTTACATATACTTCTTCCATTGCATAGACAGCCAAAAGTCGTTTTTCCGTTTCAGATGGAAACTCTACAAGTTGAAGCTGTTTTTTTACGATTGATTCAATTTCTTCAAGTGTCAATGTGAATTTCGATTGCTCCACTAGATCCCGTGAAGGTTTCGTTCCGTACGAATGATAGGATGTCAGCTTGCCAGCATCATCAAAATTAACTTCAATCATACAGCTCGGAGAAAAATAGATACCCTCGACATCCGATTTAAACTGAAATCCATTTGCATTCGCTGCGGTTAGTTTGAAATCCTGTTTGTATAGCAATCCCGTTTCCTGTTCAATCCACGCGGCGACTTCATCTACGTTTTTATTGGGGAAATGAGTTTTTGTAGAAAATGATTCTCGTTGTACGAATGACACTCCACTAAATTGTTGCTTTTGAATAGCATATTCAACAATCGCTGTACCCTCAGGATTATAATCTTCTTCGATTGGCTCACGTAATTGCTTAGGAAACCACTCCATATTAAACGTATAATAAGCAGCGCCCGTAGTATCTCGCTCTTTAAAAATTGAATGTCTTTCCAGCCTGTACGCTTCCAAACCAAACTTTTCTTGCGCTTCGTCAACAATCTTTTGTAGTCTCTTGTCCATGTCCCCACCCTTTTCCTATATATGTAGTCAAAAAGAAAAGCTGATTGCACATGGCAGTCAGCTTTGTATTTGCTAAGTAAATTATAAAATCTCATATTTTGAATTAGTTCTAATAAGGAGATTTCACGTCTAGACTCCAGCACCTAGCCCCTCGAGTCGCTTCAGTCTTGCTGATAAAGGCAAAAAACGCCTTTACCTTCAAGCTCTTCAGCGCTTATCGAGGCAAATCAGGCGCTTACGCTTTTGTTCATCATTCAAAAAATACTTTGTCTAGGTTATACTTTGCACGTTGTGTATTAATGATATACGTTTCATAAATTTCGCGTTCCATCGGATCTTCGATAACGATAACAGCGATTTCATACACTTCGTTACGATGATTCTTGATTGGAGAGACAGTGTCTTCAAAATGCTTCTTGACACGTTGGCGCAGTTTACGTGCTTTGCCAGCAAACAGCAGCTCATCTTTGTTGTTATAAAACAAAATGATGCCGCCTTTATCACGCGGGATTTCATGTAAATCAATAAATCCGTAAATAGGTTTTATTGGCGCAACATCCGCACCCATTTCTTGTTTTCGTTGTACAATCGTTACATCCGGATTTGGTATAGTAATTGTGATCAATTAAACGTCACGTCCTCTTCTGTTATGAACTTAAATTCTACCATAAAACAGCCCAAAAAGCGAAGAATGGTGTCATTTAAGTCCATTCAAGAACATCTTTAATTTCTTGACCAATTGTTCAGTTCGTTCATTGTTTTTAAAATTAGACAACATCCCCGAAATAACAGGTTTTCGACAGTTCGTAACCGAAAGTTCTTGCTCAATAACATCCAAACTGATTAACAGATCTTCATCTGCTATCTCTCGTTTTACCAACTTGATTTCTTTCAATAACTCTTCAGCCGTAACCGAATGAGCGCCCTCGCACATTCCAATCCCCGCTAACAGTTCTGTTGTTAGAAATGGTTTAGATAGGCCGTTGACGATTGAATCAATCCGTTCCACAATATAATGCGCCAACCCTACAAAATCTAAAGTGTCTTTATTAAAAACAATAATTTCAATATAGCCTTTAACGATTCCACCCAAAATAACAACAAGATCTGTCATATGCTCTTTTATGTCTTCTCCATACAAATTCAGTAGAAGGCTTTCCTGGGCTTCATACGCTTTTCTCCGCATGTCATTCAATAACCCCAACATTTCTTCATTGATTGGGCTTGTTTGTTCTCGCATTTGCATGAGAATAAAATCTGAATAACGAGCAATTTCTTCAAACTGAATCACGAAAAACTGTTCGAATCTCTCCCTCGGTCCAATCTCCATTTGATAAATGTTGCCTAACCGATCAATAAGTTTCGTACTAAAGTACTCAAATATCGAAAATTGAAGGCTCTCCTTCGATTTAAATGAAAGATAAAAAGAACCTTTCGAAATGCCACATGCATCTGTAATTTCTTGTACGGATGTTGCATCAAATCCGTTTTTCGCAAAAAGTTCAGATGCCTTTTCGATGATCAATATTTTTTTATCCGACAAAGCAAAAACCCCCACATAGTAGAAAAGTAACCTATTAAACTTGTTACACTTGACTCATGACTGACCGGTCAGTTACTATTATAAAGCCTAGACCGACTCTTTATTTTCAATGATAAACCATTATGACTAGTTGGTCAAAGTAAAAATCCTATTGGAGGTACATATGAATTCCATTATTAACTTTGTCATGAAGAATAAATTGGCTGTATGGCTCATCACACTTATTATTACAGCTGCCGGTATTTACTCCGGTTCAAAAATGAATTTAGAAACAATACCCGATATTACGATTCCTATCGTCAGCGTAACGACGATTTACCCTGGCGCTACACCCGATCAAGTGGTCAATGAACTATCAGAACCGCTTGAAAAGGCAGTAAAAAGTCTAGCTGGAGTTAAGTCAGTCAGCTCTACATCGTACCAAAATGCTTCATCCCTGCAAATCGAATATTCATTCGGAACAGATATGAAACAAGCCGAAGATGATGTTAACGCTGCACTAAAAAACGTCACACTTCCAGAAGCCGCAATGGATCCTAGCGTCGGAAGAATTAGCATCAATGCATTTCCTATCCTTGCCCTTAGTGTTTCAGACAACAACTCAGACCTTGAACAGTTAACATTAAAAGTTCAAGATTTGTTGGTCCCTGAACTGGAAGGCATTGACGGTGTTTCGAGTGTTGCAGTTTCCGGACAACAAATTGAAGAAGTCATTCTGACATTCGATAAAGAAAAGTTAGCTGCAAACAATTTAGATGAAAATACAGTGAAACAAATTGTAAAAGGCTCGGATATGTCGATGCCACTCGGTTTATTCCAATTCAATGGAGAAGAACAATCAGTCGTCATTGACGGCAACATTACAACAGTTGAAGATTTAGAAAACATGTTGATTCCTGTAATGCCAACTGGTGCTCAAGCTTCCGCAACACCAACAGCGGAAATGAATCCAGTAGCTACTGCCCCACCTGCTGGAGCTGACTCGGGTAGTTTCCAACTGCCTTCTATCAAGCTAGGTGAAATTGCAACAATTGAGCATGTCGGTAAAGCTGAATCCATTTCTAGAACGAACGGTAAGGAAGCCATTGCTGTTCAAGTTGTAAAATCGCAGAATGCCAATACCGTAACTGTTGTCAATAAGGTAAACGAACTGATGACAGAGTTCGAAAAAGAAAATGATGGCGTCAATATATCTACGACGCTTGACCAAGGTGAACCCATTCAACAATCCGTTAATACGATGATTAGTAAAGCATTATTCGGTGCACTCTTTGCCATCCTTATTATAATGCTGTTCCTTCGAAACTTTAAATCTACAATTATATCCATTGTGTCAATTCCAATGTCCCTGCTAATTGCAATCATATTCTTGAAGCAGTTGGATATTACATTGAATATGATGACACTTGGTGCAATGACCGTTGCAATTGCACGTGTTATCGATGACTCCATTGTAGTTGTTGAGAATATATTTAGACGAATGTCTCTTCCAACAGAAAAGTTAAAAGGTAAGGAACTTGTACGTGAAGCGACAAAAGAAATGTTTAAACCCATCATGTCGTCTACACTTGTTACAATTGCAGTCTTCTTGCCAATCGCTTTAGTTAGCGGTATGATCGGCGAATTGTTCATGCCATTCGCTTTGACAATTGTATTTGCATTGCTCGCTTCACTTATTGTTGCGATTACAATCGTGCCAATGCTCGCACATTCTTTATTCAAAAAACAGCTTTACTCAACGACTAATAGCCATACAGAAAAACCAAGTAAGATGGCCGATTTTTATAAAAAAGTATTGAACTGGACGTTAAATCATAAATTAATCACATCTGTCAGTTCGATTGCACTGCTTGTCGGCAGCCTATTCCTTGCCCCCGTTATTGGTGTGAGTTTCCTACCAGACGAAGAACAGAAAACAATGTATATCACGTACACGCCTGAACCTGGAGAAACGCTCGATACTGTCAACAGCAATGTAGAATCCGCAGAAGCATATTTATTGGATTTGAAAGATGTTGACGTCGTGCAAGCTTCTGTGGGCGGCGAAAATCCGATGGCACCTGGTGCTTCAAATGGAGCACTCATGTTTGTGACGTTCGATAAAGATACGGCTGATTTTACAAAAGTAAAAGAAAAAACAATTCTTGAACTCCAAAAGCTATCTACAAAAGGTGAATGGAAATCACAAGACTTCTCAACAAGCGGTTCAAGTAATGCAGTGAGTTATTACGTTTACGGAAATGACTTGAAAGACATTGAACCTGTTGTTGAAAACATCGAAAAAATCATGAGTAACAACAATGATTTAAAGAATGTTAAAACAAGCTTAACAAGAAAATATAAAGAATATACACTCGTTGCCAATCAAGAGAAATTAACACAGTACGGTTTAACTGCTGCACAAGTCGGAATGGTCCTCTATCCGGATAATCAGCAGGAAGTGTTAACTAAAATCGAAGAAGGCAATAAAACAATTGAAGTGTTAATTAACCAAGAAAAGAAAGAACATAAAACAATCGAAGAACTATTAAAAGAAAAAGTTCAATCACCTCTTGGTATGGAAATAGCCATTTCCGAATTGGTAGACATCCAAGAAGGAACAACTTCTGATACGATTTCTCGTAAAGATGGAAAATTATTCGCAAGTGTTTCAGCAGAAATAACGACAAAAGATGTCGCGAAAACGTCAACAGCGATTCAGAAAAAAGTTGACGAACTCAAGACACCATCTAATGTGACCGTTAGTACAGCTGGCGTAACAGAAGACATCACAGAAGCGTTTACACAGCTCGGACTCGCGATGCTTGCTGCGATTGCTATCGTTTACTTAATCTTGGTCATCACATTTGGCGGAGGACTTGCACCATTGGCAATCTTGTTCTCTCTCCCATTCACTGTGATTGGAGCTTTGGTTGGTCTATGGATTGCTGGCGAAACAATCA
Organism: Sporosarcina sp. ANT_H38; assembly: GCF_008369195.1. GTDB lineage: Bacteria > Bacillota > Bacilli > Bacillales_A > Planococcaceae > Sporosarcina. Next base: position 333,137 of record NZ_VOBC01000001.1, on the reverse strand, counting down.
GCGTTTCCGCAATGATTGGTTTGCTAATGCTAATCGGTATCGTCGTGACGAATGCGATTGTGTTAATTGACCGTGTTATTAATAAAGAAAATGAAGGACTTACAACAAGGGATGCTATTTTGGAAGCTGGCTCTACAAGACTTCGTCCTATCCTTATGACCGCACTCGCTACAATCGGTGCACTAATTCCGTTAGCTATCGGCGCGGAAGGTAGTGGACTAATTTCCAAAGGACTCGGTGTTACGGTTATCGGCGGATTAACAAGCTCTACATTACTCACGCTAATCTTCGTTCCGATTGTCTATGAGTTTTTAGGGAAGTTCCGTAAAAAGAAAAAAGTAGCATAAAATAAGAAAAGCGCTAGAGTCTAGTCACTGCTCCGATAAAAAAACTTATACTATCTATTCTTTTTTTAAAAATGCCCGTCACATTTACGATTTAGTTCGTAGGAGTGGCGGGCATTTCTTATTCGGATCTTATAAGTAGGCGTATGATTGTTACAGAACCTATTACCTTTCACTATCTTAATCTTTTAAAATATAAAAATCTAAAAACATTGACTTTTCTTTCATCGTCCTGTAAATTACTCTTTAATACCTAATAGCGTTGAAGAGAAAAGTAAAGTAGATGGATTTCTTACAGAAAGCTTCGGTAGCTGAAAAGAAGCAGGAAGACTCCACTTGAACAATGGCCTCTGAGCTCTGCGTTGAACATGCAACAAGTTTGCATCAGTAGATTAGCAGCGGGAGTTGGTACCCGTTATCAATATCACAGTCTAAAATCTATCAAGATAAGATTTTGTACTTGCTAAGGTTGTTTATGTGAATAAGCAGCGAAAAAAGGTGGTAACACGAGAATTAATCTCGTCCTTTTCAATCGATAAATGATTGAATGGGTCGGGATTTTTTGTTTTTCAGTTTCATACACTATAAAAATGAGGAGTGGATTTGTAATGACAACAGGTTTATTAGTTTTTCAATCAGATTTCGGAAAAAGTGATGGTGCGGTTAGCGCTATGCATGGTGTGGCGAACTCCGTCCAACTCGGAATTCCTATTTATGAAATTACGCATCAAATTCCTCAATATAATATTTGGGAAGCGTCTTATCGATTATTGCAAGCCATCGGTTATTGGCCAAGTGAAACAGTTTTCGTATCTATTGTCGATCCAGGTGTAGGTTCGGATCGACGTGGCGTTGTCGCAAAAACAGTTAATAATCACTATATTATTACACCGGACAATGGCACGTTAACACATGTATCGCAATTCATTGGCATCAGTGAAGTTCGGGAAATAGATGAGACCGTCAACCGACTTCCAAACTCCGGCGAATCACATACCTTCCATGGTCGTGATATTTTTGCCTATACAGGTGCACGACTTGCTGCCGGTGTTATTCAATTCGAAGATGTCGGGCCAACACTTGACACTGAAAAGATTATTGCTTTACCTCTAAAAATATCAAAAATTGTTGATGAAGTAATAACAGGAACTGTCGACATTATCGACAAACCTTTCGGTAACCTTTGGACGAATATTAGCCGGAAACAATTCAAGGAAATCGCAAAACAGCATGGTGATTCGTTCGAAGTTTCAATTACTACGGATGGTCGAACTATTTACAACAATATTATGACGTTTGGTCGATCATTTGCAGATTTACACATTGGCGAGCCACTAGTCTATGTTAATTCACTCGACAATATCGGCATCGCCATCAACCAAGGTTCGTTCGCAGACGCCTATCGAATCGGTACGGGAACGAATTGGGAAGTCACCATCCGCAAAGCACCGCGAATTGTTTATGAATGAAAACTATTCAATAGAAAAAAGAGATAGGAGTGTTTGCGCATGAAAAAATCAATTTTTTCAACAAAAACAATTGTTGCAATCGGGATCGGGACGGCTTTGTTTGTTATTTTAGGTCGTTTCGCTTCCATACCGACTGGGATTCCAAATACGTCGATTGAAACAAATTATGCATTACTTGCACTTATTTCAACGATTTTCGGACCCATTGCAGGCCTCTTTATCGGCTTAATCGGTCACGCACTGAAAGATGCCATTTCATATGGTTCCGTTTGGTGGAGTTGGGTCATTGTCTCAGCATTTATAGGCTTAGGCATCGGGTTGTTTAGAAAAATGTTCAGCATTCAAGACGGTGAGTTTGGGCGAAAGAAAATAATTGCGTTTAACATTGCACAATCATCAGTTCAAGCTATTGGTTGGTTTATTATTGCACCAATATTGGATATTCTTATTTATGCAGAACCCGCAAACAAAGTATTCACACAAGGAATTATTGCAGGAATAAGTAATATTATAACGGTTGGTATACTTGGAACGTTCTTGCTTGCTGCTTATGCCAAAACGAGAACTAAAAAAGGGAGCCTGAGTTACGAGGATTAAAAAAAGGATGACGAACATGACAAAAAAACCACTAATCGAATTTCGAAATGTCAACTTTCAATATAATAGCCAAGTTGAAGCTACACTAATAGATATCAATTTAACAATTTATGAGGGCGAGAAAGTATGTATAGTTGGCCCTTCAGGTTCTGGTAAAAGCACGCTCGTTCACTTATTAAACGGGCTTGCTCCTTTCGCCTATGAAGGCGAACTAACAGGAAGTTTACAAATACATGGAAGGGAAACAAAAGATCTTGACATCTTTTCAATTTCACTTCTTGTCGGAACGGTATTACAAGATACAGACGGCCAATTTATAGGTATAACCGTTGGAGAAGATATTGCATTTGCCCTTGAAAACAACAATATTCCGCTCGAAGAAATGAAGAAAAGAGTTGCAGATGCAGCTGCTATTGTAGACATGACTCCTTTTTTACACGCTCGTATCCATGAATTATCGGGCGGTCAGAAACAACGTGTCGCATTAGCAGGCGTCCTCGTCAATGATATCGATATCGTGTTGTTTGACGAACCGTTAGCAAACCTTGACCCCGCCTCTGGTTTGGCAGCAATCGCATTAATGGACGAGCTTCAAAAAAAGGAACAGAAAACCGTTATTATTGTCGAACACCGCCTGGAAGATGTCCTATCCCAATCGGTTGATCGTATTATATTGATGGATCAAGGTAGAATCATAGCTAACACAACAACAAATGAAATATTAACAAGCTCCCTGCTCACTAAACATTCAATACGTGAACCGCTGTACATAAAAGCATTGAAATACGCTGGTTGTACACTGGACAAAACAACAGAGTTAAGAAACATCAGTCAGTTAGATGCGGAATCTTTCACTCCAAAAATACAGGAATGGTTAGAGAATATACAAATAACAAAACAAGCAGATGAACCTTCCACTCCAATGCTTCAATTAAAAAATATATCCTTTCATTACCAAGAAAACAATCCAATACTAAAAAATATAAACTTGGAAATCCATCAAGGAGAAATGATTAGTATTGTTGGTGCAAATGGAACAGGAAAATCTACATTTGGAAAACTGTTATGCGGTTTTGAAAAACCTACAGCTGGTTCAATTGAATTCTATGATATTGTCGTTGCAAAAGACTCGATTAAAGAACGCGGTGAACGTGTTGGCTTTGTATTACAAAATCCTAATCATATGTTCTCTAAGCAACTTATTTATGAGGAAGTAGCGTTTGGTTTACTCCAGAAACGTTTGCCTGCATCTGAAGTAAAAGAACATGTAGAGGAGACACTGAAAATTTGTGGTCTGTATCCATTTAGAAACTGGCCGATTTCTGCACTCAGCTACGGACAGAAGAAAAGGTTATCCATTGCTTCCATTCTTGTGTTAAAACCTTCTGTTATCCTGTTGGATGAACCAACGGCTGGTCAGGACTTTAAACATACGACCGAATTAATGATGTTTCTGGAAAGGTTACAAAAGCGTGGCGTAACCATTATTTTAATCACACATGACATGCACATCATGATGGAATATACAAAACGGGCAATTGTCATGTCTAACGGTACAATTATTGCGGACAGCTCTCCTGCTCTTATTCTTGCTGATCACAATTTAATTGACCAAGGACATTTAAAACAGTCCTCCCTTTATAAATTAGCGAATGTACTACAAATAGCAGATCAAGCACAGTTCATCCAAAAGTTCATTCAGTATGATCGGGAGGTCCGTTTCAATGAGCAGTGAGCTTTTAAGTTATATTGAACGCGACTCCGTCATTCACCGATTGACAGGTTCGGCAAAACTAATTTGTTTTCTGTTATTGTCTAGTGCCGCCATGCTCACTTACGATACACGGGTTCTTCTTGCTATTGTCGTAATGAGTATCATTATTTTCAATATATCCAAAGTGAAAATCAGAGAAATTAGGCTCATTCTTGGGTTCATCCTTTTTTTTCTCATACTAAACAATATCGCGATATTTCTGTTTGCGCCTTACCAAGGAACAGTCATTTATGGGACATCCCATCCAATTACCGATTCAATTGGACGTTACTCGCTCACATTGGAACAACTTTTTTATCAATTTAATATTTCACTAAAATATATAGCGGTCATTCCTCCCGCTCTTTTGTTCATTGTTACGACACAACCGAGTGAATTTGCGGCTTCCTTAAACCGAATTGGTGTAAGTTATCGATTATCGTATTCCGTTTCAATCGCACTCCGTTATATTCCTGATATCCAAAGAGATTTCAAGACCATTGCACTTTCACAACAAGCTAGAGGTATCGATATGTCCAGAAAAGAAAAAATCGGGAATCGTATTAAAAATGCAAGTTCGATATTATTACCCCTCATCTTATCGAGTCTAGACAGAATTGAAACCATTAGTAACGTGATGGAATTGCGCGGATTTGGCAAACATAAAAAAAGGACCTGGTACAGTTTTCAGCCGGTTGCTAGAAGAGATATCACCGCGATTGCAATTTCACTTATTATTCTTCTCCTCATGATTGCCTTTATGTTCATTAATCAAGGACGGTTCTATAACCCTTTCCATTAATCAACGTCAATAGACAATTAAGAAAAGCGGAAGGCGGTCTTTGCCCGGGAAGGATGCAGTTCAATCCTTCCTAGTTGGATTGCTTATGACCCGAGCGACTGGCGCCTGGAATCTAGACACTGTTCCTGATTAAAAAAATTCACACTTTCTTATCTCACCTCTGTTGATTAACCATTTAATCGCATAAAATTCTGGTGAGAAGTGCTTGTTAACCTCCATTTTCACTGGACTATATTCGGACCGCTGTCGGCTAACTATTCATGACAGATTTAAGGAGGAATTGCAATTCATTCCTCTACAGAGGGGTCCTAGTGTGGCTAGTTGCCTGTCACGTTCCTACAATGTTCAAGTGAAAAACGCAGTTGTTTGGAAGAAAAGAATAGATAACTTTCTATAGAAATTGTAAGTGCCCGAAGATGCAATTTCGGGCACTCTATTACTTTGTACAATGTGTTCCTTGCTTAATTTTTGCAAATATTATGCATATATTCATGTTATACCTTATAGAAAGTGACACTTCTTTACTAGTAAAAATGAGAGAACCCTAAATAAAGTTTCAGCCGCCAAAATTCCATCTTTGGCGGCTTTTATCCTCGTAGATGCCCCTCTATTCTTTCGTCCCAAAGAGCTTTAGCACTTCGTGTAATTACGCATTTGGAGCGCGACGGATGATGAACCACCATACGATAACCGAAAAAAAAATGTAGGGATGCGACAAAGTCACATCCCTACATATCCAGACATCTCGGTAATCGTATAGAAGTCATTCAATCCAAATGCACCTACGCACACAGCGCCAGTAGATGATCAAGTTATTTACTGGTTACTTTTGATTAATCAACAGACGTGTTCTTATCTTTTTAAAAAGGCGAGCTAGTAAAAATAGCTACTCACCTTTTTATTGAAGTACTTCTTCAGTTTGACAATTTCTCATCAATATCTGCATAATCCGTATCAACATCAAAAAACTTCGCGAGTTTTTGTTTCGCTTTATTTTTCACATCACCGTCTATATATGAAATAACTTTATATACTGCAGCGGCAATAACACTGGCGTCATCCACCAATCCGACAGCAGGAATGAAATCCGGAATGAGATCGACTGGGAAGATGAGGTAACTGAGTGCACCTACAATAATCATTTTTGAAGATTTTGGAACTTCAGGGCTTTTAGCAACGTAGAAAAGAAGCAAACTATAATAGACTGTTGTCTTCCCTGCCTGTTTCCCGTATTTCATCACTTTGCCCCAAAACTTTTCATCTGAATAATGATTTTCTGTTTCCTGCATACTGGACTCAGGATCAAAGTTCTTCAATTTATTTTCATAGTCTTTCTGTTTTTTTTTCATATTGAAACCTCCCCAATTAGTGTTCGTTACATTAATTCTACATGGAACGACGCTATGTGTCATTCGATAGTCCTTAAATCCCCTTGGCATGATGAACGCGTTAGCTATTCAAGACGTAAATGTACTAGAGCAAGTTCGAGAGGCATTGATTTACGCGAATTGATTCGCTTACCACATTTCTGTGGCTGCATGCGTAAAGTGAAACGTTATTAAGATTTCGTGGGCGCACTATTTCAAAGTACATATTTCCCTTACGATATCTACGCTATTCATCACACTGACAAGTCATATGTATCGTTACAATTTCCAAATTTGAAAGAGTATTGTTTTGTTCCTATTCACCATTATCCCGACTTTCCCAACTCAATTGTACATATGATGAACTACTCTATTAAGAAGGAAAGGACGTTTTCTATGGATTTACCAGTATCAATTGTAACGAAAAGACTGCCCCATGCCTCAGAGGATGTTAAAGTGTATTATCCTGTTGTTACCCAATTACCAAATCTCAATGTGCAAAGTACAATTAATTATGCCATTATTACGACGTTGAATAAAATACTTGTTGAACGAAGTTTTTACGATAAAGACCTCGTGGAATTGCTAGCCTATTTCGAGTTGAAGAACAATCAACGTGGTATCCTTAGTTTGAATCTTATCGTCTATTCTTTTACAGGCGGTGCACATGGGATGACCACCATTAAATCATTAACATTTGATACAAAAACCGGAAAACAATATGAATTGAAGGATTTGTTCAAAAAAGGTAGCGATTACGAGAAAAAGCTGTCGGATATTATAAATCAGCGAATCAAAGACTGGAATATCCAGTTGCTTGAACCATTCACAGAAATCCGCAGTGACCAGGATTTCTATATTGCGGACACCTCTCTCGTTATTTATTTCCAACTTTATGAAATCACAGCGTATGTATGGGGATTTCCATACTTCCCAATTCCAATCAAAGATCTAGCTGATATTATTAATCCCGACGGTCCACTTGACCGAATGATGGCATTTACTTGACTATTACTTGTTAATGACATTATTAGACCATAAATTAAAGCCTATTAACGAAACTCGGGTCGGTTTCGACAATAGGCTTTTCAATTATCTTTTATTCTTCTTACTCTGATACCACCCAAAAAACCCAACCAATCCAGCGATGAAAACGACTCCTCCACTAATCAAGACGATCATTTTTCTATTATCGATAGAGTTCACATCTTGTGTTGGAACTTGTCCTTGACCTAAAATAGAAATACCTTCAGCAGCATTTCCAAGCTCTGTAGTTGGATCGCAAATTATACTCGTTAGCGATTTATCCCCGTACATATCAGAAAGAGTAGCAAATACCAAATATTCTTTGCCAACAACAAACGGTATGCCACAATCTCCATCATTACTACCTGTTGCTATGGTAACTTCCGTTTTATTAATGCCCTTCCATGTTTCTTTCACATTAACTAGCACAGTCTTCCCACTTCCACCCAACAGCCCACTATTGTCCGTTATTCTAATAACTTCTCCGCTGAAAACCGCTTACGAACGTGAAAAGGCTGCATTGCACATGAACAAGCAGCCACAGGAACAGGTTTCAAAAAAAGCATAAGAAGCGGGACTAGACACAGTGATAGGAAAAATTTCTTTTTCACGACAATCCTCCTCTTCCTTCTACTTCCTATTAGTCCGTTTTGCAGGTGGCAAAGTTACCACATATCTAATGATTCATACCCAAAAAGCTTAAAATCCTTTCGACCTAAACCGAGCTGCTTTGCTGTCAGTCTTAGGCTTCAGATACCGTTATTTGCACACTTAAGAATATACATTTCCCCCTAGGATAGCACTTCAATTCGTATGTCAATAATCCCCAAAAATGATTATCCTATTATAATTACAAATGACAGAAAATTATATTTTTAAGCAAAGGATTTTTGAATCTCGGGTATAATGAATTAAAGGAGATGCTGGTTTGAAAAAATATGTACTAATCGGGATGGCAGTAATACTAACTGCGTGTTCACCAGAGGTGACTTCAACTAAAATAGAAACGATTACAGACAATGTAACAAAACCAGAAGTCGAATTGGTAGAACCTCTTGAAAACTCGTTGTTATTGGAATGGTCTCATGACAATATGGATAGAGGCAATCACGATTATGAAACTTTAGCTCATCCACGTTTAGTTGTGGAACTCGATTACAAGGATATAAAACGAGGTGATGTAATCTATTTAAAATCCCCAGACTTCACGATAGATAGTAATCCCGATTTTAATATGCCTGAGCATTACATTGCAAGAGTGGTTGGTCTAGACGGTGAAACAGTCGAAATTATAAACGGTCAAGTATTTATCGATGGTAGGAAACTAGATACTTTTTATTCTATAGTGTTGAATAGAGGTAAAAATAAAGATGAATTTTTTAAAGAATCCACCCCCGCTAATAGAAGTGATGATGAATCTTGGAAAGAATATTTTGCAACTACTATGGAACCTGTAAAAGTTGAAGCGAACACTGTATTTGTCTTGGGTGATAACTGGTGGAGAAGTACCGATAGTAAAGATTTTGGAGTCTTACCAATGGATAATGTAGAAGGTAAAGTATTAGGTTATGTAAAAAAATAAATCATAAAATTATCTTTGCTTGAGTCAAGATACCTTTTTAACAGGTTGCTTTCGATAAAACGAAAGCGGTTTATACCTTCTGCATTTTCTAGTTTTCGGGTTGAATAAATCTCATCTTTTCCATCTTCATTTCCCTTCTCATTAACCACTGAATTAGCAATGGTTTTAACACGAAAATGGCATCTTATAATAATTAGTGTACGCCTCTTAATTTAACTGTTCATTCAATTATTAAAGCAAGCGCCATTTGTTTGTGAATGTTTATGTATTGGCATTTTAAAGACCGCTAATTCATATGCGAATTAGCGGTCTTTTTCGTATTGTTCTGATCTATATTTTATTCAATCGGTCTACTGACTAATCATTCAAGGGTTCT